>NZ_JBNNUX010000015.1:0-84998 GCF_050280145.1 Lysinibacillus sp. NPDC093688
CAGAGAACACAACTTTAAGTGCTTTTGTTCCTAGAGATTTTACTTCTTTAACAGCTGGAATTTCGTTGTCAACTGCTTTAAATTCTACATTTTTCGCTGTGATAGTTAAAGTACCAGCTTTTACATTAGAAACGCTAACTGCATCAACTTTATTGTTGTCTAATTTATGTTCTAATGTAAGAACAACTGTTTTTTCATCATCTAAAAGTTTTACAGATTTAATTACTTTACCTGATTTTAAAGAGTAGTTTGCTTTATCAGTTGCTGTTTCTTTATCAACTTTACCGTCAAACGCTACTACTACTTCTTTAAGGTTAGTTGCAGATACAGATTTAACTGCTGTAGCTGTAGTTACAACGTAAGTAACTTTTGCTTTGTATTCTACATCTTTGATTTTGAAAGTAACTTCTGTTTCTTTGTTAGCTTCTAAAGCTTTTTCTAAAGTAACAGTTTCTTTAGTACCATCAGTTAAAGTTACGTTTAAAGTTTTAGCGTCAACTACTTCGATTTTGTCGATTTTTACAGTTGTATCTGCAAGCTCAAGAGCGCGAGAGAATACTACTGCAAATTCTTGACGAGTGATTGAAGCATTTGGGTTTAGGTTTGTTTTACCATTTACTTCAGTACCTTTGATAATGCCGTTTGAAACAGCGATTTCAAGGTAAGATTTAGCCCATGGTTTAACAGTTGAAGCGTCAGCGAAATCTTTAAGATCTGCTTCACCTTCTAATTCGAAAGCTTCTACAAGAATTTTAGCTGCTTCTGAACGAGTTAAGTTTTTGTTTGGTGCGAATTCAGTTGCACTTACACCTTCAAAAATTCCGTATTCTACAGTAGCTGCGATTGCATCATAGTACCAAGCGTCTTTTTTAACGTCTTTGAAATCTACAGTGCCTTCAGCTTCTAATTCTAAAGCACCTGTGAAGATTTTAGCTGCTTCTGCACGAGTGATTGAGTTAGTTGGGTTGAAGTTTCCTTTTTCATCACCAGAGATTACTCCAGCGTCCACTAAAGCTTGAACTGCTTCTTTAGCGTAAGGTGCTACTTTATCGAAATCCTTGATTGTTGCTGCAGATGCTGCAGGAACGATTGCTGCTGCAACAAGTGCTGCTGTTGCTGATGCCGCGAAAAACTTACGGCCTTTGTTTTGCTTTGCCATTATTGTATTCCTCCCTAACATTTCCTTTAAATTGGTATTATTCTCACGAAAACTATAGTACTGCTTAGCCTAAATGTATGTATTATAGCTTCCTTGAATAATAAAAAAACCTACAAGCAAATTTTCTTAGTAATTTCACTAGAAAAAGAGTATTAGAATACCATTCTAGTAAATTTATTCACTTTCCACAATAATATAACACTATCTTTCTCTAAATTCAAGCATTATGGCATAAATTTAGATATAGAAGATTTTTTTACCGGTTATATTATGGTATCCACTATAACCCAATATTATTGCCTTATTTAGGTTGGTAACATATAGAACCATTTCCTATTATACCTGACTCTCAACATTATCCAAGCATTTTCTGGAATAGATACGAAATTGTCAAATATTAAAGACTTCCGTAAATAATTAGTCATAATTGTAAAGAAACAGAAATATATAACGCGATTTCCAAAGGAGGAATGTAATTTCCTTCATTATTATTACTATAAAAATTCATCTGTTCCCATGTTGTAACAATAGATTCCCTTTTTTTATGCTACACTTTTGATAGTTTGATAGGATCTTATCAACTATTGAAAGGAGCTTAAAAAATGAAAGGCAAACTCTCTATTTTCGGGGCCATGCTTATCGCGATGTTCTATTTAGCACCTACAAATGTAGCTGCAGAAGATATTTCTAAGCACTGGGCCTACTATGAAATGAACTATCTTATTACACATAACTTAATGAAGGGTGATGATTCAGGCAATTATCGCCCGAATGATTCCGTCACTCGTGCTGAATTCACAGCATTTCTTGTAAGAGCACTTGACTTACCAGAAGTAGCTACGAAACCTAACTTCTCGGATGTACGTGAAGGAGATTGGTATTACGATGTCATAAAGCAGGCGAGTCACTATCAATTAGTCAAAGGCAATGCAAATGGAAAGTTTAATCCAAATGATAAAATTGATCGTCAGCAAATGGCTGCCATGCTAAAAAGAGCACTCGATTACCAAAACATCAAGACGACTGCCTCCCCTCTTAAGTTTAATGACAATGCTAGTATCGCAAAATGGGCATATGCCGATGTTCAAGAAGTCGTGTCGTTAGGGCTGATTGTTGGTAAGCCGAACAATACATTTGCGCCACTAGCCCGAGCAACACGTGCTGAGTCAGCTACTGTACTTTATCGATTGATACATTTAGATGCACCTGAAGTTGGTGGGAAGCAATATACTACTACCAACTACTCACAGGACTACAAGGCGGTAGTAGATAAACAGGCGAAAAACAATCCAAAAGTAGATGGTTCTGGCATTTTCACAGCTAGCGAGGCACTAGTGTCATACTATGTACACCCTAAAAGTTTTATTCAAGATACCCCGTCCTATTATCAATTTTTAAAATTATCGACGGCTGTTACGAATCTAAATGCAAAAACGATCAACGAAAAAGTTCTTTATAATAAAGGAAATTTAATCGGTACAGCAGACGCCTTTATTCAGGCAGGTGTTGATCATAATATTAATGCCATCTATTTGTTATCACATGCATTGCATGAAACAGGCAATGGCGCTTCAGCACTGGCAAACGGTATTGAAGTTGGTCTCGATAAGGACGGTAAAGCAGTAATGGTCACGACTGAAAATCGAAACAGCTTGACTGATATTAAGAAAACATACAATGTTTATGGCATTGGCGCTATTGATGCAAACGCCAATAAATATGGAGCTGAACGAGCTTATACAAATGGATGGTTCACAATCAAGGATGCGATTATTGGTGGGGCACAATTTGTGAAAGATCAATATATTAGTAAAGGGCAGGACACATTGTATAAAATGCGTTGGAATCCTGAAAACCCAACGGTCCATCAGTATGCAACACATGTTATGTGGGCAGTGCTCCAAGCGCAAAAGATTTATGACATGTATGAATTAACTGGGGCCAATACTACGACTAACTTAGTATTTGACGTTCCTGTCTATCAAAATCAGTCTTCCCCTGCTTCGTTACCTACTCCTGCAAAGCAATATGCGGTCGATACAGCTTTAGCTGGGGCCACTGGACAGGCTACGGTTGACGACCTAAATATGAGAACTTATCCGAATACAGCGGATGCTTCTTCCATCATCACGAAATTACCTAAGGATACATCGTTCACTGTGATAGGTGAAAATGGCGGTTGGTACAAAGTCAAAGTGAATGGACAAGAAGGATGGCTATTTAAAGATTATGTAAGTCTGAAAAATGGATTACAGATTGTCGATATGAACATCACTCTAAATGTAAGAAGCGAGCCATCTACTACGTCTTCTATTTTAGGCACCGTAAAACCAAAGAGCTTTATCATTGGTGTTGTAGATGCTAATGGTGAGTTTGTAAAAAACGGCAACTGGTATAAGGTGATCTTTAATGGTAAAACAGGATGGGTTTATGGTGATTATATTGTAAATAATAAGTCACTGGATTCAGAATAGCTTTATAAAGAAGGAGAGTGCGAATCATTTAATTCGCACTCTTTCTTTATGTACATCAATTATTCAAATCCAGGAAAAGTTTAAATTCCCCCATGATGATACGCTTATTTTTCTATAATATTTATATGCTACATATATAATAGAAGAAACTCAAATAGTAAGGATTATATTACCATTTTATCATATTATTTTTACTGTCTTTTGAAAGGTACTTTAGTAGATTCATCACTGTAAAATTGAAAATGTGTTTTGGTAATATGTGATATCGTGCAAAAAGTTGATTGGAGTGGAGACTGGGTGACTCCTCGGGGATTAGCGTTTCAGATGAGACCCTGCAGCGAAGCGAAGCGGCTCATCGAACGCCCCCAGGAAAGCGCCCAGCCGGAACGGAAATCAACCCTCAGTTATGGTGGTGAACCTACTATAAGACAAATATGCTGTAGCAATTCCAGTCCGCTGCCCTTCCCCTTTTTCTTCACAATCCTCCCCATATCATTCCACCGAAAATTTCCTGTCAATATTGCTTTTATGGTATGATATATTGCAGATCAATTATGCCTTGGCATAATTGCGTCCGGAATCGGCTTTGTACTTAGGCCTGCACGATGCAGGTCAGTTAGCCGTTATCGCATGGATGCGATGATTTTAGGCTAACATCCCCTAAGAACTCCTTTCCGATTCCGTGACATCCGCCGGAGGCTTTAGGCCAACACAATGTTGGTCACTCAGTCGTTGCCACAGGACGGGGCGTTCTTAGACTGAGTTCCTCTATTTCAGCGGGTGTCCAAACACCCGCTGAAAGAAGTGAAAAAGGAAATAAAGAAAGGTTTGAACACTATATGAAGCATGTAACGATTATGGGCGTACCCTTTTTACATAGTAATCAGCAAGAGTTTGTTGATATACTCGTCAATCGTATTGAACATGAAGAAAAGACATTCGTCATTACAGCAAATCCCGAAGTCGTGATGCAGGCAAATGAAAACCCTACTGTCATGAATTATCTGAAGCAAGCTACTTACATTTGTGCAGATGGTATTGGTGTTGTGAAAGCTGCACAAATACTTGGTGATCCGCTTCCGGAGCGTGTCACTGGTTACGATACGATGGTACGACTTTTAGAAGTGGGCAATACAAAGCGCTTTAAAATCTATCTGTTAGGCGCGCAAAATGAAACGCTTGAAAAGACTATGCAAAATATTAATCAAACATATCCAAATGTGGACATAGTAGGCTATCATGATGGATTTTTTGATTGGAACAAGAATGATATTACAAATGAAATTGCTGCATTAAAGCCTGATCTTGTATTTGTTGCCTTAGGTGTGCCAAGACAAGAAAAATGGATTTCCGAAAATCTGGATCAATTTAGCAAAGGTGTATTTATAGGTGTTGGTGGTTCCTTTGATGTCATTGCAGGAACAGTCAAACGAGCTCCTATGATCTGGCAAAAATTAAATCTCGAATGGCTCTACCGACTGCTTCGTCAGCCAAGTCGTTTTGGAAGAATGCTTGTCCTTCCTCGATTTGCTTTAAAGGTTTTCGCATTAAAATTTAAAGGTCAGGGAGCACCAAAATGAGCCAGTCCACATTTGTCAAAAGCACTCTTGTCCTAACAGTTGCTATGTTGCTTTCTAAAGTCATCGGTAGTATTTTCAGAATTCCGCTACAAAATATAGCGGGCGATGAGGTACTAGGTATATTCAGTTTAGTGTATCCAGTCTATATGGTGGCACTCTATTTATCGGTTGCTGGAATTCCTATTGCCATTTCGAAGCTAATTGCGGAGGCCAATGCAAAAAAAGATACAGATAAAGTGAAGAAAATTTATGTCACAGCAAGCATCCTAGCGATATGCTTTGGCGTCTTAAGTTTTGCAATCATTTTTGGCTTTTCAACTGAAATCGCAAATGCTTTAGGGGGCCCGTCAACAAAAATCGCGTTAATTGTTGTTGCTCTTACATTGCTCGTTGCTCCTTATATGGCTGTCTATCGAGGATTTTTCCAAGGCTATGGGGATATGCGTCCGACTGCGATTTCTCAGGTAATTGAACAGTTAGTGCGTGTTGCTCTAATTTTAATTGTTGCCTATTTCCTAGTTGCAATGGATTATTCCAATGATATTGTTGCTGGGGGTATTATGGCAGGCTCTGTACTTGGGGCTGTTGCATCCCTCTTCTATTTACGCGTTAAATATTTCCGTTCATCTGTAAAAGTAACCAGCAAGGAGAAATATAAATATAACGATTTCTCATTCTATGGTAAGACAATTTTAAAAATATCGATTCCGATTGCCATCGGTTCTGTCACAATGGCACTCTTTAACTTTGTTGACTCCTTTACAGTAACGTACGGCTTAAGAAGTGCTGGAGCTGACTCAAGTGAAATTAGTTTCCTTTATGGGATTTATGGTCGAGGATTAACGCTTGTTCAAATTACAACTGTTTTTGCGTCCTCTATCATATTACCACTTGTTCCACTGATTACGACAAAAATAGCCGAACGTAAATTAGATGAAACACGTGGGATTATTGAGCAAACACACCGTATTACTCATCTTATTTCCTGGCCGGCTGCTTTAGGGTTACTAGCATTAACCTTACCTTTAAACCTCGCTCTTTTTACAGACTTAGAGGGAAGCTTAATGTTAGCGATTATTAACCTTAGCTCTGTATTTACATCCCTTACACTACTTGGTACAGGTATTTTACAAGGGATGAATGCTGCCAAAACAGGCGCCATCATCATTATTAGTGGCGTTGTACTAAAGATATTTTCAAACATCTTCTTTATCCAAGCCTTCGGATTAGATGGGGCTGCCTATGCAACATTATTTGTTTACTTTGTTTTATTTATTGTAAATTCTATTTTTATTTATCGTGCAATCCGTTTCACTGTATTTGGGAAAGATACGATCAAAATCATCCTATCTTCTATCCTAATGGGAGCTGCTGTCGGATTGCCTACACTATGGTTTGATATTGAAAAGTGGTCAAGACTATGGGCAATGGGTTATCTAGCTGTTGCAATTGGTATTGGATGTGTTATTTATTTCCTATTGTTATGGCTAATGAAGGCCATTGATAAACAAGATTTAAAGAAAATCCCGATTATCGGAAAAAAGTTTTCATAAATAAGAGAGGTAGAAAATTTATGTCGAAACAGAAATGGCTTTGGGGAATTGTCATCCTATTGCTCGTCGTGTCTTCACCTGGAATCATGATGAGATGGAATGCTGAGCAATCGAATGATGCCTATGAAATAGTGATTCCTTATGATGAAATTCAAGTAGTAAACAAGGAAAGCGATTTAACAATGGATAAAATCCTTTCCTCTTTAAAAGATGCAGGGCTTACAACGGTTAGCCTTGAGCCGTTAACATTAAAGGAAATGGAACATCAAAGCCTGGTTTCCATTTACAATGAAAATGAATTAGCGGCACAACTACGTTTCACGCCTTATAAAGATGCTATTGATAGCAGTAAGAGTGGATACTATATTAGCGTTCCTGAAAACGCGAGCTATCAACAGCTCATTAAAGACAGCATTAAGCCAGAAGAAGTACAAATAGGAGATGAGTCTTTCTATTTTCTTCCGAGCTCAAACCATCGTTATGATTTAAAAACACCAATTGGTTACGATAAGCCTGCAATAGAGATGATCAACAAGCATGATCTGTCCCTCATTTTTAAAGTAGAAAATGCAGACAATAAAGCGGCCAACGAAAAAATCGTTAAGCAATTGCTTGAATTAAAAGATTCATCAGCTGGCCGTTTACTTGGTTCAGGGACTGAAGCAATCGGATTTGGACAAAAATCAGGCAATGTATTCGTTGAAAAGCTAAGTGAGGCAGGCTACTATTTCTACACAATTGAAAGCAATCCCCTTAAGGGTGAAGACAAAATTGCCAAAAGTACAGATTATAATATGATTCGCTTGCACAGCATCAATGTCAACAGAGAGACAAAGCTAAAGCCTGCTGTAAGCATTGATCGTACAACACGCGCGGTGAAAGAGCGAAATATTCGATCTATCTTCTATCATATTAAAATAAGAGGTAATGCTGAGAAAAATTTGGCTGAAACAATTGATTATTTAACGGGTGTTCAAAAACAGATGCCAAATCATTTCAAGTCTGGCACGCCACAACTATTTGATGTTGTTGCAGTCCCAACATGGGTAACGGCACTTGTCTTATTAGCAGGTATCGTATTTACTTTCCTTATCTCAGAACTAGTGAAATGGATGCCACTTCGTATAGCAGCAGTTTTATTTATGAGTGCTTTAGCTATCGCGTACTTCCTTCTGAAAAGTACCCTTTTCTTACAAGCATTCGCGTTAATTATTGCAGTTATGGCCCCAACGTATGCAGTCATTAAAGCAGCTAAGGGCTCTAAGAATATTGCTTCGATCTTACTACAATATTTGAAAGCAGTTGGTATTAGCATCATCGGCATCGTTATTGTCATCGGGTTATTAAATGGCAATGCATTTATGACAGGCTTTGAAGCATTTAAAGGCGTTAAGCTCGTTTATGTTGTTCCAATCGCAGGTGTATTAGTATTTGTGCTACTAGAACTCAACCGTCTAGTTGATCAAAATCTAAAGAAAACACTTTCAAATACCGTTACTTTATTAAATAAAGATTTAAAATATTGGCATGTTTTACTGCTAATCGTCGTTGCAGGTATAGGTTTATTCTATATTAGTCGAACAGGTAACGCTGGTTCCGTTAGTAATGCAGAATTGGCATTTAGACAATGGCTTGAAAATATCCTATATGTTCGACCAAGAACGAAAGAATTTTTAATTGGGTTCCCATTCTTTGTTTTAGCGCTATATGTGATGGGCATTAATCGAAAATGGGGCAGTATCCTTCTAGTACCAGGCGTTATTGGATTCTTGTCTATCGTTAATACCTTTACACATTTACACATCCCTGTTGCTGTGTCGGCATTACGTACACTTTATAGCGTTTCACTTGGTTTTGTCGTAGGACTAGTATTTATCTTTATCTTCAAGATAGGTTACCGACTTATTTCTAAAGCAGTCGCGAGGTGGTCATAATGCATGTTGTATTGTCTGGCTACTACGGATTCGATAATGTTGGCGATGATGCGATCCTGCTTTCCATTATCCAAGCTCTAAAAAAATGTCAACATGATATAGACATTACGGTATTATCGAATAATCCAGCGGCCACTGAAAAAACATATGGTGTGAAGGCCGTGAATCGTTGGAAAATGAACGAAATCAGACAAGTACTAAAATCAGCAGATGGGCTCATCAGTGGTGGCGGTAGCCTCATGCAAGACCAAACAGGAATGAAGACGATTCCTTACTATGCGGGCGTTATTCAAATAGCAAAGTGGTTAAAAAAACCTGTATTTGTTTACGCTCAAGGCATGGGTCCAATCAATCATCCTGTAAGTAAATTTATTGTTCGCAAAGCCTTTAATAAGGTAGAAATAACAGTGCGAGATAAAGCCTCACAATCTCTTTTAACAGAGATTGGTGTCAAAAACGAGGCTTTAGTGGTGCCCGATCCGGTAATTGGACTTAACGGCAGCACCTTCCATACTGAATGGTTAGCAGATGCGTCCTTATCAGCAAACACTTATATTGCTATAAGTGTTCGTGATTGGCCATCAACAGTAGATTACAAGCAAAAAATAGCGAACAGCCTCGATCAATTAGTACGTCATGGAGAACAGATTGTCTTCTTGCCAATGCATGGTGAGCATGATGCAAAGTCTTCACAAGAAGTAGCAGCACTTATGCAAGAAAAAAGTATCATTGCCCCTGCTGATTTATCGATTGAAGAAAAAATTGCAGTAATTGGTCAATCTAAATTGCTAATTGGGATGAGATTGCACTCACTAATTTTCTCAGCCATCTACTCTACCCCATTTATTGCGATTTCTTACGATCCAAAAATCGATGCATTTGCTGAAATCATGGATCAACCCATTATTGGACATGTTGAAGTAGATAATTGGAACGGGACATTATTGTTCGAACAAACAATAAACGTAATTGAACAATTACCGACCATCCAAGAAAACATGCACCAAAAAGTCCAAGCGTTCCAAGTTGCCGCAGAGACGACAGCAAAATTAGCATTAGAGGCTTTCACAAAAGCATAGAAGTTACGAAAAATGATGAATTTCAATAAAAATTGAAATTCATCATTTTTTTTGGAACTCTAACAATTTTAAAATGGATTGTGCCTGCTGCATATGCATCGCTAGTACATACTGACTTGCCTGCATTAGAATTTGGGCCTTCACCATATTCATCATTTCTTTGGCGATATCTGCATCACGAATGCGAGACTCCGCATCTTGTAAGTTTTCTGCTGTGTTTACGGTCGCGTTATAAGCATGCTCTAGACGATTTTGGTAAGCACCTAGTCTTGAGCGCTCGCTTGATACACACTTTAAAGCCTCGTCCATTGTAGAGATGGCTTTATCGGCATCCTCACGAGTTGCAATAGATGTCTTATCGTCCAAGCCAAGTGCTTCAGCACCCATATTGTTCATCAACAGCTCGATGCTTTGACCCGAGTTGGCACCTGCTTGAATTTTAATACCGTTCGTAGCATATTCCCCATTTAGCAATGTCTTAGTATTGAACTCCGTGTCCTTCGAGATGCGCTGAATTTCTTTTTTTAATTCCTGAAATTCCAAATCGAGTTTCTCCCGATCACTATCCGTTAATGTATCGTTGGCTGCCTCGACTGCGAGCTCGCGCATGCGCTGAATCATACCATGTGTTTCATTCAATGCTCCCTCAGCTGTTTGAACAAGTGAAATACCATCCTGGATATTCTTTGCGGCCATGTTCAAACCGCGAATTTGCGCACGCATTTTTTCAGAAATCGCAAGTCCCGCTGGATCATCAGCGGCACTATTAATGCGGTAGCCAGAAGAAATTCGAAGCATTGCCTTACTCATTGCCCCGTAATGTCTATTCATATTATTTAAAATTGACATCCCCGTCGCTGACCACTTTCCAAGCATCATTTCACCACCCCCTATTGTTATGTATATCGGTCTATTTTACATTCTTTTAAATTTAATTTGGTAATAGTTTCAAATTTAGTAAGCCCTATATAGTAATGATTTCTAATCCATTTTCATAATTTCTACTTTAGACTCATTTCAATTTCACCTTGGCAAAATTGTGCCCGCACTATACATTCCATTCAACATCCGTAACATTCGTCAGAGGTTTTAAGGCAACAGTACTTATGTGTAAAAGCATAGCGACAAGATGTTTTTTGTGCGAAAGCGCAGTGCTAACGTAGCGACAGCAACAGCAACAGCATGATGTTGTTCTCTAAGGCGTTCTGAAGTTCTTAGCCTGAGTTCCCCTATTTCAGTAGGAACCACATCCTCCTTTATCTCATCCCCTTCAGAAATGAAAGTATTCTGTAACTGTCGTTTCACTTTCACTACAAAACATTTGCTGAATGAAGATAAAAACACCCATTTCTCATATATGGAAAGGGTGCTTAAATAAAATACCGTGTATTCAATTTTCGAAACCTCCGAGTTGATGGTTCTTTTGTTGTAGTAGTTCAAAAAAGAGATCTTTATTATGATCTAGTAATGCCTGGTCGATTAAATAATCAATGTTTTTCTGCTCCAATTCTGTAATGAGCTGATCTACTTCGCCAACAGTCACTGAAGATACAAGTGGTAACTGAGGCTTTGGAGTAGCGCTTTCAAGAATCGGTGCTAGATGCTCATGAACATTTGTAATTAATAATAATTGATATAATGGCAGTCGGATAAAACGATTCCCTTTCTGGAAAACAAACACCTCAGATATATTTTCAATTTGCTGTGTATTCAAATTGATAATCATCTCTTTACCTTCAATGGGAATGAAATGGAAAATCTCATTTTCTTTTAATATAGAGAAATATTGATAAGCAAACACGAGACGTAGTTTGTCTCCAGTAATTTTCGTGTAAAAAGGCTTCATATATTGAACTTGCATCATCCTTCATCCCTCCCTATATATCTGATTATTCAGATTTTAACATAAATAAATTATCTTGTTAACTATCTTTTCCTTGATTTTTTTCTTTCAAATCATTCGGCTTATCATGGACGCAATTTAATCGTATAATGGAAGGACAGTCTTTTTTTCTTTATACTTACATGCTCACTAGCTATACATTTTGAAAGGAGTGAGGTTATGGCATTGTCTATTGCCCAATTAGCTAAGGAACACCAAGAATTTATCCTTGCCAAATTACAGGAAGCTGAACAGGCGTTACATCCTTCCTCTACTGAAGACGAAGAGCTAGTGCGTCGTGCTGTTTTCTCAGTGCGGAACAAATCAGTTGTCTTTGAACGTTTTAATGGAGCAAGTTCTATATTATATGCAAGCGTACAGGATGTCAGACCTGCTTCTGTAGAAATTGATTTTGCCAAAGAGGAGATGAGCTGTAACTGTCCTCAGCTAAAATGGTGTAGACATCAAGTTGGCGCATTGCTTGCCCTCTATCAGTATTTTGATTCTGTGCAAAATTGGTCAAGCGCTTGGCGTGCGCAAAAATCAGTGCAATTAAAATCATTAGCAGATGAACGCAGTCCAGAAAGCTGGCAATTGATGGTCAATGAAGTTATGAAACGTTTATTACCACCTGGGCGTATTTTAGAAGGGTATGGCCTTTCTGCTATACGGACAGATGCAATGGAGCGACTTCAACGGCATATGCCCTTCGAGCGTGAGTGGCAGCCATTGTATAAGCTTTTTATGGAGCTATCGATCTTTAATACAATATGGCGTCATTTAAATGAGACAAAAGGACATTCGTTGGATTCTCCTTATATGAAATATTTTATTGATCAAAGTGTCCAATCATTCGAAAGTATTTTGACAGAGCTAACGGGCCGATCACGACTTTTTGCCACTGACCCATTCTATGATGCAATTCAGGAATTAGTTAGGGAGTTTTTATTGGAACGACAAGGATTGTTTGCTGATCGACTACAAATTTATATGTTGCTTTGGGCAGTGCTTTTTTATGAAAAGCCGCGACGCGAACAGGAATTAGCACTTATAAATAACCTTGAGAATCCTTCATCTGAGATTTCCTTGCAGTCATTACAACTGCTATTTTATGTACTGCTACAAAAAGAAAGTTTATTACAGGAAAGAATTGCCCATATTGATGTACAACATATGCAGGACCTTTTTGAGCTGGCTACCTTTGCAAAACGTGCTAGCGAATCACTTGCACAGACCATTATTTTACGTGCGATGCTACCATTTACCGAAGTCTTTTTACAGCAAACTGTGCCAGTTGTAAAGCGAGCTCAATACGTACGGCAATTCCAGCTTTTATACGAAGACATACAGCTTACAGAGGAAGAGGAAGCTACATTATATAGTGCATTTGGTGTTTACGGGCTTCAACCGTTTTCGTTCTTTCTTATTAAAAAAGGACGTTATCGTGATTGGGCAGCCCTTCATCAACTAAACCTTTCTTCCCTTTCCTATTTAGAAATGTGTGGACTAAAGGATGTGCTTCAGGTTGCTCCTGCAACAGTATTGCCCTTATATCATCTATATGCCATGACTGAAATTACACAAAAATCACGTATGAACTATAAGCAGGCTGTACGAATTTGGAAAAGTATGCGCAGTGCAGCAAAGCGTGCTGGTAAAACGGCTTATTTCGAAACATATATGCAAACCATTCGTGCAGAGTATAAACGACTCCGTGCATTACAGGAAGAAATTGAGAAAGGAAACTTAGTATGATGACTATAAATGCTCCTTCCCCGTTTTCAAAAAAACTACAGCTTCGTATTCATGCAGCACAGGAAGGATATTTTACGTTACAGGGATTTACTGCTGACGGTGCAGCAATGGACGCAGACTCACTCATTTCTTCATTATTTTTCAACTATGAAGCGAATGTCTATGGTATATTAACCAATCGATCAGAGCTTACGATTGAGGTTTCAACCTCTGAGCTCCTTGATATTTTTTCACAGCGTTATCTACATCCTTTTATTAAATGGCAAGGTGTAAACGCAGAAAGTCAGGTGTTACTAGAAAAAGCGTCGGCTTTACAAACGTATTGGCAGGAGCCATCGCTCTGGTCACACGCAGTTATTGCAGATGATTTTTCCTCGCTAACATTTCCTCTAGACGATGTAGAAACAGCTTTATTAGAAACGGCCGTGCAGCAAAAACTGACACAAGCAGGTCTTATGCTGTCTGATTTACCAAAGCTAGTGCCATTTTTCTTGCGTGGTGGCTGGCCATTAGAGCAGGAACGACAAGCAGGTGCAGTGACTGTCTCCCTACGCTTAAGTGAACCTGAGGAAGATTCAGATGTTTGGCTTTTAGAAACAGTACTTAGCACGGCTACAGCCAAGAACTACTGGACGCCTGCTATGCGAAAGCAGTCACTACCAATCGCTGACGCTCTACCAGCAAAATGGCAAATGTATGCTGAAGCTATTGAACAACAACAAGGACAAATTGTAGATCTTCTTTCTAATGAAGATGTAAGTAACGATATTTTCATCCGTATTATGCTTGAGGATTTACAAGTTCGAACATTTTTACGTGAAGATTTAGCAAGATTACAGGCACTTGGCTTTGACGTTGTATTACCAGCTTGGCTTAAGGATCTAAAACAGTCAAAAATGCGTGTTCGTGTAAGTACTGGCAATGTATCGACGAAGAAGGTTGCTGGACTAGATGATATTTTAACGTTCAAATGGCAATTTTCTATGAATGGACAGTCCATTTCACCTGAGCAATTTAAAAAGCTTGTGGAGGAGAAACGCGAATTCATTCGTATAGGTACTGAATGGTTTCGAGTCGATGCAAACTGGATGCAAGAAATGCGTACATTGATGCAGCAAGCAGAAGATGAAAGCTGGACTGTTCGTGAATTGCTATTTCGTGAGCTACCAGAGGATTTATCCTTACCTCTTGAAGAAGAGGATGCCGATGATGAAATGCGAGATGACCCGATTTTTGCATTTGAATTGCAACAATCGCTTAAATCCTATATGGAGCAGCTTCAAGAGAAAAAGGGACTTCCGACAGTACCAGTTTCTACATCTTTGCAGGCTGAATTACGACCTTATCAGCATGAGGGCTTCGAATGGCTTGTCTTCATGCGCGAACAAGGCTTTGGTGCGTGTCTAGCGGATGATATGGGTCTTGGTAAAACGGTTCAGCTTATTTCATATTTGCTTTATCTTTATGAAACAATTGAGGACACAAAGCCAGCCATCATTATTTGTCCTACTTCAGTGTTAGGCAACTGGCAAAAGGAACTTGCGCGTTTTGCTCCTTCCTTGATTGTGCATACGCATTATCAGGCGAATCGAGCAAAAGAGGATGCTTTTAAACAGCTAGTAGAAAGAGAAAAACCACATGTGATTTTATCTACCTACGGCACCGTATCTCAGGATGCTGAGTTTTTACAGGAAGTAGAATGGGCAACTGTTGTACTTGATGAAGCTCAAAATATTAAAAATATGCAAACGCTCCAATCAAGAGCTATCCGTAAATTAAATGGTATGCATCATATTGCTTTAACAGGTACACCGGTGGAAAACCGTTTATCGGAGCTTTGGGCAATTTTTGACTTTATCCATAAAGGCTATTTAGGTAGCTTCGGTCGCTTTAACGAAGAATTTATTTTACCGGTAGAACGAGATGAGTCTGAGTCACATAAACAGAAGCTACGTACAAAAATTCAACCGTTTTTACTTCGTCGTACAAAACGAGACCCACACTTACAACTTAACTTACCAGATAAGCAAGAGTCTCATGATTATTGCCCATTAACAACTGAGCAAGCCTCTCTATATGAAGGATATATATTAGAGACACTCGATCAGCTAGAGCAATTAACAGGCTTTCAAAAAAAGGGACGCGTCTTAAAAATGCTCAGTAAGTTAAAGCAATTATGTAATCATCCTGCCTTGTATTTAAAAGAACCTTTCGAGGATGCAGAATCAATGCTGACTCGTTCTACGAAATTAGAACGTATCGTGCAAATGGCTACAGAAATTGTGGACAACGGCGAGCAATGCCTCATTTTCACACAATATATCGGAATGGGACAATTACTACAGCATTGTTTTAGTGAACTATATAATATTGATGCACCGTTCTTAACAGGTGCAATGCCTAAGCAGCAGCGTGACCGCTTAGTAGAGGCTTTTCAGGCAGGAGATTTCCCAATATTTATCCTTTCCTTAAAAGCAGGTGGAACAGGGCTAAATTTAACAGCTGCAAATCATGTATTACACGCAGATCGCTGGTGGAATCCAGCCGTTGAAAATCAAGCGACAGACCGTGCATATCGAATTGGTCAAACACAATTTGTGCAAGTGCATAAGTTTGTTACTATTGGTACCATCGAAGAGAAAATCGATAAAATGCTAGCTCAGAAATCTGCATTATCAGAAGAACTAATTCAATCAAGCAAGTGGTTAACTGAGTTAGAAGATGATGAACTTCGTGATTTAATGAAGCTCGATTTTTAAAGATATATATATGCGCCAAGAGCAAAACGTTCTTGGCGCTCTTTTTTTCAGCGGATATTGCCTGTTACTTCTTCCCTACTTACTTCATATTCATATTTAGTTGTGTTTAAAAGGCTCACTGCTGTGCGGTCTTCAGCAATGAACTACGTTATGGAAGGTATACATCATTCCTCTCTAAATTGATTACGGTGCAAGTATAGAAGGAAAATGGCGGATCAGACAACTTGCACTTGCCCCGTATGTACCATTTAGGACTGCGATACTACTGGTAATTGTACTTCTACCTCAGGTAGTACAAAATCCGTTAAGCCGTCCTGCTCATCAGGTGGCTTTGGTAACACAATAGCCCCATCACGATCCCTTGGCTTTAGTTGATAAAATCGGACATCTTCTACGACTACTTCTGTTATAAAAACCTTTGTGCTGTTTTCATTTAAAAATGATCTTGATTGAATACGACCATTTGCCCCAATTAATGAGCCTTTTCCGCAATATTTGACGATATGCTCTGCAAGCCTTCCCCAAACTGAACAAAGAATAAAGTCAGCATCCACTTCCCCACGACTGTTTTTGTAATTGCGATTAATGGCTAGAGAAAAATGTGTTTGCACGCGATTTTCAGATAAGTGTCGTAACACTGGATCCTTTGTTAACCTTCCGACCAGTCCGACTTGGTTCATTGATTCACCTCCTTTGTTTTTGATTGCTCTCATCATACAAAAATTAATTCAGCATTGGCAAAAGTCGATTTTTATCATTTCCTTCAGTTTTTAATCATAAATTGGGTATATTGAGACTTTTACTTTTCAATTATTGAATGTTTTTTCGGGCTGAATGCTTTTCACTGTAGTAGCAAATGCTAATTGTTGAAATATGCAATTTCGCTGTTTTTATTGATTGTGCAAACAACAGCATGGCCCCTTCCATAAACAGGGCTAATTGAATATGTTATACTAAAAAGGATGACCGACTTAGGAGGATATTACATAATGAAAACATTTAAGATGCTTTCCTTTGACCTTGTTACAAAAGACGGCATGCAACCTTTCCCTTTAGTCGATGGTATTATTATTAACCAGGAAAATAGCCATCAATCTTGGATTCTTGAACTGTTTATGGACCGACAATATCGTTCAACTTTTGATGAACTTCTAGCGAATGCTACTGTCTTTAATGTACGTGCAGTTATTTCATTTCCAGATAATGAGCCTGCTCCTTTCCAGGTTGCCGTACATACAGTTCAAGAAATTGGCGAGCACGTCTCTGTCCTGTTAAAAGGAAAGCTCAAGATAAAACGCTCGAAATATGCCGAACAATTGCTTGCCGAGTTGCTAGCTGAGGGTGTTACTTTAGATAAGTTATTGGACCGCTTCTCACACGATATGAAAGAACGACCAAAACTAAAAAATGATTGAACTAGATTTAACGATGCAAACATCTGCATCGTTATTTTTTATTGGACAGGTATAGATTTTAAGGTACAATACGATGTAAAAATTATAGGAGGTAACTATACTTGTCTATTGCTATTAGGAAAAAGCCTGTAAAATTACTGTGGCTTGAGGCTTTAAAGAGGCGATTGTTCGATGAGGACCTAGATTTTGGCTATTATCATGAGCAATTTCGACGATTTGATGCCGGCTTTGCTGGTGAAAGGAGAGTTGACCGTGAATGGCTTGAATTAATATGTCCCAATACTTTTTTAGTATTACATAATTTAATTCTGATGAATTCGGCGCAGCATTCACATCAACTCGATACTCTCTTCATGTGCCGTCATTTTATGCTAGTGGTTGAAATAAAAAATATTAACGGACGTCTTGATTTTGACGAAATTACTCATCAGTGTATTCGAACGAAGCCAGATGGAACTGTTGAAGGTTTTCCGAATGCCATTACTCAGACCCAACGACATATGCAATTTCTTAAAGTTATTTGCCAAAACTATTCTCTCCCCATAGAGGGCGCAGTTGTTATTTCTAACCCCTCCGCTATCATTGCAAGTCATCCAAACTCAATTCCGATTTTCCATGTTTCAGGACTTCAAAAACATCTTCATTCCCTTTTTCAAAAATATACACAAACTATTTTAAGCGATGAACAGCTAACTCAAATTGCTCAACAACTCCTTAGTCGACATCAGCCATCGAAACTTCCGGCTTCTCTTGATTCCTCAAGATTTCGCCAAGGCGTACTTTGCCCGAAATGCCAATACAAATCTCAAATGCATTATGCTCGAGGGATTTGGAAATGTTCATACTGTCACAATGTGAGCGAAGAAATTTTTGCTGAAGCCCTACAAGATTATCGATACTTAGTTAGACCAACCATTACCAATAAGCAGTTACGTGAATTTTTCTATATCCATTCCAGTGATGCTGCCAATCGTTTACTTAGAAAATTTCAATTTCCTTATACAGGTTCTTATAAAAATCGCGTTTACCAATTACCTGAAGATTTAGTGGAATATATGAAGCCATTTTTCTGTTCTTCTTAAGGGTGCTTGTGCGCGGGAGATTTATCTCCTTTGTGCGCGAGGGCTTACTTCTCCTCCGCTTTGTGGGATTTGCTTCCCTTTTGCGGGTATTCGCTCCTCTTCCGCGGGTATTCGCTCTCCTTCCGCGGGTATTCACTCCTCTTCCGCGGGTATTTCTCCTTCCGCGGGTATTCACTCCTCTTCCGCGGGTATTCACTCCCCTTCCGCGGGTATTCACTCCCCTTCCGCGGGTATTCGCTCTCCTTCCGCGGGTATTTCCACCTTTCGCGGGTATTCACTCCTCTTCCGCGGGTATTTCCCCCTTCCGCGGGTATTCACTCCCCTTCCGCGGGTATTCACTCCTCTTCCGCGGGTATTCGCTCTCCTTCCGCGGGTATTCACTCCTCTTCCGCGGGTATTCGCTCCTCTTCCGCGGGTATTCGCTCTCCTTCCGCGGGTATTCACTCCTCTTCCGCGGGTATTCGCTCTCCTTCCGCGGGTATTCGCTCTCCTTCCGCGGGTATTTCCACCTTCCGCGGGTATTCGCTCTCCTTCCGCGGGTATTCACTCCCCTTCCGCGGGTATTTGATCCTCTTCCGCGGGTATTCACTCCTCTTCCTCGGGTATTCGCTCTCCTTCCGCGGGTATTTCCACCTTCCGCGGGTATTCACTCCTCTTCCTCGGGTATTCACTCCTCTTCCGCGGGTATTCGCTCCTCTTCCGCGGGTATTCTCTCCTCTTCCGCGGGTATTCGCTCTCCTTCCGCGGGTATTCACTCCTCTTCCGCGGGTATTTCCCCCTACCGCGGGTATTCGCTCTCCTTCCGCGGGTATTCACTCCTCTTCCGCGGGTATTCGCTCTCCTTCCGCGGGTATTTCCACCTTCCGCGGGTATTCACTCTCCTTCCGCGGGTATTTCCTCCTTCCGCGGGTATTCGCTCACCTTCCGCGGGTATTCACTCCTCTTCCGCGGGTATTCGCTCACCTTCCGCGGGTATTCACTCCTCTTCCGCGGGTATTCGCTCTCCTTCCGCGGGTATTCGCTCTCCTTCCGCGGGTATTTCCACCTTCCGCGGGTATTCACTCCTCTTCCGCGGGTATTCACTCCTCTTCCGCGGGTATTCTCTCCTCTTCCGCGGGTATTCGCTCTCCTTCCGCGGGTATTCGCTCTCCTTCCGCGGGTATTCACTCCTCTTCCGCGGATATTCGCTTACCTTCCGCGGGTATTAAAAAAAGAGTGTTCCATTAGCTGGAAACACTCTTTTTTAAATTATCGTGTAACTTTCTCTTCAACGATCTTTTCTTTAACTACGCCATTAGCATTTGGAACAGTGTTTGTACCATTTAAATCAGCATTTGTTCCTGGTGTTGTTCTAGTTCCTGGTACTGTAGTTGTTCCTGGTACTGTCGTTGTACCTGGTGTTGTAGTACCTGGTGTTGTAGCTTCTGGAAGCATAGTGTTACGGTTAACACCATTAACGTCACGATTGTAAACGTCATTTCTTTCTTCCACTTTTTCAACACCTCGGCGAACGTCGTGTTTAACGTTCTCCACTGGTCTTGTTTCAACCGCTTTGTTTCCCCAGTTACAACCTCCAAGGAATAAAGCAGCAAGAATAATTGCCAAAAATGACATTCTCCACATATGAAAAAACCTCCTTCCCTCGGTGCTATGTCATCAAATACAATGTCTGCATTTGTGATCCTACATAGATTGCCCGGGAAAGGAGGGAACTATCCGATTTTTTTACAAACTATTTTTGTTTT
Source organism: Lysinibacillus sp. NPDC093688 (assembly GCF_050280145.1). NCBI lineage: Bacteria > Bacillati > Bacillota > Bacilli > Caryophanales > Bacillaceae > Lysinibacillus > Lysinibacillus sp. NPDC093688. The sequence continues at coordinate 20,418 of NZ_JBNNUX010000015.1, forward strand.
TCTTTTAACAATTGTTCAATGTATGCTGCTTCTGCTTTACAGTCGTAGCTATAACTTGTACCTAGCTCTTTTTGCAAAGCCTCAATTGCTTCAATTTGCTTATCTGTTGGTTCTTCATTTAAAATTTTTGCAATTACATCGTCGATTTTCTGCGCCATCTCTTCATGGAATTCAGTACTCATCAAAACATCTGCTGGGATTTTTTCGATCCATGCGGCATTTTCTTGAAAATAAGCTTGCCAGCTAGTCATGAAGTCTTCCATAGAAAAACGCTCCTCTTTCCAATCAATACTTGCTAAGTATGATTCAAAAGATGTTGAAATCGAACGCGTAATGCTAATTTTAACACCTGAAGACAATTCCTTATACATCTATATAATCCTCCTACGTTTTAAAAACAAAACTACATGTATTCATTCACAATCACATATAGCGCCATTACATTTTTATAAAATACCGTGATTTCTTTATCTGCATTCCCTATAGAACTATTAAAAGATTAACAGTAAAGACAATTTTCGATATAATTATTTTAAATCTTTTAGCTTATAATTGCAAATTACACCTGTTTTGGTTGTGCAGGTCCAATAGCGAATAGAATATCCGCTTCACATACTAGTTCCCCATCGACTGTCGCCACAGCGTGACCTTTGCCCATTACTCCACGTAGCTTCACGAACTCTACTTCTAATCGAAGTTGATCTCCCGGTACTACTTGGCGCTTGAAACGGCAATTATCAATACCTGTCAAAAAAGCTAGACGACCTTTGAATTCATCTGCGTTTAATAATGCTACGCCACCAACTTGTGCTAGCGCCTCTACAATTAAAACCCCAGGCATTACTGGATAGCCAGGGAAATGCCCATTAAAAAAGTCCTCGTTCATAGAGACATTTTTTAAACCGACTGCTCGCTTGCCTTCTTCTAATTCAACAATACGATCAACGAATAAAAAAGGATAACGATGTGGTAAAATTGCTTGAATTTGCTCCGCTGTTAACATTTCTTTTCCCCCTTAGATGAACATAAATAATTATGTAAAACAAAGTATGGTAAAGAATAATATTATTCTTTACCATTCATAATATCAAATATATGCTGCCATGTTTCTGGTTTGAAAACGTCCATGGCTTTACCTTGTCCAATTACACTATAGCCAATCATTGCACCTAAAACTGCGGCAACAACAACTAAGATGATAATAAGTACAACGCGTAGCCAAATCGGAATCAGCCGTATTTGCACCCATCGAACCTCTCGTTGCTCTCCATTTGAGCCGTGTTCCATCTCTTCTGGTGGCGTATCGGTTTCTTTTGTTTGCATAGAACCTCGACTTGAATCGTTTGTCATAGATTGTACTCCTCTTCATTCCTTACTAAACAGTAATAACGGATTTACTATCGAATACCATTAATGAGCCCAAGCATTTGGTCTGCTAAAGTGACAGCTCTTGCATTGAATTGATAAGAACGCTGTGTCTGAATTAAATCCGTCATTTCCTTTGAAAGATTTACATTCGACATTTCTAAAGCACCGCTCTGCATACCAATTTGCTGACGATTTGCTCCTCGTAATTCAGTGACAACTTCAGCTTGCGTATATCCTAGCTGAGCCAGGTTATTCGGCAATCCAACATAAGAGCCAGAAATTTCCTCCATGAGCTGTGGCTTTTGGAACTCTGTCACCGCTACTTCAGTACGTCTAATATCTCCATTTGGATATGATGCCTCTAATACGCCCCCATCACTGATCCCGAAGCTTGTTACATTTTCCGGTAATGTAATAGCTTGTCCTGCTGCGTTTGCCAATGGATATCCATCTGCAGTTACAACCATTGCTGTTCCATTATTTAATGGTGATAAATAAAAGTCACCTTGACGAGTATACACTGTTTTTGTGCCATTTTCACCATCTGGCATTAAAATATTGAAATATTGTTTTGGTTTTGTAAAAGCTAAATCAAGGTCTCGATTTGTTGTTTGTAGAGAGCCTTGCTTTTGATTAGATTGGATTTGTCCAAGCATTGCACCTGAACCATAGCGGATGCCAACAGGTGATTGTCGAACAGCACGATCTTGTTTGTCATTGTTAAATTGCTGATAAAGCAATTCATTAAATGTAGTTTCTTTTGATTTAAAGCCCTGTGTATTGCTATTGGCAATGTTATTACTAATTGTATCTAGTTTATTTTGTAATTGCCCCATTGTGTTTGTTGCAGTCATCATGGTACGTAACATGATCAAACGCCTCCTGTTCGCCTATTATACTTTCCCGATTTCATTAGCAGCCTTTTCCATACTGCGATCATAAGCTTGTAACACTTTTTGGTTAGCCTCGAAAGCGCGATATGCTGTCATTAAATCAGTCATTGTGCGACTAGAATCTACGTTTGAGCCCTCTAGATAATTTTGACGCAGTGTAAAGGATACGCCATTGGCACCGTAAGCTGTCGGTAAATTCTCACCGTTTTCTGTTCGAATTAAACCATTATCCTGTTTACGTAGCATGTTCGGATTCGTTGCATATGATACGCCAACACGAGCTACTTGCTGATCATTAACATAAACTGCTCCGTTCTCATCTAGGCGGAAATCATCATTCGGTAGCTGTATGCGTTGGCCTCTGTCTGATAACACATACAGTCCTTGTGGATTTACTAAATAGCCTTGACCATCTAATGTGAAATTCCCGTTGCGTGTATATGCTTCTCCGCCTTCTGGATGTGCTAAACGGAAGAAAATAGATCCCGTAGTACCATCTGCATTTTGCGGTAAGTTTCCATCGATTAAAGCCATATCTGTTGTGAAATCAGTGCTATAGATTTGGCCTTGTATGTAATTTGGCAATGTTTCTTGCATATAAATCCCTGTATTTAATGCGCCAACTTGGCTCATATATTGAGAGCCTGCTTGCTGATTAGCAGGTGCATTCGTTTTTCCTACACTTGACATAAGCATGTCGGGAAATGACCGAATTGTTGATTGGTCTGCTTTAAATCCTGGTGTATTCGCATTTGATAAATTATTGGTTAGTAATTCTGTTCGTCTTTGTTGTGCAATCATACCAGTTGCAACTGTATAAAACCCTTTAAACAAAGGACTCACCTCATTATATTTTTATAAGGATGCGGGCACTCGATCGATATTTTCAAGCATAATCCCTGTACCAATTGCTACACAATCCATAGGTTGTTCTGCAATGAAAACAGGTACCTTTAGTTCTTCGATCAATAGCTGGTCCATACCGTGTAGTAAAGCACCACCGCCAGTAATAATGACCCCACGATCAATTATATCAGCTGATAACTCTGGTGGCGTTTTTTCTAAAACATTTTTTGCAGATTGGACAATCATAGCAACCGATTCATGTAAGGCACGTTCAATCTCTTCAGAGTTAATCGTTATTGTACGTGGTAAACCTGTCACCATGTCTCGACCACGAATATCCATAGAATCGTTTCGGCTACCTTTAAAGACTGTACCGATTGTAATTTTAATGGCTTCTGCAGTACGTTCACCAATTAGTAATTTGTATTCTTTTTTAATATATTGCAAAATATCATTATCAAAAATGTCTCCTGCTACCTTAATGGACTCACTCGTTACAATATCACCCATTGATAGGACTGCAACATCTGTTGTACCGCCGCCAATATCGACTACCATATTGCCGCTAGGTTGGAATATATCCATGCCTGCACCAATTGCAGCCACTTTTGGTTCTTCTTCTAAGTATACTTTTTTTCCACCTGATTTTTCTGCGGCTTCACGGATAGCTTTTTGCTCAACACTAGTAATATTCGTTGGACAGCAAATTAAAATACGCGGCTTAGCTAAAAATCCTTTTACATTTAACTTGTTGATGAAATGTTTTAGCATGGCTTCTGTAACGTCAAAATCCGCAATGACACCATCTCGTAGTGGACGAATTGCAGTAATGTTACCAGGCGTACGCCCTACCATTTGGCGAGCCTCTTCCCCCACAGCTAATACTTTATTTGTCTTTTTATCAATCGCCACAACAGATGGTTCATTTAAGACGATTCCTTTACCTTTAACGTGTATTAATACGTTCGCAGTTCCTAAGTCAATGCCAATATCTTTCGAAAACATTTTATAATTTCTCCTTCCCGCCATTTCCAACTACATAACGTTCATTTTTATCTGTTTATCTAGAATATTTTATCATACACTTCTGGTAATTTCACCTAATTTTAGTGAATAGAACTTCATTCCTTTCAATTATATGAACACTTAATGAAAAGAAGAAATTGCTTAAACATTTTTTTAATTCTTCACCTAACGTGAGTTGATTTCCGTTCCACTGGGCGCTTTCCTGGGGGCGTCGGGCCAACAGATGTTTTTTGCGTGCAAGCGCACCGAGGTTGATCCCAAAGGCGTTATCACAGGATGGGATGCTTTTAGCCTTCGTTCCTGTGACGTTGATCCCCAAGGAGTCGCCCAGTCAGAACAAAGATCAACTATTTAAACACGCATTAACAAAAGTCATCCCACATCTTTGGTGAAGAGCCTCTGTGTTTGAAATTTATGTAAGGAGATTAAAAATAAGCATCTAACTTGTCCTTTGCCTAATAAAAAAAGAACGAATCATTCTTGACTCGCTCTTTCTTTCCACTTGTTTTTCGTTGCTTCTCCTCCACGAATATGACGTACGGCCTTATGGTAGGCGAGTATTTCCTTCACTTGCTCAGCTAATCCTTCATGAATTGTTGGCAGTCGCTCTGTTAAATCTTTATGCACCGTACTTTTTGAATAACCTGTCATTTTCGCGAGGACACGCACAGTCTCACGCGTCTCAATCAATAATTCACCGAGGCGTATACAGCGCTTCCGAATGTGCTCGTGCACGTTCTTCGTCCTTTCCACACAAATTCACAAATGGCTTTGGCATCAGATGCACGTCTGCGCATTTCTTCAAATTATGTAAGGACAAAGCTATTCAGAACACATTTTACATTTTCACGATAAAATACTGATTTTTTATGCATTTTTAAGTATTCTTTTCTCCCATTGAAAGTGATCATTTTCATTGTTTGGGAGAAAAGAAAGTGCCTATTATCAATTATGTCTCAACATAATTGATAATAGGCACGATGTTGGGCTTGAGTTCCTCTATTTCAGCAACCGCTGAAATAAGTTAAAAGCCTAGTAATTTTTTCGGATTAATATATTTTCCGTTTTCAAGTACTTCAAAATGCACATGAACGCCAGCTGCTTGGTTCCACTCATTGTCAGTCGCTTTTCCTAATAACTGACCTTGTGTTACCTCATCGCCTTCCTTGACAGCAATATCTTTTACAGAGCTATAATGTGTTTCTTTACCATTTGCATGCTCGATAACAATTTTATTGCCTGTAAATGCATCAAGTTTTACTTGTTTTACTTTCCCACTTAAAGCAGCAAGTACTTCGAATTCTTCACCATTCATAGAAAGAGAAATGCCGGAAGATGTCGTAAATGTTTGATTAAATACCATTAGTGCTTTTTCACGTGACTCTGCATTAGCCTCTACATCATAAAACTCTTGTGAAACTTGAATTTTATTAAGATTTGCTTCCTTGAATGGGTATTTCATATTTTCTGTTCGTGCATTGGTTTCAACTACAGGACCTGAGTCTACTTCTGCTACTTCTGGTAATGGAGCCTCTTCTACTTTTGATACGAGACTATTGTAACCAAGTAACAAACCTGCTAGCATTAGAGCACCACCAGCGTAAACAGCTGGCCAAAACCATGGTTTCTTCTGTAATTGAACTTTTCCATCTTGATTTTGAGAAGTTTTACTATTTTTATCCTCTCTCATTTTCATCACCTCTAGTTGCAGTGTGAACAACTAGAAGTTATTTTAAACATGCATCTATCTTTTTTATCTCAATATCTTGATAATAGTAGTGTAAAATTTCGGCAGCAGTTTTCCCATCACTTGCCATAGCCTCTGCTCCATATTGACTCATTCCTACTCCATGCCCGTATCCTTTCGTGCTCACCTGCACTTTTCCAGTAGTGGAGTTATATGCGATTTTAAAGTCTGTTGATGGTATTTCCAAAAGTGTTCGAACTTCTCGTCCTGACCACACATTCTTTCCTAACTGCATGCGCTCAACACGTCCTGAATCATTTAAAAAGAACTGTACACGGTTGAAATCATTTGCCTGCCATTTAACAGGCCACAGCGCATTCCATTCAGCCAATGTCCATTCTTTCATCGCTGCAAACTTTGGTGATGATAGATCAGAATTACTCGCAACGCTTTGTAAATATGGTACATCATTGCCACTATAACCGTAGGCACTTTCTGTTTTCCCATTACTAGTAGAGTAAAACATTGCCGTAATTAATTCATTATTATATAGAAGAACTTGTCCTTTCGTTTCGTTAATAGCCTCGACAATTTTCTTTTCATTCCCCGGGAAATTGCTAGTCCAATTCTCTTTTCTTTGCTCCTTATTGTAAAAAACTTGTCTAGCAACAGTAGGAGCGATTGCTATTTTACCGTAATTTGTCGATTTCAACGCGTAAGTCCTTGCAGCAATAGCCTGTGCCTTTAAAGCTTCTTTTTTAAATGAAACAGGCATTTCTGCAGCTATCACACCAGTCACATACGTTTCTAAAGGGATTTTCTCCGGTTGTCCCTCCACTTCTATGAATATTTCACAAGCTTGCTCTGTCGTTGCAGGCGAATCTTCAACCGTACGTCTCTCACCAAATGCCACAGGAAGCATATATAATGCTCCAATCAAACAAATTATGCCTATACTCATTATCCATTTTTTCATAAGGAATAATATGCTAAAACTCTTCAAAATATGTGAACGCTTGATGGTTGCCTAAAAATCGCCTATCACCATAACGTGAGGTTGATTTCCGTTCCGGCTGGGCGCTTTCCTGGGGGCGTCCGATGAGCCGCTTCACTCGCTACGCTCGCTCCAGGGTCTCATCTGTGACGCTGATCCCCAAGGAGTCGCCCAGCCTCCACTCCAATCAACTTATAACAAGGCATACGTTTTAAAAACGCTAAATAGGAACTCACATCCTCTTAAATGGTGGAAATACGTTTGGTTCCGGATACATTGTCACTGATGAGACGGTTTTAGTCCTCTTTCCATCTAATGATTACTAATAAATCTTCCTATTGCTGCGTCACTGTCACCAGCATGGATATAAATATAAAGAAAAAACCCTTTGCTCGTAAGCAAAGGGTTTGGAAATCTATTAGTTTGTTGGTAATTCGACAGTTGATTTCTCTTTAACGATAACATCTTCAACTGGTACACGTTCAATTTGTGCGCCAAGTGAAGCCAACTTGCCATGGAAATCGACATAACCACGATCTAAGTGATACAGTTTTGTAACTCTAGTTATACCTTCAGATACAAGTCCTGCTAAAATTAGTGCAGCCGCAGCTCGTAAATCAGTCGCCATTACTTCAGCACCCTGAAGGTTTATTGGCCCTTCGATAAACACAGAACGTCCTTCTATTTTAGCACCGGCATTCATACGACGGAACTCCTCAACATGCATAAAACGATTTTCAAAAACCGTTTCCGTAATAATACTCGTACCTTCAGCAGTTAACATCAAGGCCATCATTTGAGATTGCATATCTGTCGGGAAGCCTGGATGTGGCATAGTTTTAATATCAACAGCTTTTAATGGTTTAGGAGCGCATACGCGGATTCCTTCATCTAGCTCAGTAATTTCTACACCCATTTCACGCATCTTTGCAATTAATGCTGTCATATGTTCAGGAACCGCATTTTCAATCGTTACATCACCTTTTGTAATTGCTGCTGCTACCATAAATGTGCCAGCTTCAATACGGTCAGGAATAATATGATGCTCTGTTCCATATAATGTATCGACTCCTTCGATACGAATCGTATTCGTACCTGCACCGATGACACGACCACCCATATTATTAATGAAGTTTGCAAGATCTACAATTTCAGGCTCTTTCGCTGCATTTTCAATGACAGTCGTTCCTTGCGCTAACGCTGCAGCTGTCATAATATTTTCTGTTGCCCCTACACTAGGGAAGTCCAAATACACATTTGCGCCTTTTAAACGTCCGTCTGCCTTCGCCTCTACAAAACCATGACCAAAAGAAATTTTTGCGCCCATAGCCTCAAAGCCCTTTAAATGTAACTCAATTGGACGGGAACCGATTGCACAGCCCCCCGGTAAAGCAACACGAGCATAACCATTTCGAGCAAGTAATGAACCCATCACTAAAATCGATGCACGCATTTTACTAACATATTCAAATTGAGCTTCACTAGAAAGTTCTTTTGTTGTATCTATATATACTGTATTATCCTCAGGTATATATGTAACAGCCGCATTTAGACTTTTTAGTACTTCATTTATAGTAAAGACGTCTGCTAAGTTAGGGACTTCCTTAATTACATTTTCTCCTTTAGAAGCAAGTAAAGCTGCTGCTAGGATTGGTAACACCGCATTTTTTGCGCCCTCTACGCGTACTTTCCCCTGTAGCTGTTGGCCGCCAGTCACTATTATTTTTTCCACCCTATGTCCCTCCGAATTCAATCTATTAACCTATCAAAATTTTATTTTAAAAAGAAGTATAATGTCATAATCAGTAAACAAACAACTCTATAGTACAACTTTTTTTACGCTCGTTCAAGCATCCAAATCACTATTTTACGTCATTTTTTAATATTTTGCTATTTATTTATTGTACGCATGATTTTTTTTTTTGTGAATGACCAATAACACGGGAGATAAGCGTTAATTTTTTATATATACCCAAAGATATGTGAACAAAAAACAAAATCTCACAAATTTCTTTTACATATTTCAAAGGACCACATAAATGATGTTATAAAGTCCTGTGAAATATGTAGATTCAACATCTAACATATAGATAGTAATAAGGGTCTCTTAAAATAAATACGGAAGCTTCCCAGACCAATTTGAAATTTGAAGAAAGAAATTTGAAACGGATGATCCTATTGCAATGCTTAATAAAATATAAATTAATTGGACTTGAAATACTTTATTCTTCTTAAAGAGCTTTTCTAACATAAACGCTTGTAGCGCATAAAAGGTAATAGCGATAAAAAATATATGCGATAAAATACCTATTAAAGCTTCCTGCCCTATTGCCTCATATAATTCCATGCTTGTTCCTCCATATTCATTCCTCTAGCTATCTTTAAATGGTACATATAGCATAATGATAAAAAACGGACAGATGTTGAATCTGCCCGTTAAAATTTGAATTAGATATTACCCTCATGAACGTTGATACGATTCAACGCACGTTTTAATGCTAGGTCAGCACGTTTGAAGTCAATGTTATCTTGTTTACCTTGAAGACGACCTTCAGCACGTTTAACGGCTTCTTTAGCACGTTTAACGTCGATGCTTTCAGCAATTTCAGCAGATGGCGCTAAAATTGAGATTTTTTCAGGGCGAACTTCAATAAAACCACCGCTTAAAGCAATAAGTTCAGTAGAACCGTCTTCTTTTTTAAGCTTCACTGCACCAATTGCAAGTGGAGCAACCATAGGAATATGGCCTGCAAGAACACCGATTTCACCTGAAGTTGTTTTAGCGATTACCATTGATACTTCAGAATCGTATACTGGGCCGTCGGGAGTGACAATATTGACTAGAACTGTCTTCATATTTTTTCCTCCTCGTCCCTAGTATTAAACCTCTACGCCCATGCTTTTCGCTTTTTCAACTACTTCATCAATAGAACCAACTAGACGGAAAGCATCTTCTGGTAGGTGATCCCATTTGCCATCAAGGATTTCCTTGAATGAGCGAACAGTTTCTTTAACAGGTACATAAGAACCTTTTTGACCAGTAAATTGTTCCGCAACGTGGAAGTTTTGAGATAAGAAGAATTGAATACGACGAGCACGTTCTACTGTTTGTTTATCTTCATCAGATAATTCATCCATACCTAAGATAGCAATGATATCTTGTAATTCACGGTAACGTTGGATTGTACGTTGTACGCCAGTAGCGATTGCGTAGTGCTCAGCGCCTACGATTTCTGGTGATAAAGCACGAGAAGTCGAAGCTAATGGGTCAACCGCAGGGTAGATACCCATTTCTGATAATTTACGCTCAAGGTTAGTAGTTGCATCTAAGTGGGCGAAAGTTGTAGCCGGAGCCGGGTCAGTATAGTCATCGGCTGGTACATAGATCGCTTGAATAGAAGTTACAGAACCTTTGTTAGTAGATGTGATACGTTCTTGTAATTTACCCATTTCAGTTGCAAGTGTTGGTTGGTAACCTACCGCAGAAGGCATACGACCTAATAGGGCAGAAACCTCAGAACCTGCTTGTGTGAAACGGAAGATATTGTCGATGAATAAAAGTACGTCAGCACCTTGCTCATCACGGAAGTATTCTGCCATTGTAAGACCAGTTAAAGCTACACGCATACGTGCACCTGGTGGCTCGTTCATTTGACCGAATACCATCGCTGTTTGCTTGATAACGCCTGAATCGCTCATCTCGAAGAATAAGTCGTTCCCTTCACGAGTACGCTCACCTACACCAGCGAATACAGAGATACCTGAGTGCTCTTGTGCGATGTTATTGATTAATTCTTGGATTAATACTGTTTTACCTACACCGGCACCACCGAATAGACCGATTTTACCACCTTTGATATATGGTGCTAATAAGTCTACTACTTTGATACCTGTTTCAAGAATTTCAACTGTAGTTGAAAGTTCATCGAAAGATGGTGCTTCGCGGTGAATTGAATCACGACGAACGTCAGCTGGAATCTCTTCACCTAAGTCGATTACTTCTCCTAGTACGTTGAATACACGACCTAGAGTAACTTCACCAACTGGCACTGAGATAGCTTTTCCTGAGTCTGTTACTTCTGCTCCACGTTGTAAGCCATCAGTAGATGACATTGCAATTGTACGAACAGAATCATCACCTAAATGAAGAGCAACTTCTAAAGCAAGAATTGTTGGTTCTTCATTAGGACGTTCAATCTTAACTGTTAATGAGTTATAGATTGCTGGTAATTGGCCATTGTTAAATTTTACGTCAACAACTGGACCCATTACTTGAATAACATGTCCTTTATTCATTACTGTGTACCCTCCTATCGTATTCTTATACGACATTGGGAAGCTGGGCCTATTCTAAGGCTGCAGCTCCACCAACGATTTCTGTAATTTCTTGTGTAATTGCTGCTTGACGTGCACGGTTATATTGCAATGAAAGGTCTGAAATAAGATCAGATGCATTATCAGTTGCATTTTTCATAGCAGTCATACGAGAAGCATGTTCACTTGCTTTTCCATCTAATAATGCGCCATAAACTAAGCTTTCCGCGTATTGTGGAAGTAATACTTCTAGAATTGCTTCACCAGATGGTTCAAATTCGTAAGAAGCATTACTGCTAGCAGGTGCAAGATCCGTTAATGGAAGAAGTTTTTTCTCTGTCACTTCGTTAGCAATTGCGCTGACAAAGTGATTGTAGTACATATAAAGTTCATCAAATGTACCATCAGTGAACATACCAACAGCTTTACGAGCGATTTCTTTAATATCAGCAAATGATGGTTGGTCCGGAAGACCGACAACATCGCTGATGACATTATGATCACGTTTCACAAAGTAGTCACGAACAACACGACCTACCGCTAAAATAACGTATTCGTCTTTTGATTTATGACGCTCGTCAATTGTACGTTGTACTTGACGTAGGATACTTGAGTTGTAAGCACCTGCAAGACCACGGTCAGAACCAATGACTAAGTAAGCTGTTTTCTTAACAGGACGAGCAGTTAACATTGGATGTCCACTGTCTTTTGTTCCTGAAGCGATCGCGCCTACTACGTCCTGGATTTTTTCCATGTAAGGAACGTACGCTTTAGCGTTTTGCTCTGCACGACGTAACTTTGAAGAAGAAACCATCTGCATCGCTTTCGTAATTTGTTTCGTACTCTTTGTAGAATTAATACGACCTTTAATTTCGCGTAAGTTTACCACTGGTATTTCACCACCTTTTGTTTTTTAATCAAGTGACTAGCTCGAACTTATTCTGATTTAGCGAAAGTTTTTTTGAAAGCATTTAGTGCTTCTACATAATCCGCATCAGGAGCAAGCTCTTTTGTAGTACGAACGTGATCTAAAACGTTTGTGTGGTTTGTATCTAACCAGCTTAAGAATTCACCTTCAAAGCGAACGATATCTTGTACTGGAATATCATCTAAGTGACCTTTAGTTAATGCATAAAGGATGGCAACTTGTTTTTCAACTTTAAGTGGTTTGTTTAGGTCTTGTTTAAGAACTTCAACCGTACGTTTACCACGCTCAAGTTTAGCAAGTGTGATTTTATCTAAATCTGAACCGAATTGAGCAAATGATTCAAGTTCACGGAATGCAGCTAAGTCAAGACGTAGTGTACCCGCAACTTTTTTCATCGCTTTAATTTGAGCAGATCCACCTACACGTGATACAGAAAGACCGGCGTTAATCGCTGGACGTACACCTGAGTTGAATAAGTCAGATTGTAAGAAAATTTGTCCATCAGTAATTGAGATTACGTTAGTTGGGATGTATGCAGAGATATCCCCAGCTTGTGTCTCAACGAATGGAAGAGCTGTAATAGAACCATTTTGATATGTTTCATTTAACTTCGCAGCACGTTCAAGTAAGCGGCTGTGTAAGTAGAAAACATCACCAGGGTATGCTTCACGACCTGGAGGACGGCGTAGAAGAAGTGAAAGTTCACGGTAAGCTGATGCTTGTTTAGAAAGATCATCATACACGATTAATACGTGCTTACCTTGTAACATGAATTCTTCTGCCATAGAAACACCAGCAAATGGTGCTAAGTAAAGTAATGGAGCTGGTTGAGACGCAGCAGCAGTTACAACGATTGTATAATCTAATGCACCGTGCTTACGTAACGTTTCAACTACACCACGTACAGTTGATTCTTTTTGACCGATAGCAACATAGATACAAATCATATTTTCGCCATCTTGGTTTAAGATTGTATCGATTGCTACAGATGTTTTACCTACTTGACGGTCACCGATGATTAACTCACGTTGACCACGACCGATTGGTACTAAAGCGTCAATCGCTTTGATACCAGTTTGTAGTGGTTCGTGTACTGATTTACGAGCCATTACACCGAAAGCTGGACTTTCGATTGGACGAGATTTTGTTGTGTTGATTGGACCTTGTCCATCCACTGGTTGACCAAGTGGGTTTACAACACGGCCAATTAGTTCTTCACCAACTGGTACTTCCATGATACGACCTGTACGACGAACTTCATCGCCTTCTTTGATGTCAGCATATGGACCTAAGATAACGATACCTACGTTACCTTCTTCTAGGTTTTGAGCCATACCCATAACACCGTTAGAGAACTCTAGAAGCTCTCCAGCCATGGCGTTGTCGAGGCCATGAGCAAGTGCGATACCGTCACCAATACGGATAACTGTACCAACTTCGCTTACTTTAAGTTCAGATTCATAATTCTCAATCTGTTGTTTAATCAGACTGCTGATTTCTTCAGCCTTGATGCCCATGTATGTCACCTCTCACATTTCTAAATTATTAACCGATTAATTCACGTTTTAGGCGCTCAAGCTTGTTCGCCACTGAGCTATCATAAATATGATTACCGATTTGAACACGAATACCACCAAGAAGTGATGGATCAATTTCGTTTGTAATGTTTAATTTTTGTTTCCCTACAAGTTTCGCAAATGTTGTAGAAATATTAGCGCTTTCTTCAGCAGAAAGTGCACGAGTAGAGAATACTGTTGCATCTGCAGAACCTTGTGCCTGTGCAGCAAGCTCAGCATATGCGTTCGCAATAAGCTTCACTTCGTTTACACGTTTTTTCTCAACAAGTAGTTGAACTGTGTGTAAAACCTCTGGAGTTGCACTTGCAAAGATTTCAGCTACCATTTGTTTCTTACGTTCGATAGAGAACTTAGGAGCATTTAAAAGCGTTAAAAAATCAGGAGATTCTTTGACTACTTTTGTTAGCTCGTTTAAGTCTGCTCCAACTTCAGCAAGAAGGTTTTTTTGTTGCGCTAATTCAAAAAGCGCTTGTGCGTAACGTTTTGCTACAGTTGAATTACTCATCGAGCTTCCCCTGCCTTCGCAATCGTCTCTTCAATTAGAGCACGGTTGTCTGCCTCAGAAATCTCTTTGCTAAGGACTTTAGATGCTGCAAGTACAGATAATGAAACGACTTCATCACGTACAGCTGCAATAGCTTTTTCTTTTTCAGACTCAATTTCACGTAAAGCCGATTCTTTTAAGCGGTTTGCTTCATTGCGAGCTGCAGTAAGAATTTCTTCTTTTTGCACTTCGCCTTGCTTCTTAGCGCCCTCAACAATCGATTGTGCTTCCGTACGAGCTTCTTTAAGAAGGCTCTTTTGTTCTTCTAAATATTGGTGCGAATCTTTGCGAGCTTTTTCAGCTGCTTCGATTTCACTAGCTACTAATTCTTCACGTTGTTGCATGATGCCCATAAGTGGACCCCAAGCGAACTTTTTAAGTAACAACATTAACACTAAGAAAATGATTAATGTTGCTGCGATGTCACCACCGTTGAAACCGGCACTAGCGCTGCCTAGTACAAGATTATCTAAAAACACGATTGTTTCACTCCCTTCAAGAGCTTTGACTTCAACATAATAATTTAGTTACTTGAAAAACTACCTATTTTAAAAAGCTATATTTACACATAGCTTTTATCCGTTACAAAATGAAGGGCGAAGTTTCATCTGGAGATTTCTGCTTCGCCACTAGAATTCAGTGTACAACTGAATTATTTGTTCATTACGATGAATGCGATTACTACTGCGATGATTGGTAGGGCTTCAACTAATGCTACCCCGATGAACATTGTAGTTTGAAGAACGCCACGAGCTTCTGGTTGACGAGCGATACCTTCTACTGTTTTTGAAACGATAAGACCGTTACCGATACCTGCGCCAAGTGCACCTAGACCGATTGCGATTGCTGCTGCTAATAAACCCATTTGAAAATTTCCTCCTTGGAATTGTTTGTTTTTTTTTGTTTAAGCATAAGATATATGCTTTATATTAATGGTCATCGCTCACTTTATGAGCCATGTAAACCATTGTTAACATTGTGAAGATAAAGGCTTGGATAAAGCCGATGAAAATAGAGAAACCTTGCCATGCCATCATTGGAACAATTGCTCCGATGAATCCGATTGGACCCGTAACAGCTAAACTTGCGATTAAGCCAAGTAAAATCTCACCTGCATAAATGTTACCGTAAAGACGAAGACCTAATGTTAACGTGTTTGCAAATTCTTCAACGATTTTTAGCGGGAACATAAATGACATTGGTTTGAAGAATGTACCAACATAATGGCCTGTCCCCTTCATTTTAATACCATAGAAATGTGTTAATGCTAAAATCATTGCTGCAAGAGTCATTGTAACAGTTGGGTCAGCTGTAGGAGATTTCCACCAAAGCTCGCCGTTATAGATGATAGAGAACGGAAGACCTAATAAGTTAGATACCGCGATAAACATAATTAGCGTGATACCTAAAATATGGAATCGCCCACCAGTTTTCCAGTCCATATTGCTTTTGATGATGTTCTTTACGAAATCCATAATCCATTCCATAAAGTTTTGCATACCTGTAGGTTTTAACTTTAGGCTTCTAGTTGAGATAAATGCGATTAAGAAAACGACTAGAGCCGCAACTAGTAACATCATTACAGTTGAAAGGTTGAATGTTAGTTTAAAAAGACCAAAATCAACCACTTGCAATGGAGCTTCATGATTCATTGTTATTTTTCACCTCTCTTTCTAATTTAAAGCACATTAGCGGTTCCTTAGATGTGACACAATTCTCTCGACAAAGAGAAAAACGTACGGAATCATTAGCCCTATGACCGTGCTAATTAAGTGAAAATAGTTTGGCAACGAAATGGCTAGAGCGACTGCCGCTACACCTGATCCAAAGCGGAGCATTGTACCAAGTGAGCCTATTTTCTTCCCTTCACTAATGGATCGATCAAACTTCTCCATACGGCGAACTAAAACCCAAAAATTATACGTACCAAAGAATGCACCGATTGCGATGCCCGCAAAAAACGTCTGATAGGGCGTAAATCCCCAGCCTAATGCACAGAGTGCGAGCAAAAAAAATAACGCTCTCTTCTGCATAGCAAAAATGTGATGCAAATCTAGCATTGGTTTATAATCTCCTGAATCATTTTTTCGAGTAAAGAAACATTTGCTGACCACTATGTGAAATCAGAAAAGAGCAGTGAAAAACACTACTCACAGCGGAATAGTAACGGGAGAGCGTCATTTTGAAATTACAGGTGTAAATCCCAAAAAATATCTTACACCCCGAAACGCACAAAACGTTGCAAATCGACAGATTTTGGTTTGAACTGTCAATTTAGTAGAAACTTGATGTAACAAGTGTTTCAACCACTATTTACGAATAGAAACCCTTATCATTCTTACCCTTTGTAAGCATACAATAGGAGATATTTGAAGTCAATTAGTAAAGGAGAAAAACTTCACAGCCACTATACTCTTGTCAAATTGTTGACAAATTTGTGTATGGAAATTCATAGTTTCAAAATCTCGATTCACGTTTGTGCAAAAAAAAGCTAATTTACGACACATATATGCTCGTAAATTAGCCCGCTCATCGCGATTAGTACATTAGACTCATTTTTTATTTTCATAAAGGGATATTACTTGCTTTTTTGTAAAAACCCTAGAAGAGCCTTCACAATATGCTCTGAAGCATGTCCATCACCATAAGGGTTTGACGCTTTCGCCATTGCTTCATAAGCATTTTTATCTTCTATTAATTGCTTAGCTAGAGAGTAGATTGTTTCTTCTTCCGTTCCTGCTAGCTTTAGAGTCCCTGCTGCAATACCTTCTGGGCGCTCTGTTGTATCTCTAAGTACTAAAACTGGTTTACCTAATGACGGTGCTTCTTCTTGGACGCCACCAGAATCCGTTAAAATCATATACGAATTAGCTGCAAAGTTATGGAAATCGAAAACCTCAAGAGGTTCAATTAAATGAACACGCTTATGATCTCCTAAAATTTCATTCGCTATTTCTCGTACAGCTGGGTTCATATGAACTGGATAAACAACTTGTACATCCTCATGCTCTGCTAAAATTCTAGTAATCGCTCTGAACATATGGCGCATAGGTTCACCTAGATTTTCTCGACGATGTGCTGTTAATAAAATCATACGATCTGTGCCTATTTTGTCTAAGACAGGATGTGTGTATTGTTCACTTACTGTCGTAGCTAATGCGTCGATAGCTGTGTTACCAGTGACAAAAATAGTGTCAGGGTTTTTATTTTCATCTAAAAGGTTTTTCTTTGACACTTCTGTCGGTGCGAAATGAAGGTCAGCCATAACACCTGTTAACTGGCGATTCATTTCCTCTGGGTATGGTGAATACTTATTCCAAGTTCGAAGACCTGCTTCCACATGTCCGATAGCAATTTGGTTATAAAACGCAGCCAGACTTGCAATGAACGTTGTTGCTGTATCGCCATGTACTAAAACAATATCTGGTTTTGCTTCTTTCATGACTTTGTCTAAGCCTTGTAATGCATTCGTCGTCACGTCAATTAATGTTTGACGATCCTTCATAATATTCAAATCGTAGTCAGGTGTAATTTTAAATGTTTCTAAAACTTGATCGAGCATTTGGCGATGTTGGGCTGTTACCGTCACAATCGATTCTATTTGCTCAGGATGCTTTTGTAATTCCAATACTAGTGGGGCCATTTTAATAGCCTCTGGTCTCGTACCGAAAATCGTCATTACTTTCCATTTTTTCGTCAAAACGATTTGCACCGTCCTTTGTTATATTTGTATGAAAAGTGCTTTACTTCCATTGATTTGCGTCATATGAGGCAAGTGTCGAAACTTTAAGAGAAGTAATTCGCCTAACATATTATGAAACGTCCTTCTAATTGAAGGACGCTCTCAAAAGTTATAGGTTTCCTAAAAATTACATACTAAACGAATTCAACCAAAAAAATGTTCAGTATTATTTTGTACCGAATAAGCGGTCGCCTGCATCACCTAAACCAGGGACAATGTAGCCATGGTCATTTAATTTTTCATCAAGTGCAGCAATATAAATATCTACATCTGGATGATGTTCTTGAATTTCTTTTACACCCTCTGGCGCAGCGATTAAGCACATGAATTTAATGCTTTTCGCACCACGTTTTTTCAGTGAGTTGATCGCTTCCACTGCTGATCCACCAGTTGCAAGCATTGGGTCTACAATGATGAAATCGCGCTCTTCTACATCTGCAGGAAGTTTTGCATAGTATTCTACAGGTTTTAACGTTTCTGGATCACGATAAAGACCGATATGACCAACTTTAGCAGCTGGAATTAGTTTTAATACGCCATCTACCATGCCAATACCTGCACGTAAAATCGGTACAATCGCAATTTTCTTACCAGAAAGTACTTTTGTCTTAGCAACAGTAACTGGTGTCTCAATTTCAATTTCTTCTACTGGCATATCTCGTGTAATTTCGAATGCCATTAATGTTGCCACTTCGTCTACTAGCTCACGAAATTCTTTTGTTCCTGTATTCTTATCACGAATATAAGTTAACTTGTGTTGGATTAGTGGATGATCAAATACGTATACTTTGCTCAAAGGGATTCTCTCCTAACCGTTCGGATTCATTTTTATCTCACCTAGTATAACAGAAAAAAGGAGTCGTCTCAAAAATAAATTTGGGACAATTCCTTTTCAAGAATGTTTCCTACATATACTAGCAATTATTCATCTAGTATTGCATCTACATGTTCTATTGTCATTGGTTTGTAATAGAAATATCCTTGGCCTACTGTACAGCCGAGTGCACGTAAAATCTCAACTTGCTCTTTATTTTCAATACCTTCTGCGACCGAAGTCATTCCTAGGTTTAATGCTAATTGAATAATGGATCGGACAATAGCGAGTGTCGCAGCATCATCAATAGCATTAATAAAGCTTCGATCTATTTTTAATTCAGTAAACGGCAGTCTTTGTAAATAACTTAGAGATGAAAAGCCTGTGCCAAAGTCGTCCACCGAAGTTTTAAAGCCGTAGCCCTTTAATTCCTGGATAATAGTAAAAGCAGTCTGAAAATCAACTAGTCCAATATTTTCCGTCACCTCTAAAATGATATCTTTCGGATCAATATCATATTTCCGAACGAGCCCCAATGTATCCTGTACAAAATTAGCATAGTAAAAATGATCAGGCGAAATATTAACTGCCACCTTCACTAATTTTTTCCCTAACTTCTTGCGCTCTGCTAACCACGAAAGCGCAAGCTCTAATATTTGACTATCGATTTCTCGTACCTTTCCCGCACTTTCTGCCACAGGAATAAAGATTGCCGGTGACACGAAACCTAATTTTGGAGAAATCCAGCGAGCAAGTGCTTCAATACTATGAATTTCACCTGTCCGTAAATCAACCTTTGGCTGCAGATTCACCGAGATTTCTTTATTTTTTAATGCCTGTGCCAAATGGTTTAACACGGTCATTTGTTGCTCAAGCACATCATTTCTTTCTTGTGTAAATATTTCCGTATGAGTCCCCGGTTTATTGGCAGCAAAGGATACAGCATTATCTGCAAAGCGAATCGCATCAGCCATTTTGATCTCATCGTTATATAAAGCAACACCCGTTTTTAGCGTAATATAAATGTTCTTTCCACCTATAATAAAAGGCTGACGAATAATCTCTTTTATACGCCTTTCATAATAGAAGAAATCTTCATCAGATGTCGCATTTGAAATGATTAAACTAGAGCTTGTAAATCTAGCAATATATTCGTTACACTCATACTTCTCTTCATTTAAACGTTTGGCAATTTGTCTTAACAGCTCATCTCCCGCTTCACGACCATATAACTCAACAATTTGATGAAATTCGCTTGGCTTTAAGATTTTGATATTGCCATTTTGGCTGTACTCTTTTTCTACCTTATTTAAAAAACCATGTCGATTCGGTAGCCCCGTTGTGATATCGATATAGGCTAAATCCCATATCTTTTTTTGTGTTTTTGCATACGAGTATGCCAATGCAACAAGAGCACCGATTTTTCGAAACATGCATTCAAAAACCTTCTGGTCACTACCATGTTGCTCTAACAGTATCGCAAACAGTCCAATTGCTTGCTGTTGTTGATTGTATATTGGCATAAACCATCCAAACGGCTTTTTAGATGAGTTGGCAAACATTTTATGTTCTATTGGAAGATCAACATCATCCAAATTCTTCACTAGAATGGATGTCTCCCCTTGCATAACTCTCTTAAAAAAATCATTGTTTTCACAACAATCGGGTAAACCTTTTGTTTTATCGTTCCCTCGAAAAATTTGTAATTGGTCTGCCTCCGTTTTGACAAGTACCATGCTTGATATATTCGGCATAATAAATTCATCTAAACCACGGCAAATAATGCTCATCTTTTTATCAAAGGAATTGTCCTTTTCAATCGCTTCGTACATAGCTTTCTCAAGGCGCATTAAAAACTCCTCAGTGTGATAGTACGTAACATCCTTCACAAGTACTAAAACAAATAATGTTTCATCTTTATTATTTTGAAACGGGAGTGCCTGTATCTCCGCCCAAAAAAGAGGTTTATCGAAGCAACTATGGTGCAATTTTGCTTGTACCAAAACTCCGCTATGTATTTTTTGTTTAATCTTTTCAATAGTTGTCTGTTCTTCGTTTGACAACCATGCAAAATAATCGCTATTTATTATTTGCGAACGTGTAGTATTTGTCAGCGTACAAAAAGAATCATTACATTCCAATACGCCATGATTTTTTGTCGCATCAAAAATAATGTAGCTTTCTTTAGAATTATCTCCTAACCTACGAATTGTATTAAATAGTATTTCATTTTCTTTGGACATCGTTTTAGTAACCATACAGCTCCTCCTCCCTCTATAACTAGCATTTATGCCTCGGTATAATTGCGTCCGGAATCGGCTTTGTGAAAGCACAAAGAACTCCTTTCCGATTCCACGACATCCGCTGGAGGCTGTAGGCCAACAAATGTCTTTTGTGCGAAAGCGAAGCGACAGCAACACGATTTTAACTGTGCGAAAGCGAAGCGTCAGCAACAACAACAGGACGATGTTGGTCACTCAAGCGTTTTCACATGATGTAAGTTCTTAGCCTGAGTTCCTCTTTTTCAGCGGGTGATTTGGACACCTGCTGAAAGAAGTTAAATCCCTCTTACATTGTACATAAAAATTCAATAAATTGTCACTTTTATAAAAACTTTTTCCTTCACAAGGACATTATTTGTCTCACTCTTTTATGATATATCCTTTGCTACTAAGTTTATGTAAAAAAATCCAAAAATAAAAGAATTTTATTTCCATAAAAAAAATAACTTATCATCGAAACGTGTGATTGATTTCCATTCCACTTAGCGCTGTCCTAGGAGCGGCAGTGAGCTGCTTGAGGTAGCAGTTATTTTTGCGCGAAAGTGGAGCGGCAAAGCCACAAAAAAAAGCTGCGGTTCAAGTGCAATCTACCACTTTAACCACAGCCTTATCTATTCTATTAAATTATGCGTATAATGGATGTTTGTCAGTTAAAGCTATTACGCGAGCTTTTGCTTCAGTTTTAACCGCTTCATCTTCTGGGTTTTTAAGAACCGTAGCAATAATTGCCCCAACTTCTTTCATGTCCTCTTCTGTGAAACCACGAGATGTCACAGCCGGTGTACCGATGCGGATACCAGAAGTTACGAATGGAGATTCTGTATCGTAAGGGATTGTATTTTTATTTGTTGTAATCCCTACTTCATCAAGTGCGTGCTCTGCTACTTTCCCTGTTAAGCCAAGAGATTTCACATTAAGAAGTAACAAGTGGTTATCCGTACCACCAGATACAATTTCAACACCTTCTGCCATTAATACTTCTGCTAAAGCTTTAGCATTCGCTTTAATTTGTTTTGCATACTCTTTGAATTCTGGCTGTAATGTTTCACCAAATGCTACAGCTTTTGCAGCGATCACGTGCATTAATGGTCCACCTTGGATACCTGGGAATACCGATTTATTAAGCTTTTGCTCCCATTCTTTCGAAGCAAGGATTAAACCACCGCGTGGGCCACGTAATGTTTTATGTGTTGTAGATGTCACAAAATCAGCGTATGGCACTGGTGATTGGTGTTCACCAGCAGCTACAAGACCAGCGATATGTGCCATATCTACCATGAAATAAGCTCCTACTTCATCAGCGATTTCACGGAATTTAGCGAAATCGATTTCACGTGGGTATGCAGATGCACCTGCAACAATTAGTTTTGGTTTATGCTCTAATGCTTTTTGGCGTACATCTTCATAATCGATTACTTGAGTATCTTTTGTTACGCCGTATTCAACGAAATTATATAGAATACCTGAGAAGTTTACAGGAGATCCATGTGTTAAGTGACCGCCATGAGAAAGATTCATCCCAAGTACTGTATCTCCTGGTTCTAAAATTGTGTGGTATACAGCCATGTTTGCTTGTGCACCAGAGTGTGGTTGTACGTTTGCATATTCTGCACCAAAAATTTCTTTCACACGATCACGTGCAATATCTTCCACAACATCTACGTGTTCACAACCGCCATAGTAGCGTTTACCTGGATAACCTTCAGCATATTTATTTGTTAGAACAGAACCTTGTGCTTCCATTACTGCTTCAGATACAAAGTTTTCTGATGCGATTAACTCAATGTTTGCTTGCTGACGTTTTTTTTCCGCAAGAATTCCGTCTAATACTGCTTTGTCTTGTACTGCTAATTTTTCGTATGCCATGTTTAAAAAAGCCTCCTAAGTATAATCGTTATTTGTATACCACTGATTTCAGAGGTAATTTTATTTATATACTGCACGCTCTCCGCCAATCAGCTTCGGACGTGTTGTTGCAATTGTCACAACCGCTTCCCCTACCATTCGCACAGAAGTACGAACTGGAACAGCTACTGCCTTTAAATGCATACCTATTAGTGTTTGACCAATGTCAATACCTGCACTTGCTTGCACAGCTTCCACAACAACTGGATTTGTAAATTGTGTAAACGCATAAGCGGACATCGAGCCACCTGCTGTACGAACTGGTACAACTGTTACCGGTTCATAACCAAATCGTTCTGCTGTTGTTGCTTCCATTGTAATAGCACGATTAATATGCTCACATCCTTGGAACACAAGATGTAGTTGATGTTTCTTTGCAAATGCCTGCAACGGCTCAAAAATCGCTTCTCCAATTTCAAGCGCGCCTGCTGTGCCAATTTTCTGACCAATCACTTCAGATGTCGAGCAACCTACGACAAAAATAGTATTTGGTCGTAGGTTTACCTGCTCTTCAAATTCACTGAGTAACTGAGTCAAATGTGTTCGTATTTGTTGTACAACCACTATGCTCAGCCCCTTATTTCTAAATTATTTATGTCACAGCTAAAAAGCTCTTTGAAGAAACTTTCTAGCGTAGGACATATGTTAACAAACTTAATTGCTTTTTATTGCTCAAGCTCAGCGATTTTTTCAATGCGTCGCGTATGACGACCACCTTCAAAATCTGTTTCAAGCCATACTTTAGCGATTTCGCGTGCAAGGCCTGGCCCAATAACACGCTCACCCATTGCTAAAATATTTGAATCGTTGTGGCAACGCGTTGCTTTTGCGCTAAATAAATCATGTACTAGAGCACAACGAATCCCCTTAACTTTATTTGCAGCAATGGACATACCAATGCCTGTACCACAAATTAAAATACCTTTATCAAATTCCCCGCTAGCAACACCTTCAGTAACTGGTTTTGCATAATCAGGATAGTCTACTGAATCCGCAGATTGTGGACCAAAATCTTCGTAGCTGATATTTAGCTCATCTAACAGCTGCATAATCTCACGACGTAAGTTATTGCCTCCGTGATCAGAAGAAATTGCTATTCTCACTGGGTTCCCTCTTTTCGAAATTATAGTCAACACTAGTGTACCACTTCTCTCCCAAGAATAACATGATTTTTCTTGCATTTTTATGCTGATTTCTCCTAAAAGACGAACATTTCTTGTAAATCAATATAAAATCATTCACTTTCAGACCTCTTTTCCTGTGGATATCGTGAATATCATGTTGATAAATTCGGATAACGGTCTCTTGTTGTAATATTCTATCTTCTAAAGTTTGTTTATCTTTTCAATTACAGTGGACATACTATATCGATATTTTTTCTATGTGTTAACAGTTTTTGATGATATAGAACGCTTCTATCCAAATGTGGGTGTGGGTAGAGTGAAGTCTTTTTAGGTTATGCTCTATCCGGTGTTTCTTCTATCCGGCGGGGCTTTTCTCTCTCTACCCATCATTTTGACGGTTCTATCCATCACTTTCACCATTCTATCCATCATTTCGTCAGTTCTATCCATTACTTTCGTCTTTCTATCCATCGCTTTGCGGTTTTCCGCCGCTTCGACTTTTCTTTCCGTCGCTCTCCTCTCCGCAGGCGCCATGCGCAAACCTTAATACAACAAAAAAACTGTAGCAAACTCAAACCTCATCTGAGTTTATCTACAGTCTAAAATCTTCGCATTTAAGCTTGTCTATCAAATTGTTGAATCATTTTGTGCAGCTCATCTGATTGTTTCTTTAAATCTTCTGCTAGTTTTTCTACTTGCTCAATTGCGTATGCTTGTTCTTCTGCTGCACTGCGAACTTCCTGTGCACCTGCTGACGTTTCTTCTGCAATGGCTGCTACTTCTTGGGATTGACGAGCAGTTGTTTCGATATTATGCATTTGTTGTTCGATTAGAGCAGAAATTTCTACTATTGATGTTGCCATTTCGTGTACGCTTGAAGACATGCCTTCTACTGCAGTCGTAGTTTCTGATACGCGGGCAGCTTCTTTTGTTGCAAATGCCACCTGGTGATTCATTTGTTTGACCACAACCCCAACGTTTTGTTGCATCGATTGGATAAGGGACGTAATGCCTTGTACCGCTTTCGCACTTTCATCAGCTAAACCACGAACTTCCTCAGCTACAACCGCAAAACCTTTTCCGTGTTCTCCGGCACGCGCTGCCTCAATGGAAGCATTTAAAGCTAGTAAATTTGTTTGTGCTGCAATATCGCCAACTAGGCTTATGATGCGTTCTACCTGTCCGGCATTTCCCTCTAGTAGACGAATGCTTTCTAATGCCTCATTATTGCCAGCCGCAATTTGTTGAATACTATTCACTAACGTTTCGATCGCTTTGGTTGTTGTCGTTAAATTATGTAGAATCTCTTTGGATTGTGTTGCCGATGCCTCTGCTCTACTGTTGACTTCTGTAGCGAGAGCTCGTACATCTTCAATTGCTTCAGCTGTATCTTGTACGGCTGTAGCAGACGCCTCTGCTCCTGTAGAAATGTGCTTTACCGTAGAGGCAATACCCTCTGCCTTTTTCGTTGCAACTGCGGCTTCATCAGATAGTTGAATGATTGATTGATTTGTTTGTTGGAAGTTAAGATCTATACTTTCAACCATCTGTCGTAAATTTAATACCATTTGTTGAAATGCCTCCGCAACAGATCGAATCTCATCACTTGTTTTCGGCATTTCTACATCCTGTCCAATTTTTCCTTCTGCGACACGAGAAGCTGAATTTTCGAGCTGCTGTAAAGGTTTAATTAAAATTACACTGAACACCGCGGCCAAAATGCATGACCACGTAATTCCTAACAGATAAGTAATAATTTCAAACATCTTACGATTGATCTCTGGGAAGAAGGTAGGTTGTATATATTCGATAAATATAAAACTGATACTGTAAGTGATTAGTGCAAGAATACCGACAAATAATATTAGTTTAAGTCGTAAGCCAAACTGCTTTTTCATAGCGACCCTCAATTCTCTTCAATTTTTTTTACTAATCGTTCTACTAATTTCATTAATTCTGCAAATGTTTCTCTATAAATCCCAATACTCCCACCGTAAGGATCTACAACATTTCCGCCACTAGCTTCACTTGTATATTCTTTTAAAGTAAAAACTTTTTGTTCAGCATTTGGATAATTAGCAATAATTGTATCTTTATGAGCTGTTGTCATTGTTAAAATTAAATCAGCCCAGTCCATTTCAGTTATTGATAATTGTGTTGCTAAATGCTGATGCGTCATATTTGCTTCATATAATACTTGTTGTGCATGTGCAGACATTTCTGCATTTGGCATGGCATAAATGCCCGCCGATCGGACCTCTACATTGTCCATTTGTTTATGTTTTAAAATAACCTCTGCCATGGGACTGCGACAAGTATTCCCCGTGCAAACAAATAGTATTTTCATACTTATCACCCTCCACTGATTTCCCTATTGCATGATAGCTAGGAAACCCATAATAATAAAAAAAATTCCTGTAATGATTTGAAATTTATTACCAAGTAAAATCTGACTTTTACGTGCAATGACTAATGACCCATAAGAGCAAATAAGCGCACTGACACCTGCACTTATAATAAATACCATTTTCTCTAAGTTTAGCATACCAAAAGAAACACTTACTGAAAAGGTATCTAGGCTTGCAGTCACGGCTAAAAATATTGGTGAAATTGTAACTTTTTCATTTTTTCGCGAAAATAATAGTAAGTGCAAGCCCATACAAAATAATAAAATACTTGAAATCCATTGTCCCCATTCTAAGAGGAATCGCACTAAATAGCTTCCTAGTTCGAAGCCTAATAACGGGAAGAGCATATGCAAAGCAGCTGTCCATACCGATAAAAAAAATCGATATTTAACATTTGGCATTAATACATATAAGCCAATCACATCTACAGACGTTATTATACCTGCAAGAATTCCCTGCAAGAAAGCACTCCTTCGCTCTCTAATATTTTATCATTTTATGCTCGAAAATACAGTATTATCATAATACAATTTCCTTACACTATGGTGCTAAAAGTCACTGTACTAATGAACAATCGGCTTCCTTTATGGTAAAAACTCGCTATGCTTTTCACAACTATAGCTGAAGTACGAAAGTCTAGGTGGATTTTATAGCGAAAGCGAAGCGTTAATTAACTGCCCACTATTAATTTGTGGAGGAAAGCCCCCACTGACCAATACAAAAAAATAGTATGCTAGAAGTTACCTCTAGCATACTATTTTATAGGTAGTTTATTTACGGAGTATACCATTTCCCGCCAGCTGCCTTCTCAAGTCGATTCATAATTGCAGCCCCTACCCCATCAGTCGATGTAGTAGTCGCTAGGATCATGGTAGCTGCTGTTTTATCGCAAGCTCTTAGGGCATGGTACAATGTCGCGCCCATTTCTTCCTTACTACCAGCTTCTCCTATTGAGAAATAAAAATCAGCCTTGCTGTCAACAAAGTTAGCTGGTGCAAGTAACGCTACTTGATGCCCTTGTTTTTGTAATTGATGTATTGCCTCCTGAACTTTCTCCAAGTCACAATCAATTAATAGCACAGGGGCGTTTGGAGCATAGTGTGTATATTTCATACCAGGAGCTTTTGGAGTAGTCTCTAATTTTTGCTCTGTTTTTGAAGGTTGCAGTACTGGGCCGATTTTAGCCTCTAACATTTCCTTTGTAACTCCACCTGGACGCAAAATTACTGGAGGTTCGTGTGTAACATCTAACACTGTGGATTCGAGCCCAATCCCAGTAGAACCTCCATCTAAAATATAAGGTATGTACCCTCCCAAATCATCCTGAACATGTATGGCTTCTGTAGGACTCGGCTTCCCACTACGATTAGCACTCGGCGCAGCAAGTGGCTTTTTTAATTGTTGCAGTAAGGCGAGTGCAACTGGATGATCGGGCATTCGAATGCCGACAGTCGTAAGACCAGCTGTCACACTATTTGCCAGCACATTTGGCTTTACAGGCATGACAAGTGTCAGTGGACCTGGCCAAAATAAATCCATACATTTTTTGGCTACTTCTGAAATATGCTCGATATAAAGTTCAACTTCCTCTTTCGTGCCAATGTGGACAATTAGCGGATTGTCTGAAGGACGACCTTTTGCTTCAAATATCTTTTTGACCGCTGTATCATTTGTTGCAACAGCTCCAAGTCCATAAACCGTTTCTGTTGGAAATGCCACGACCTCACCTGCATTTAAGATATCCACAGCCTGTGCATAATTTGTCTGACTATTCGCATTTTTATCCACAATCTTGCAAACGGTTTCCATAATTAAAACCTTCCTTCAATTATTCGTTTATACTGAATTATCCACATAATGTTTATAACTTATTAAAAATTGTGCATAAGTTATCTGAATTTGTAAATAATTCATTCAAAAAAACCTTTAATCCATTCCCATATAAAAAATGTAACTGGTTCCTGCTCTTCTTTTGGTTCTTCTTTTTGTTCATCTTTATCGGGCTCACAAATCGATGGGAATATGCTACACCACCAGTTATCACCACGTGCATCACCGATTTTCACGACAATCGAATGATACAAATTTTGTGGATAAAGCACAGCATTTTGTCTCTTCGGTGGAAATAAGTTATCCCCAATCACAACTTGTGTATGAAGCTGTGGATAATTTTCTTTTATTTCTGCTTCAATTTCTTGTTTTAATGAAAGTATTTGCTCGTTATCCACAGTTTTAGCTCCAGCACTAGCTACTAATTGCTTAAAATACGGCTTTAAATTTTTGACAAGCTGTTCTTTTTCAAGCTGATCCTGTGTCGTGTTGCTATTGGCAATCACGCGTATACGAAAATCATTTTCTTGCTCATAATTACTAGCTTCTTTCGCAAAACCTACTAATGATGGAATATATAAAATACATAATTGTAAAGCAATCGCAATCACTACTAATCTTGCAAAAGCTAAAAAGATATTTTGTTTAGGTAATCTAATAATCTTGTATTCGTTTAACATAAAAATCCCTCCTTGCTCAACATTGTGGGCAAGAAGTAGATACTTTATACATGAATTTCACAAAAAATCATTCGAGGCTTACCGTTTATATCTTTTTCTATCGAAACGGTAGCCTGTGGAAAACTATTTTTAAAGAATTGAGCGACCTGCTCCCCTTGTGTATAACCGATTTCTAGACCAATGAAGGCTGGTTTATTCATAAGAGGTGGAAGCTGTTCAGCCAATTTTCTATATAAAATAAGTCCATCTTCTTCTGCAAAAAGAGCACTATGTGGTTCATGCTCTAGCACGGTATTGGACATCTCTTTTGCTTCATCAAATGCAATATACGGTGGGTTCGATAAAACGATATCAAATTTCTCACCTGACAGAGGTTTCGTTAAATCCCCTAGTCGAAAATCAATATCCGCCGCTAATCTTTGTGCATTTTTTTGCGCTGTAGATAAAGCAGCTTCAGATAAATCAGTGGCTACGACTGTTAGCTCTGGACATTCTAGCTTCATAGAAAGAGCAATTGCACCACTACCTGTACCAATATCTGCAAGCTTCAAGTTTTGGTTTTTAAATATTTTGTTCATACGATTGATAGTTCCAAGCACTAATTCCTCGGTCTCAGGTCTAGGAATAAGTACTGACTCATCGACAATAAATGAACGACCATAAAATTCTTCACTACCGATGCAATACTGTACAGGTCGTCCACTCGCATGCTCTTCGATAAGTTCTTTAAATTTCTCTTGTTGTTCAGCTGTTAATTCGTCTTGAAGGTGTAGCATTACTTCTGAATAGCTAGTGCCAAGTATATGCTGCATGACAATACGTGCCGCCGTTTCCTCACGACCATTATCCACTAAAAAAGAAGAAGCCCATTGAAGGGCCCCCATTACATTATTATAGGTCATCATTTAATCGCTCTAGCTTCGATGCTTGCTCTTCTAAAATGAGCGTATCAATGATTTCGTCTAGTCTACCTTCGACGATTTGGTCTAGTTTTTGAATCGTTAAACCAATACGGTGGTCTGTTACTCGGTTTTGTGGATAATTGTATGTGCGAATACGCTCAGAGCGATCGCCTGAACCTACAGCTGATTTACGTGTAGCATCGATTTCCTTTTGTGCTTCTCGCATATACATATCAGCAACACGAGCACGCAGAATTTTCATTGCCTTTTCACGGTTTTTAATTTGTGATCGTTCATCCTGCATCGATACAACAACACCTGTCGGTAAGTGAGTCATACGCACAGCTGACATCGTTGTATTTACCGATTGACCACCGGCACCAGAAGATGCAAATGTATCCACTCGGATATCTTTCTCATGAATTTCAACATCTACTTCTTCAACTTCAGGTAAGCAAGCTACTGTCGCTGTCGATGTATGAATACGCCCTTGAGATTCTGTTGCAGGTACACGTTGTACACGGTGTGCGCCATTTTCAAATTTGAATTTTGAATATGCACCTTGACCGTTAATCATGAAAATAACTTCTTTATAGCCGCCCATAGGGTTTGGCGTCGCTTCCATTATGTCAATTTTCCAGCCTTGTGTTTCTGCATAACGAGAGTACATACGGAACAAATCACCCGCGAAAATATTCGCCTCGTCTCCACCAGCTGCCCCACGAATCTCCATAATAACGTTTTTATTATCATTAGGATCTTTTGGAATTAATAGAATACGTAAACGTTCTTCTAGCTCTTCTTGCTGTTCTTTTAGAAGGTTGAATTCTTCTTTCACCATCTCATGCATATCAGGATCTTTTTCATTATCTAACATCTCACGTGTATCAGCTAACTGCTCTTTTACACTTTTATATTCACGATAAGCATCTACAGTTTCCTGGATATCTGATTGTTCTTTGGAATATTCACGTAATTTTTTATTATCATTCACAATATCGGGATCACTTAAAAGCTCTGTTAACCTTTCGTAACGATCCTCCACTGCTTGTAATCGATCGAACATGGATTTCACCTCTATTTAGTTTTTTATGAAGTTTGCTCTGTTGTAACTGTCGCATCATTACCGAAAAAGAGAAACTCTAAATTAGAATTACGCTAAACGCGTAAGGATTTTTTATAAACATTTATTATTTCCACTACTTAGTATAAGGAAATCTTCGCATGTATGCCACTTTTTCTTCATTCTATCAACTGGCATTTTGCCTTATAGCGACGGATGCGCGTGACATTTTCGACAAACTGGATAGTAGGAATCATTCCCGCCAATTTGAATTTGATCACCTGTGTAAACAGGCTTCCCACTTTCATCAACGCGTAAATTCATTGTTGCTTTTTTATGACAGAACCAGCAAATCGTTTTCATTTCCTCAATTTTATCTGCATATGTAAGCATGTACTGACTGCCTTCAAATAACTCATTTTGGAAATCGTTTTTTAGACCGAAGCCCATAACTGGAATATCTAACTCATCTACGATATAGGCTAACTGCAAAACATGTTCTTTTTTTAGAAATTGTACTTCATCAACAAGTACACAGTATGGTTTTACAGCATTGTTTTTTACTAGCTCAAAAATATTTGTATCATCATTAACAGGGATGGCTTGTTGACGTAAGCCTACTCGACTTGAGATAAAGCCTACTTCATCTCGCGTATCTATGCCTGGTGTAAACATCATTACAGGTTTTTGTTGTTCTTCATAGTTATGCGCAACTTTTAATATTTCTATAGATTTACCACTATTCATTGCACCATGTTTAAAATATAGCTGTGCCATTTTGTCTTCTCCCTTTCTTCATGTCGATCTGGATACTGAAAAGACTCGCATCAGGTATTTCTTTAATATACTGAAAAAAATACCTGCCAAGCACATGCTTGGCAGGTATTAAACTAACATTAGTTTTTAAGACCGTATTTTTTGTTGAAACGATCCACGCGACCATCAGCAGACGCGAATTTTTGACGGCCAGTATAGAATGGGTGACAGTCGTTGCAGAACTCGACAACGATGTTTTCTTTTACTGAACCAGTTTTGAAAGTGTTACCACAAGAGCAAGTTACTGTTGCTTCTTTGTAATCTGGATGAATTCCTTGTTTCATATTCGTTTTCTCCTCTCGCCCTGAACCATCTGGAACAGAGTATTATCGAACTGTACCTTACATAGCCCGAATATGTCGGCTGCATATGTACACGTTGCATACCTATCAATACTACCATATAAAATATATATTTGACAATAGTTTTTAATTTATTTACGACGATTTTAATTTTAAGGCTCATCACTATAACGTATGGTTGATTTCCGTTCCGGCTGGGCGCTTTCCTGGGGGCGTCCGATGAGCCGCTTCACTCGCGTTGCTCGCTCCAGGGTCTCGGGCCAACACGAGGTTGGTCACGAAGGCGTTATCACAGGATGTGATGGTTTTAGTCTTCGTTCCTCTATCGCTAATCCCCAAGGAGTCACCCCAGCCTCCACTCCAATCAACTTATTTACATAGTAGACGTTTTAATAAAAGTCATCCACAACTTTCGATGAAGAACCTTTAAAATATACCAGTATTTAAAAATCATCATCAGCTAGTGATAGTCAATGATGATTTTCACCTTTATAGTAAGCCTTTACCTTTAGTAGCTTTTTTCATATCTTCATTTAACTTTTCAAAGAATTCTTCATTTGATTTTGTTGTACGTAATTTTTTCATGAAGCGCTCCGCAAAATCTGGTGCGTCCGAGAATGTTTTACGAATTGCCCACAGCTTTTCAAGTTGCTCAGGCTCAAGCAGAAGCTCTTCCTTACGTGTACCTGAACGGCGGATATCAAGCGCAGGGAAAATACGACGCTCTGCTAATTGGCGATCAAGATGAAGCTCTAGATTACCTGTTCCTTTAAATTCCTCATAAATGACCTCATCCATACGAGATCCTGTATCTACTAAAGCAGTCGCTAAAATTGTTAAACTACCGCCTTCTTCAATATTACGTGCTGAACCGAAGAATCGTTTTGGTCGATGGAACGCAGCAGGGTCAATACCACCTGAAAGCGTACGACCGCTCGGAGGAATAACTAAGTTATATGCACGTGCTAAACGTGTAATAGAATCCATTAAAATAATAACATCACGCTTATGCTCAACTAAGCGGCGTGCACGTTCTAACACGATTTCTGCAACTTTCACATGATTTTCTGGAACTTCATCGAAAGTCGAGCTCACTACATCTGCATTCACTGAACGTTCAATATCAGTTACTTCCTCAGGGCGTTCGTCAATAAGTAATACAATTAACTCTGCATCTGGATAATTAGTCGTAATAGAATTCGCGATTTCTTTTAATAATGATGTTTTCCCTGCTTTTGGTGGTGCAACGATCAATCCACGCTGCCCAAAACCTACAGGTGCCACTAAATCCATAATACGAGTCGATAGATTGCGTTGTGTTGTTTCAAGCTTAATTTGTCGATCTGGATATAAAGGCGTTAATGCAGGAAAATGCACACGTTCCTTGGCTACTTCTGGGTCTTCGCCGTTAACAGCATCTACCTGTAGTAATCCATAATAGCGTTCATTTTCTTTAGGTGGACGTACCTTACCAGATACCTTGTCCCCATTTCGTAGGTCAAAGCGACGAATCTGAGAAGCAGAAATATAAATATCCTCTTTACTTGGAGAGTAGTTAATTGGACGAAGGAAGCCAAAGCCTTCTTGCGAAACAATTTCTAGTACACCTTCCATAAAGAAATAGCCTTCTTGCTCCGAACGTGTTTTCAAAATAGCAAATATTAATTCTTTTTTCGTTAGCTTGCTATAATATGAAATTTTATATTGGCGAGCAAGGGCATAAAGCTCCTTTAACGTCATGTTTTCTAATTGAGCGATTGTCAATGCAGACATATGCACAACTCCAGTCTTTTTCAAAATATAATTTTAATTTTTGGGGTTATTATAGAAGTTTTTTGCGATAGGCTTATATCGCCTTGGCGTAAATGTTACACTTTGCTTTCACTACAATAGCATTTTGCTAAAAGAAGATAAAGTTAATCTTTTCGTACCTGTCAGCATTTTCAGTTGGTTCGTTAGAAATTAAGCATAGCGATAGATACTTCAAATTAACTAGGCAATACATTGAAGCATAACACAGCCTTATAAAACTATGGGATGGTTGAAAATTTAGAAGAAGTACCTAGTGCAAAAAGATGCACTAGGTATATTTTAGAAGAAAAATTTATTAATAGCTAGGTTTTTTATCAAGAGCGTGGCGACCTTCTACAAAACGTACTGTTCCAGACTTAGCTCGCATAACTACTGAATGTGTTAATGCGTAGGCTCCTTTATACTGAACACCTTTTAATAGCTCACAATCTGTTACAGCAGTCGCTGCAAAAATAGCATCGTCACCTTTAACAAGGTCATCTAAATAAAGAACTTTTTCTACGTCTACACCCATTTTTTCGCAGCGTGCTAACTGTTCATCGTCTTCTGGCACTAACTTCGCTTGGAAGTCTCCACCTAGACATTT
Organism: Lysinibacillus sp. NPDC093688; assembly: GCF_050280145.1. NCBI lineage: Bacteria > Bacillati > Bacillota > Bacilli > Caryophanales > Bacillaceae > Lysinibacillus > Lysinibacillus sp. NPDC093688. The sequence goes on from NZ_JBNNUX010000015.1 coordinate 54,861, forward strand.
TAATGCAACAGCTGAAATAACACCCTCTGGTGCACCACCTGTACCAAACATAATATCAATGCCAGTTTCATCAAAAGCAGTATTAATAGCTGCTCCAACGTCACCGTCTTGAATAAATTTAATACGTGCTCCTGCTTCTCTAATTTCATCAACAATTGCTTGGTGACGTGGTCGATCTAAAAGTGTAGCTACTACGTCCGAAATATCTTTATTTTTAGCTTTTGCTACTTGTAATAAATTATACGTAACAGAAGCGTTAATATCTACCTTACCAGCCGCTTCTGGACCTACTGCAATTTTCTCCATGTACATATCAGGCGCGTTTAAAAGATTACCTTTATCCGCAATAGCAAGAACTGTCATTGCACCATTTGTACCCTTCGCTACAATATTTGTACCTTCTAATGGGTCAACTGCGATATCTACTTGAGGACCACCATTGCGTAAGCCTAGCTCTTCACCAATATAAAGCATTGGCGCTTCATCCATCTCACCTTCACCAATCACTACTGTAGCATGCATTGGAATTGTATCGAACATTACGCGCATCGCTGTCGTTGCTGCATCATCTGCCTCAATTTTCAAACCGCGGCCCATCCATTTCCCGGATGCGATTGCTGCTGCCTCTGTTACTCGTACTACTTCCATCGATAAACTACGTTCCATTGTCTTATTTGCCTCCCGTTATCGGCATATTTCTTCGCCGAAACATTCAAATTACCTCTATTGTAACATAGTTAGTTCAAAACTTTTAGCTCTCATTATTCCTTTGTCTCTGCTACGCGTGCCATTATTGTTTCACGTCGAATATCAGCGCCTAAATCACGTAATTTCTCAATAAGTGAGCTATACCCACGCTCAATATGATAGATATCGTGAATTTCTGTTTCGCCTTCAGCTAAAAGGCCTGCTAATACTAATGCGGCACCAGCACGAAGGTCTGTAGCCGTTACAGTTGAACCTTGTAATTTACTAGGACCTGTAATCATAGCTGTATTTCCTTCAACGCGTGCATTGGCATTCATACGACGAAGTTCATCAATATGCTTAAATCGAGCTGTATAAATTGTATCTGTTACTTTTGAGGAACCAAATGCTTGAGACATTAATACAGAAAGTGGTTGCTGAATATCCGTTGGGAACCCAGGATACACTAATGTTTTTACATCAACGGCTTGCAATGTGGAAAGGTCCGTTTTTGGCACAAAAATACTTTCTTCACCGATTTCGATTTTGACGCCCATTTCACGAAGCTTTGCAGTAATCGCCTCTAAATGCAATGGAATAACATTATCAATAGTAATGCCTTCACCTAAAGCGGCAGCCATGATCATAAACGTAGCCGCTTCAATGCGATCTGGAATAATCGTATGCTCCGTACCATGAAGCTCCTCTACGCCTTCAATACGGATAACACTTGTACCCGCACCTTTAATATTAGCTCCCATGTTAGTGAGAAGAGTTGCTACATCAATAATCTCCGGTTCTTTTGCTGCATTTTCAATAACCGTACGCCCTTTTGCAAGAACAGCAGCTAACATAATGTTTATAGTTGCTCCCACACTGGCAACGTCTAAATATATTTTGGCACCAATTAATTCATCAGCACGTAAATAAATCGCTCCATGCTCATTCGTGATTTTCGCACCTAATGCCTCAAAGCCTTTAATATGTTGATCAATAGGACGCGGCCCTAAGAAACAGCCTCCCGGTAAACCAATCACAGCTTTTTTAAAGCGACCAAGCATTGCTCCCATTAAGTAATAGGAAGCACGAAGTTTTTTCACGTTGCCATTCGGTAATGGCAACGCAATCATGTCTGTTGGATCAATTGTCATTACGCCATCCTCAAATGACACTTCTCCACCGATTTCCTCTAATAATGCCTTTAACGTCCACGCATCAGAAATTTCAGGTAACCCTCCAATTGTCACTGGAGAGTTCGCCAAAATTGATGCTGGAATCAAGGCGACTGCACTATTTTTTGCACCACTAACTTTTATTGTACCTTTTAGACGATTTTCGCCTGTAATTTTATAAACATCCATTTCGCGTTCTCCCTCATGATTGGAAAGTAATATTTTCTGCAATTGGCTCACTATATAATCTTATTATTCGCCTTTTCTCTTATTCCAATCCGCTAAAAATCCTTCAATTCCTTTTTCCGTTAATGGATGATTGAAAAGTTGCTTTAATACTTTAAAAGGAGTAGTCGAAATATGTGCACCAGCAAGTGCTGCAGCTGTTACATGTTGCGGATGACGAATAGATGCAGCGATAATTTGCGTATCGATATTATGAATTGTGAAAATATCTGCAATCGTTTCAATTAGTTCTACACCGTTTTGACCCATATCATCTAAACGACCGATAAATGGTGATACATATGTAGCACCTGCACGAGCAGCCATTAATGCTTGGTTGGCACTAAAGATTAATGTTACGTTCGTTTTAATACCTTTGTCTGCAAAGAAGCGACATGCCTCTAAGCCAGCTGGAGTCATTGGCAGTTTAACTGTAATATTCGGAGCAATTGCAGCCAATTCTAAGCCTTCTTTAATCATACCTTCCGCATCTAAAGCAATTACTTCCCCGCTCACTGAGCCATCTACAAGCTCTGTGATTTCACGAAGTCGATCATGGAAAGAAACATTCTCTTCTTTAGCAACTAACGATGGGTTTGTTGTAACACCTGATAAAATCCCCCATGCGTGTGCTTCTTTAATCTCTTCAAAGTTTGCTGTATCAATGAAAAATTTCATTATTGTTCCTCCTGATCACTGTTTTGGCTCATCATCCTACTTGAGGTTGCATTCAGTTGGAATGGAAAGCAACTTATACATACATTTTACAAATGTTAACCCCAACTTTTGGTGATAAGCCCACTATTTAAATTTTCGCCAAAAATTTTTTATTTCAAAAACAAGAGAAGGTCGATAACAACATCAACACTTCTCTTATTATGTGTATTCATCTCTGCTTTTTTTGCATATTAGATACTAAAATTATGCTTTTTGCGCACTACCAAATTCACGAATTTTCCCAATAACTGTCGCTTTAATCGCTTCACGTGCTGGCGCAAGGAATTTACGAGGATCATAAACAACTTTATCATTATCAAGAACTTCACGGATTACTTTTGTAGCAGCAATTTGATTTTCAGTATTGACGTTAATTTTTGCTGTACCTAATGAAATTGAGCGTTGAATATCTTTTGTTGGAATACCTGTACCACCATGTAATACTAATGGAAGTTCTGCTAAGTTTGAGATTTCTTCCATTTCTTTAAAGCCTAGGTTTGGTTCTCCTTTATAAGGACCATGTACAGAGCCAAGTGCTGGTGCTAAACAATCGATATCTGTTAGCTCAACCATTTTACGGCATTCTTCTGGATCAGCGTACATAATACCACCGATTACGCCATCCTCGTCGCCACCTACTGTACCAAGCTCAGCTTCAACAGAAACACCTTTCGAATGAGCATACTCAACTACTTTTGAAGTAGTCGCAACATTTTCCTCGAATGGATGATGAGAAGCATCAATCATTACAGAAGTAAAGCCTGCATCAATTGCTTCTTTACATTTTTCAAAGCTTGAACCATGGTCAAGGTGAATAGCTACAGGTACCGTAGTGCCATAAGATTCCATTAAACCTTTTACCATGTGTACAACGGAGATAAATCCGCCCATATATTTCCCTGCACCTTCAGAAACGCCTAGAATAACTGGAGATTTTTCCTCTTCAGCTGCTTGTAAAATTGCTTGAGTCCACTCAAGGTTGTTGATGTTGAACTGACCAACCGCATAACCTTCTGCTTTTGCTTTAATTAACATCTCTTTCATAGATACTAATGCCATACTAAAAATCCTCCTCTTAGGACTATTATTTCTACATACATATGCTATTTAATCATAGCAAAAATAACAGCCCCTGAAAAGCAGGGGCTGTTATTTTCTACACGAAAGCGGAGTGCAACGGAGGTTACGCGAAAGTGAAGTGCAACGGAACGACAGCGTCTTGTTTTCTGCACGAAAGCGAAGTGCAACGGAGCGGCAGTGTCAAACCGGAGTGTAGTGTTAATGAAACGAAGGTTAGCCCCTGAAAAGCAAGGGCTGTTATTTTCTATGCGAAAGCGAAGCGGACTTAGTAGCAATTTTAGCTTTTTTAAATATATTTGCCTCATCATCAAAAGTTGGAGATATGCCATTTGTTAAACGTATGCCACGTAAAGTTGATTGGAGTGGAGACTGGGCGACTCCTTGGGGATTAGCGTTAGGGGAACGAAGGCTAAGAGCATCACATCCTGTGATAACGCCTTCGTGACCAACATCGTGTCGGCCCGAGACCCTGCAGCGAGCAGGTAGGGGAACGAAGGCTAAAAGCATCACGTCCTGTGATAACGCCTTCGTGACCAACATCCTGTTGCCCCAAGCGGCCCATCGGACGCCCCCAGGAAAGCGCCCAGTCGGAACGGAAATCAACCCCACGTTAGGATGAGCCATATATTTTGGAAGCAAAGTGAATATGAAACGATAGAACATTACTTCGAATCGAATAATAACCATAAAAAACAGGCGGTGTTGACCACTGCCTGTTTTTCTAAACATTTAAAATTTTATTAACCTCATCACGCACTTCAAAAATATCAAAAGGCTTAGTAAAATATCGAATTGCTCCTAAATCTAATGCCTCCTGTACAACGTCCAATTCACCATATGCTGTCATCATGAAAACCGGGAGTTGTGGCCACTGCTCTTTTAAGCGTTTTAAAATTTCTATGCCATCCATTCCTGGGATTTTCATGTCGAGTAGGACACAATCTATTTCCTCCTCCTCAGCATACTTTAGTGCTTCCATACCATTTGCAGCTAAATATGTACCATAACCTTCTTTTTTCAACACTTCATTTAAAAGTAAACGAATTCCTGGTTGATCATCGACAATTAGTACTCGTTTCACATTTCATTCCGCCCTTTTTGAGTTATTATTCTTACATGTAAATTCTCTCTATTATGTATTATTCTCCTTTTACCTATCAATACCTTCTAGTATTATAAATTATCTGCTTTTGCTTTCTGCTCTTTTCATACCTATAATATTGATTGAGGTGGGACCATGTCAAAAATTCTAACAACACAACTAAGTGGATTATTACAAAGAATAACACAAAATGAAGAGGAAGCTATTGAAGAAACAGCACGATTACTTGCGCAAGCGGGTATTGGTGAAGGTAATGTCTATTTCGCATGCTTTGGCGAAATGCAAGTTGTCGAATTAAATGCATTTCAAGCTGTGGAACGTTTTACGAAGTTAGTCCCTTGGACAAAAGATACAGTGATCACGGAAGCGGATCGTGTATGCATTTTTACACGCAGCGCACACGATGAGGATGCATTAGCCTTTGCACAGCAATTAAATAATCAGTTTATTCCATTTGCAGCCGTTGCTAGCGAAGTTGCTAATGCCGAAAATCCACTGGCAGATTTAGCGTATACGTATATTTCTACACGCATGCGAGGTGGTTTATTACCGAACGATTTAGGAAATCGCATAGTTGTGCCACATGCTATTGCTGCCCTTTTTGTTTATGAAGCCGTAAAAATTGCGTATGATGAAATGCTTGGCCTTGATGACGAAGAGTTGTAAAAAATATATAAAAAAGAGTTGTCTCAGCACTTGAGACAACTCTTTTTTGCATTATTTAAATGTTGCTCCGATAAAATCACGGAACAATGGCTGTGGACGGTTTGGACGTGATACTAATTCAGGGTGGAATTGGCATGCTACGAAGAAATTATTTTCTGGTAACTCGATAATTTCCACTAATTTACCGTCAGGACTTGTACCTGAGAAGACAAGACCTGCAGCTTCCATCGCTTCACGATATTCATTGTTAAATTCATAACGGTGGCGGTGACGCTCATAAACAAGCTCTTGACCATAGGCTTGGCTTGACTTTGAACCTTCTTTTAACTTACATGGATATAAACCTAAACGTAATGTACCACCGATGTCTACGCTGTCGTTTTGATCTGGTAAGAAATCAATAATAGGGTATTCTGTTTGTGGATCTAGCTCTGTAGAATGCGCTCCTTGTAAACCAAGTACGTTACGAGCAAATTCTACTGTTGCAAGTTGCATACCTAGGCAAATACCTAAGAATGGTACATTATTTTCGCGAGCATATTGTGTCGCTAAAATTTTACCTTCAACTCCACGATCACCGAAACCACCTGGAACTAAAATGGCGTCAGCACCTTTTAATAGCGTAGCAACATTGTCAGCCTCTACATGCTCTGCATTAATCCAGTCAATCTCAATATCAGAATTAAATGCATAGCCTGCATGTTTTAATGCCTCTACAACAGAAATGTAAGCATCTTGTAATTCTACATATTTACCTACTAATGCTACTTTTCGTTTATTTGGTAAGCTCTTCACTTTTGCTACAAGCTCGCGCCATTCTTCCATATCCGCCTCTGGTGCTTCAATGCCAAAATGGTCAAGCACGATATCATCAATATCTTGTGCATGAAGGTTTAAAGGTACTTCATATAAATGTTCTGCATCGCGAGATTCAATAATTTCGTGAGGCTGAACATCACAGAATAAAGCTAATTTTTCTTTCATATCCTGTGGCACTTCTTGCTCTGTGCGTACAACGATAATATTTGGTTGAATACCTAAAGAACGTAATTCTTTTACAGAATGCTGAGTTGGTTTTGTTTTTAGCTCACCCGCAGCTTTAATGTAAGGAATAAGCGTACAATGAACATACATCACGTTGTTATGGCCTAAGTTCGTTTTCATTTGGCGAATTGCTTCAAGGAATGGTAATGACTCAATATCCCCAACTGTTCCGCCTACTTCTGTAATAACTACATCCGCATTTGTTTCGCGACCAGCGCGTTGAATACGATCTTTGATTTCATTTGTAATGTGAGGAATTACTTGTACTGTTCCACCGTTGTAATCACCACGGCGTTCTTTTTGTAATACAGACTGATAAACACGACCTGATGTTACTGTAGAATGTTTTCCTAGGTTAATATCAATAAAACGTTCGTAGTGACCTAAGTCTAAGTCAGCTTCTGCGCCATCATCTGTTACGAAAACTTCACCATGTTGATAAGGACTCATTGTACCTGGGTCAATATTGATATATGGGTCAAATTTTTGAATCGTTACTTCTAATCCGCGATTTTTTAATAAACGACCTAGAGAAGCTGCTACAATCCCTTTTCCAAGTGAAGACACAACCCCACCTGTTACAAAAATATACTTCGTCATGAAAAAATTCCTCCTTATGTTGTTCTAGAAATTGCAAGTAAGAAAAGTACATTCACGCCACATGCTGATTCTAAGCATTGATGCAAATATTTTGACAGGCTAAGAAAATAAATATTTCTCATCCCTAAAATAAGAAAAGCCGAGAATGCCTACAAATATATGTAGTCGATTCGAAGCTGTAATCGTTTCTATCTCTTTTCTACTTTCCTTAATCAATTATGCCTCGGCATAATTGCGTCTGGAATCGGCTTTGTGCTTGCACAAAGAACTCCTTACCGATTCCGTGACATCCGCCGGAGGCTTTGGGCCAACACGACGTTGGTCACTCAGTCGTTGTCACAGGACGTGACGTTCTTAGACTGAGTTCCTCTATTTCAGTGGATGTTTGGACACCCGCTGAAAGAAGGAAGTTTTAACATTACTCAATCACCGCTTACTATACATCTTGAATAATTTAGAGCATTACTATTCATTCCGTAGTTATAAACATGGGAGAACTTGACTGAATAAATTTAAAAAATAAAAAAACGCTCCTCCTGCATAGGTTTGCAGGGGAAGCGTATTACATACACGGTCTTTCTCCTTTAATAAGGAGCCCAAGTAAAAGATTAAACGTAACCGTGATAGAAGTCAAGATTTTTTACTACAAGGATAAAAGAAAGAAAATTTCAAAGAGTAATTATCATCAATTATGCCTCGGCATAATTGTGTCCGGAATCGGCTTTGCGCTTAGGCCTGCACGAGGGCCGACACGATGTCGGTCATTTCGGTAATGCCACAGGACGTGGCGTTCTAGACTGAGTTCCTCTATTTCAGCGGATGTTTGCTGAAATAAGTTAGACTTCATCCTCTTCTTCAAATTCTTCTTCATCTTCATCTTCATCGATAAAGTCCTCATCGATTTCTTCATCGATGTCCTCTATATCTTCTTCATCAAAGTCGATATCTTCTTTAGCATCTGCTTCTTCTTCATCTTCTTCTTCTTCTTCAACGAATTCTTCATAATCTTCATCAAAGTCAATATCTTCTTCTTCTAAATCTTCTTCTAAATCTTCTTCATCCTCAAGGGCTGCTTTAGATTTTTTCTTATGAGTTTTAACAGATGGAGCTGTTTCTTCTTCAATCTGTTCAACTTTATACCATTCACGTAAGCCCCAGCCTGTTTCTTGATTAAATAAGAAGCGGCCTTCTACATTTAAATCTGTGTAAAATTGTAGTAGGCGGCCTTTCATTTCTTCATCACTATAGCCCACAAGCTCTTGCATTATTGTTAATAAATCATTAAAAGACACTGAGGCACGTTTTTCATTTAAAATTGCATAAGCTAAGTTAATTAACGATTCTTCCGCTAATTGTTCTTTTGTCATTTCACGAAAATTCATTCGTGCACTTCCTTTCTCTCATCACAATGGACGTTTTAAAATTCATATAGCTTTATTTTCGGAGCGCAGCAAAAAAAGGCCGCACAAAAGTAACTTCCCATCATAAGCATAATACCCATTATATACAAAGTATTATCCTCATTGCTAGCTTCAATTACTGTTTTTTATATCACGCATTTTTTTTATCCCCATGTAAAACAAATAGACAGATAATAATAGTAAAGGAACAGCGCCAATTTGCTTATCATACAGGAATATAACTCCTACCACCAAAGCTAAAATAATGATGTAGTTAATAGCCGATTTCATCATCTATTGCGCCTCCCTTTTTTTTTACATTTCTATTATAACGGAAATAAAAAGAAGTGCCTAATCCTAAGACTAGACACTTACAACTACACCAACATTTTGTACAAAATGGAATAATTGTTATACAGCAAAAAGATCATTACATATTACGACGATATTGTCCGCCTACCTCGTATAAAGCATTTGTGATTTGCCCTAAGCTAGCGACCTTTACAGTTTCCATAAGCTCCGCGAAAATATTACCGTTGTTTACAGCTACTTGTTGTAAACGAGCAAGAGCCGCTGCGTTCTCTCCTTCATGTTGCTTCCAGAAGGCTTGTAAATTATGAATTTGCGTCTCTTTTTCTTCCGTCGATGCACGTGCAATTTCCATATTGTTAATGTCATCTTCAGAAGGCGGATTCGGATTTAAGTATGTGTTTACACCAATGATTGGTAACTCACCTGAATGCTTTAGCATCTCGTAGTGCATAGATTCCTCTTGAATCTTACCACGTTGATATTGTGTTTCCATTGCGCCTAGTACGCCACCACGATCATTGATACGATCAAACTCTTCTAGTACCGCTTCTTCTACAAGGTCTGTTAACTCTTCTACGATATACGCTCCTTGTAATGGATTTTCGTTTTTCGCTAAGCCATGTTCCTTCGTAATAATCATTTGAATGGCCATCGCACGACGTACAGATTCTTCCGTAGGCGTTGTAATGGCCTCATCATATGCATTTGTATGCAATGAATTACAGTTATCTTGTAATGCCATTAACGCCTGTAACGTTGTACGGATATCATTAAAATCAATCTCCTGTGCATGCAAACTACGTCCAGATGTTTGGATATGATACTTTAATTTTTGCGCTCGTTCATTGGCATCGTACTTGTCACGCATGACAACCGCCCAAATACGGCGAGCTACGCGTCCAATAACTGTGTACTCTGGATCCAGTCCGTTTGAGAAGAAGAATGATAGATTTGGCGCAAAGTCGTCAATATTCATTCCACGACTTAAATAATATTCTACATACGTAAAGCCATTTGCTAATGTAAAGGCCAACTGTGATATTGGGTTCGCACCAGCTTCGGCAATATGGTATCCAGAAATAGATACGGAGTAATAATTACGAACTTTATGATCGATAAAGTATTGCTGAATATCCCCCATCATACGTAACGCAAACTCTGTTGAGAATATACATGTATTTTGCCCTTGATCTTCCTTTAAAATATCTGCTTGGACGGTTCCACGTACAACCTGTAATGTTTTCTCGCGTGTTTCCGTAAATTCTTCAACTGTCAAAGGTCGACCCAGTTCTTTCTCACGTAGTTTCACTTGTTGATCAATAGCCGTATTCATGAACATTGCTAAAATAACCGGTGCTGGACCGTTAATTGTCATCGATACTGAAGTCGATGGCGCACATAAATCAAAGCCTGCATACAGCTTTTTCATATCCTCTAACGTACAAATGGATACACCCGACTCTCCAACCTTCCCGTAAATATCAGGTCGGTAATCTGGGTCCTCACCATATAGCGTTACCGAATCAAATGCTGTTGATAATCGTTTCGCATCATCATCTTTCGATAAATAATGGAATCGTTTATTTGTACGCTCAGGTGTCCCCTCGCCAGCAAATTGTCGTTTCGGATCTTCCCCTTCACGTTTAAATTGGAATACCCCCGCTGTATACGGGAATTCACCAGGTACATTTTCTTTATAAACCCAGCGTAAAATTTCACCATAATCTACGAATTTCGGCAGGGCAACTTTAGGGATTTTCGTACCAGAAAGACTTGTTGTTCTTAAAATTGTTCGAATTTCCTTATCACGAACTTTCGTTACCAATTCATCTCCAGCATACGCTTCTTTTAAAGCCTGCCAATTATCTAAAATACGTTTAGACTCAGCCGTTAATTCATCTCTGGCACCTTCTGCTAAAGAAGAAAGAGATGCGACAAGTGCATCATTTGGCGCCTTTTCCTTAATCGCTTCGATAGCTCCCTCTAATTGGAATAGACGGCGAGCAAATTCCACCTGTTGCTCTGATTTTTTATGATAGCCACGCACAGTATCTGTGAGTTCTCGTAAATAATAACGACGGTCGTTTGGAATGATAACATCTTGCTTTTGCGTTTTCGCAAATTGCTCATAGCCTGTTTCCCAATGACTACCTGTCTTCGCATTAATGATATTTACTAATGCAGCAAATAAAGCATTCGTTCCTTTATCATTAAATTGACTGGCAATCGTACCGTACACAGGCATATTATCAAGTGATTCATCCCAAAGCTCACGTGAACGTTGGTATTGCTTCTGCACTTGACGTAATGCATCCTCAGAACCTTTGCGTTCAAATTTATTGATAGCGATCACATCCGCAAAATCAATCATGTCAATTTTCTCAAGCTGTGTTGGCGCACCAAACTCACTTGTCATGACATACATAGATAGATCAGTGTATTTTGTAATTTCCGCATCACCCTGACCAATACCACTTGTTTCTACAATGATTAAATCATAGCCCGCTACACGCGTTACATCTAGCACATCCCCAATGGAAGCAGTAAGCTCTGTACGAGATCCACGGGTTGCTAAACTACGCATATATACGCGATTATTGAAAATCGCATTCATACGAATTCGGTCACCAAGTAAAGCCCCACCTGTCTTTTGCTTTGTCGGATCGACAGAAAGAATAGCTACGCGCTTATCCGGAAACTCTTTCAAGAAACGACGAATTAATTCATCTGTTAAGGAAGATTTACCCGCACCACCTGTTCCAGTAATACCTAATACAGGCGTCTCTTTTGAGCGTTTACGAGCTTCCGCTAGCATCTCTTTCGTCTCTTCATCATCATTCGACTCAGCAGCAGTTAATAAATTCGCTAAAATTTCAGGTGTTTCCGTCGATAGAGCATCTAGCTTTTCTTGATAGCTACCTATAGCAGTCGGGAAATCAGTTCCTTTAATTTTCTGATTAATCATCCCTTGTAATCCTAAAACACGCCCATCCTCTGGTGAGAAAATCCCTGCAATCCCGTAAGCATGTAGCTCTTTAATTTCACGTGGTAAAATAACACCACCGCCGCCACCATAAATTTTAATATGTGGCGCCCCTTTTTCACGCAACAAATCATACATATATTTAAAGTATTCCATATGCCCGCCTTGATAAGAAGATATCGCAATGCCTTGAGCATCCTCTTGTATCGCAGCATTTACGACTTCTTCCACGGAGCGGTTATGTCCTAAATGGATTACCTCTACACCGCTTGATTGTAAAATACGTCGCATAATGTTAACCGAAGCGTCATGTCCATCAAAAAGACTTGATGCTGTAACAAAACGTACGTGATTTTTTGGACGATATACTTCTACCTTTGTCATATGAAATCCCCACTTTCTCCCCTTAATGTTCTTTATAGCCTCATTAGCATAACGTGGGGTTGATTTCCGTTCCGACTGGGCGCTTTGCCGCTGACGCTTCGCTTTCGCGCAGAGCAGAGCTTCCTGGGGGCGTCCGATGAGCCGCTTGGGGCAACAGGATGTTGGTCACGAAGGCGTTATCACAGGATGTGATGGTTTTAGCCTTCGTTCCTCTATTGCTGATCCCCAAGGAGTCGCCCAGTCTCCACTCCAATCAACTTATTTACATGGCGTACGTTTTTAACAAATGCCATCCCCAACCTTTAGTGATGAGCCTTTTTATACATCAATTTCGCCTTGGCGTAATTGCGTCCGGATTTTGAATTGTGCTGGCACAATTCATTCCTTTCAAAATCCGTGACATCCGCCGGAGGCTTTAGGCCAACATGATGTTGGTCACTCAGTCGTTGCCACAGGACGTGGCGTTCTTAGACTGAGTTCCTTTATTTCAGTAGGTGTTTGGACATCCAATGAAAGGAAATCACATCCGCATTCATCTCATCACCTTCAAAGATGGTAGTCAAATGATGAATGAAGATAAAAAAAATCGGTAATTGCAATGTCGCTCTATGCAATTACCGACAACCCCTTTACAGAACTTATTAGAACCCCTTTATGCCTGAAATGAACAAAGTAATTTGTATTTCAATAAATTCGTCAATAGAGTGCTGACGATGGAGCGCCCATTTACGGAATGCCCAGCTTTGCCCAGAAACGACTAAGTTATTTGCTGCCAAGTGAATTTGTTTATCTGTCATCGTTATTTCACCTGACTGTACACAGCGTTTTAGTAATCGCTCAAAAGTAGCAACCATTTCAAACTCTTTACTAAAGACATAGCGTTGTGCTTCTTTCGACAGCGATTTAGTTTCCTGATACATGATTGTCAGCTCATCAACCAAACTATCAATTTGCAAGAAATACTCTCGAATCATTTCCTTTAGCTCTTCAATCGTTCCTGCCTTAATCTCAAAACTTGAAAGTCGCCCCATCGCATGGTGATAAATACTATCACATACAAGGTAAAGGACGTCTTCCTTCGTACGAATATATTCATATAATGTTCCGATACTAAAGCCTGCCGCTTTTGCGATTTCTCTCGTTGTGGCACGGTGAAATCCTTTTTCTCTAAATAATTTAATGGCTCCCTCTATCATCTGTTCTCGACGAATGGCGATGAGATTTTCATCTTTTACTGTTGACTGTACTTGGGGTCTTTGATCTCTTTCTGTCATACGTTATTTTGTCAACATACGAGAGATAACAAGTCGTTGAATCTCCTGTGTACCTTCGTAAATTTGTGTAATTTTCGCATCACGCATGAAGCGCTCAACTGGATAATCCTTCGTATAACCATATCCACCAAAGACTTGAACCGCCTCAGTTGTTACATTCATCGCCGTATCGCCAGCCATTAATTTTGCCATTGCAGATGCCTTACCATAAGGTAGACCATTTGATTCCAACCAAGCCGCTTGGTATGTAAGCAGTCGAGATGCTTCAATTTGAGTTGCCATATCTGCTAGTTTAAAGGATACACCTTGGTTGGCAGTAATCGGCTTACCAAATTGCACACGTTCTTTACCGTATTCAACCGCTGCATCCAATGCTCCTTGTGCAATCCCTAGAGCTTGTGCCGCAATACCATTACGACCTCCATCAAGTGTTGTCATCGCAATTTTGAAGCCTTCTCCCTCAGCTCCAAGCATATTTTCTTTCGGAACGCGACAGTTATCAAAAATAATTTCAGTTGTAGGAGATGAACGAATTCCTAGTTTTTTCTCCTTCTTCCCTACCGAGAAACCTTCAAAGCCAGCTTCAACGATAAAAGCAGTTGTGCCATTTTTAGCTTCTGGATCTGTTACTGCAAATACAACATATGTATCTGCTACTCCGCCATTGGTAATGAAAATCTTCGAGCCATTTAAAATATAATCATCGCCATCAAGTTTTGCATATGTTCTCATACCACCAGCATCCGAACCTGATCCTGGCTCCGTTAAACCATATGCACCGATATGTTTACCTTCTGCCATTGGACGAAGGTATTTTTGTTTTTGTTCTTCATTACCAAATTTAAAGATCGGCCACCCAGCAAGTGACGTATGTGCTGATAAAGTTACCCCTGTTGAAGCACATACACGCGATAATTCCTCTACAGCAATGACATATGCAAGATAATCAAAGCCTGCACCCCCGTATTCTTCTGGCCATGGAATACCTGTTAAGCCTAGCTCCGCCATTTTATCGAAAATTGCGCGGTCAAACTCTTCGTTCTCGTCACGTTCAGCTGCCGTTGGTGCTACTTCATTAATAGCAAAATCACGAATCATTTCACGTAATTGCTCATGCTCTTCTGATAATTGAAAGTTCATTGTCCATTTCCCCTTTTTCGTTAGACTCAGTTAGTGCTATATTGTTGCAAGTGTGTTGATTAACCATTTTTATCCATTCCGATTATTTAGAAGGCTATGATTTCCGCTACGGGCTACTCGCTTTCCTGCGGGAGTCGAGTAGCCCTACGCTACAATCAGTAAAAATGGACGTACATTAGCAAAATATCAACAAAAAAATCCTTTTATCAGCCAATAATAAACCTATATTTCCCTAATCAATACGCCTGATATTGTTGATTTCTATAGAAGTTTTCTTTTAGCAAGCGACATCATCCGTAAAAAATCAACATTGCAACATAACATCAGACTTTATTTAAGTAAATGTTTACTAATGACTAGCTTTTGAATTTCACTTGTACCCTCGTATATTTCTGTCACCTTTGCATCTCGGAAATAACGCTCTACAGGATAGTCTTTTGTATAGCCATAGCCACCAAAAATTTGTATAGCGTCAATCGCTGTTTGCACGGCTGTACGAGAGGCAAAAAGTTTCGCCATCGAGGCCTCAGCTCCGCACGGCAATCCTTTTGTACGTAAATCTGCTGCTCGATAGACTAGTAGTTTTGCTGATTCTACAGCCGTTGCCATATCAGCAAGCTTGAAGCCAACTCCTTGTTGCGCTGCAATAGGCTTTCCAAATTGAACACGTTCTTTTGCATACGCAGTAGCTGCCTCTAGTGCTGCTTCAGCAATACCTAGAGCTTGAGCTGCGATTCCAATACGTCCAACATCTAAGTTAGCCATTGCAATTTTAAAGCCTTCCCCTTCCTCCCCAAGAAGGTTTGCGGCTGGAATACGACAGTTGTCGAATGTTAATTGAACTGTACGTGAGCCGTGTAGGCCCATTTTATGTTCATCCTTACCTATGATTAAGCCTGGTGTTCCTTTTTCAACAATAAATGCCGAAATACCACGTGTTTTTTCAGCAGGATTCGTTGAGGCAAAGACAATATAAACATCCGCTTCTCCACCGTTTGTAATAAACACCTTGGAGCCGTTGATGACATATTCATCTCCATCTCGCACCGCTTTGGATTGTAAAGAGCCAGCATCAGAACCAGCGCTAGGCTCTGTTAAACAAAATGCCCCTAAATATTCACCAGCAGCAAGCTTTGGAACATAGCGTTTCTTCTGTTCATCGTTGCCGAAATAAATTATAGGATTTGTTCCAACCGAAGTATGCACGGATAAAATAACACCCATTACTGCGCTAACCTTTGATAGTTCATTGATTGCAATTATGTACGATGTGAAATCCATCGCTGAGCCGCCTAATTCCTCAGGCGTCGTGATTCCCATTAAACCTAATTCGCCCATTTGCGCAAGGAGTTCACGTGGAAACTCTCCTGCTTCCATACGTTCTACCCACGGTTCAATTTTATCCTGAGCGAAATTACGAACCATATCTCGCATCATTATTTGTTCATCTGTAAATTGTAAATGCATCTATAATGTCACCCCTGTACGTTGTCCCGTAGCATTGCACTTCATTTGAATCGTCCCATCCCCATAGGATTATTCATAAACGTAAAAGCCTCTTCCAGATTTTTTACCTAGCCATCCTGCTGCCACATATTTACGAAGCAATGGACAAGGTCTATATTTACTATCACCTAAGCCCTCATGTAAAATCTCCATGATGGATAGACATGTATCAAGACCAATAAAGTCTGCCAATGTTAACGGACCCATCGGATGATTCATGCCGAGCTTCATCACATCGTCAATGGCTTCTTTCGATGCTACACCCTCATACAATGCGTAGATCGCTTCATTAATCATTGGTAATAAAATACGATTCGAAATAAAGCCTGGGAAGTCATTTACTTCCACTGGTGTTTTCGATAGTTTTACCGTCATGTCTTCAACTGCTTTGTAGACTTCATCACTAGTAGCTAACCCTCTAATAATTTCTACAAGTTTCATAACAGGTACAGGATTCATAAAGTGCATACCAATCACTTGCTCTGGACGATTTGTTACAGCTGCAATTTCTGTAATTGGTAAAGATGATGTATTCGTAGCTAAAATGGCATGTGCCGGTGCAATCTGATCAATTTGCTTAAAGATGGATTGCTTCACTTCCAAATTCTCCACAGCTGCCTCAATGACAATATCTACGTCACTAGCATCCTGTATATCTAGTGACATATTAATACGACCTAAAATGGCTGCCTTCTCATCCTCAGTTTTACGCCCCTTTTCGACATCACGTGTCAGGTTTTTCGTAATGACGCCTAAACCGCGTTCGAAAAATTCTTGCTTCATGTCATTCAGTTTGACCTCATAGCCAGCTTGTGCACAAACTTGTGCAATGCCGGAGCCCATTTGCCCAGCACCAATAACCATTACTTTTTGAATTCCCATCATTTGTGTCCCCCTGTTTTCGGTACGTCAATCATAATCGCATCGCCTTGCCCTCCACCTGAGCAGATAGCAGCAATTCCGATACCACCGCCACGACGTTTTAATTCATGAGCAAGTGTTAAAATAATGCGTGCTCCAGATGCTCCGATTGGATGACCTAATGCAACTGCACCACCGTTAACATTGACCTTTTCAGCATCTAAATCCGCCAGCTGCTTGCTGACAAGAGCTACTGCTGCAAACGCTTCATTGATTTCGATCAAATCAATGTCAGCTAATGATTTCCCCGTCTTTTTAAGTAATTTGTTAATAACAAGCCCTGGTGTTTGCGGGAAGTTCTCTGGCTCAATCGCAAGCTCTTCATGGCCGATAATCACCGCAAGCGGCTCTCTGCCTTCACGCGCTGCACGTTCCTCACTCATTACTACTAAGGCACATGCACCATCGTTAACGCCAGGTGCATTACCTGCTGTAATCGTTCCATCCTTGTCAAAGGCTGGCTTGAGTTTTGCAAGTACCTCTATTGACGTACCAGCTCTTGGTGCCTCGTCCGTATCGACTTGAAGCGGCTCTCCCTTACGTTGTGGAATTTCCACAGGGACGATTTCTTCAGCAAAGTAACCTTTCTCAATTGCCGCAAGAGCACGTTCATGACTGCGAACAGACCAAGCATCCTGCTCCTCACGGCTTAACGAATATTCTTTAGCCGTTACATTACCGTAGCTTCCCATATGCGGCCTTGCCTTATCGAAAGCACATGTTAAGCCATCATATAGCATGCCATCTACCATTGTTGAGTCGCCCATGCGTAAGCCTGTTCGACCATTTTGTAGATAATACGGTGCATTGGACATGGATTCCATACCACCAGCGATCATTACTTCTTCGTCCCCTAATCGAATTAGCTGATCCGCTAGTGTTACAGCACGCATCCCTGACGCACAAACCTTGTTAATCGTTTCTGTTTTCACTGCTATTGGTAAATTAGCTTTGATCGCAGCCTGCCTTGAAGGAATTTGGCCCTGTCCCCCTTGTAAAACGGAGCCTAAAATTACTTCATCCACTTCATCAGGCGAAATATTCGCTTTCTCAAGTGCCCCTTTTATGGCGATTGCGCCTAAATCACTCGCGCTTAATGCTGATAGTGAACCTCCAAACTTACCAAATGCAGTTCTTGCCCCTGCTAAAATAACTGCTCTATTCAAGTAAAACACCCCTTTTGTTTTACGTTCTAGAAGAAGTATAAGAGCATCAACGTTGACTGAACGCTCGCTCGACCTCTATCTATGAAAAATGGGAGTTTTAAGTTAACTCCCATTTCCATTTAATCTTATTCTACAAAACAATTATTTATTGTGCAATTTATATTTTTCAGATAACTAAAATATTTCTGCAATAACCATCATTTTTCTGCGTTAATTTCCGCATTCTTGTCTTGTTCGACACTATCTACAGAAGCTACTACTTCTTCAACCATTACATCCGCTGCTTCTTCAACAGATTCCTCGACAGCTTTCACTTTTTCGCCAAATACAGAACGCTCCAATAGTTCTGCAACGTCGAATGTACCGATTGTATCCTCAACCTCTTTTGCCTTTGTACCATCTTCAAGCATCGTTAAGCAGTAAGGACATCCAGAAGAAATAACTGAAGCATTCGTTGCTAAAGCTTGCTCTGTTCTTGCTACGTTAATTCGGTTGCCGACATGCTCTTCCATCCACATTAAGCCGCCACCTGCACCACAGCACATTGCTTCCTCACGATTACGCTCCATTTCCACAAGCTTAATACCTGGAATTCCTCGTAAAATCTCACGTGGTGCATCATAAACATCGTTATAACGACCTAAATAACAAGAATCATGGAACACAATCGTTTCATGAACTTCGTAATTTAACGCTAGTCGATTTTCATCAATCAATTGATTCAATAGTTCAGTATGATGGTAGACCTCGCCCTTCCAGCCAAAGTCTTGGTATTCATTTTTAAAGATATTATAAGCATGAGGGTCAATCGTAACGATTTTCTTCACGTCGTTTTTCTCAAATTCATCAATATTCGCTGTTGCTAGCTCTTGGAATAAAAACTCATTTCCTAATCGACGTGGAGTGTCCCCTGAATTTTTCTCTTTATTTCCTAAAATCGCAAACTTCACGCCTGCCTTGTTTAATAAACGACAGAAAGCTAAGGCAATTTTTTGTGAGCGGTTATCAAACGCACCCATTGATCCTACCCAGAATAAATATTCCATTTCTTCCCCTGATTTTTTCAGCTCTTTCACTGTTGGAATATGAATTGTTGGATCTAGGTCACGCCAATTTTCTTTTTCTTTACGGTTTAAGCCCCAAGGATTGCCTTGACGTTCGATATTTGTCATCGCACGTTGTGCATCAGGGTTTACTTTTCCTTCTGTCATTGTTAAGTAACGACGTAAATCAATAATTTTATCTACATGCTCGTTCATAACAGGACATTGATCCTCACAGTTACGGCAAGTTGTACATGCCCAAATCTCTTCTTCTGTAATGACATCGCCGATTAAAGAAGGGCTGTAGATATCTTCGATGACTGCCCCCTCAGCACCAGCTGCCATCGCTAACTGATTCCCCTTTGTTTTAGCAAAGAATTGATAAGGTACCCAAGGCTTTTGCTTTGTCTCAACAGCACCTGTAAATGTTAAATGATCACGTAGCTTCACGATTAAATCCATCGGTGATAGCATTTTCCCTGTACCTGACGCTGGACACATATTTGTACAGCGCCCGCACTCTACACAGGAATATAAATCTAGCATTTGTTTTTGTGTGAAGTCTTGAATACGTCCAACACCAATTGCTGGAATATCCTCTTCATCTTCAGCATTTTCTAATGCTTCAAAATCGATCGGCGTTAAAGTACCTGTACGATCTAAACGGTTCATGTATACATTGATTGGGCTTACAATTAAGTGGAAGTGCTTCGATTGTGGTACATACACTAAGAATGTCAATAGAATCAATAAGTGCGACCACCACATTACATAGAAAACAACCCCCGCCGCTGATGCTGGTAAGAAGCTAAAAATAGCAGCAATGCCAGAAGCAACTGGCTCTGTATAAGTTAGTTCTTCACCATGCAAAATTATGCCCATACCATTTGCAAGCAATGTGGATACCATTAACCCACCTATGAATATTAAGACAAGTCCATTTTTCCAGCCTCGTTTTAGACGTACTAGCTTTTCTACATAACGACGGTAAAATGCCCACACAACCGCCACTAAAATCATTAATACTACAAGCTCTTGGAAGAATGTAAACACACTATAGAAAATGCCAAGTGGCAAATGTGACCCAGGTGCTAACCCCTTCCAAATTAAATCAATGGCACCTAGCTGCACCATCAAAAATCCATAGAAGAACATAACGTGAATTAAACCACTCTTCGGATCTTTTAATAACTTATTTTGGCCAAGTACATTGACCATAAGATAACGAATTCGTTCTTGAACACTTTCATCAAACTCAACCTTTTTCCCCAATTGCACAAACTTATAGCGTGTTTTTAACAGATAGAAAAATAATCCTACTGCATAAAGCACAACCACGACTGTTAGAACAATGTTTGCAATTACTAATGGACTCATGGTTGGTCCCCCCTTTAGTTTGTCGTAAGTTTCTCTCTTTGTGGTAAATTTGCTAGTTCAATCATTATATTCCTATTCTAATAAATGAGTGAGCATTCAGTCAACATAAAACGGAAATATTTCTGATAATTTTATATTCTTACATTTTACAAGAAAAAAAGCCACCCTGAATTTTAAAAGCGGGCTCTTAACCACTAAAGGGTTTTATTCATTTATATTACAAATTTGTCTTTTTATTGTATTTAGAAAATCAAAAAGTCGATTTGCATCATGTTTTTGATGACAAATCGACTTTTTTTAAGTGCGCTAAATTTCAAAGTAGCTATTTTATTTCAAAACTAATATGTGCTTTCACCAAAACGTGGGGTTGATTTCCGTTCCGGCTGTGCGCTTTGTTGCTGCCGCTTCGCTTTCGCGCAGAGCAGAGCTTCCTGGGGGCGTCCGATGAGCCGCTTCACTCGCTCCAGGGTCTCGGGCCAACACGACGTTGGTCACGAAGGCGTTATCACAGGATGTGATGCTTTTAGCCTTCGTTCCTCTATCGCTAATCCCCGAGGAGTCGCCCAGCCTCCACTCCAATCAACCTATATCAAATGTCATCAACAGCTTTAGGTATTGAGCGTAATTTGATCAAGTTATTTTTTAAAGACATTGCCGCTTCGAATATATTCAATATCCGCAACATTCAATCGGAAATTCACAACACGTGCAACCGCAAATAAATAATCGGATAGACGATTTAAATATTTTTGTACAATTGTCGGTACATCTTCGATTTCCTTCATCAGCGTTACCATTTGACGCTCCGCTCGACGTGCTACTGTGCGGGCAATGTGTAAAGTTGCAGCTGCTGGTGCACCGCCTGGTAGAATAAAGCGTTGTAATGGTGGTGCTTCATCTGACAATGCATCAATACGCGATTCCAACACTTCAATTGGCTGCTCTGTAAGCTTGTAATGGCGCTCCTTCATGACATTAGCGAGGTCACCACCTGCATCAAAAAGCTCATGTTGAATCGTTTCTAAATCAATTAGAATATCCTTGAATAGCTCACGATCTAGTTCACTAATAGCCTTACCAATAAAAGAATTTAATTCATCGATGGCCCCATATGTCTCTACGCGTAAGCTATCTTTGTCAACGCGTCCACCGATAAGACTTGTTTTCCCTGTATCGCCTGTTTTCGTGTAAAGCTTCATTTCTCTCATCTCCTAGAACAGTTTTTGTAATTTTTTATCGCCTGTACAGTTGTTTCAAAAACACCTTTACCGATGATCTTACCTACATCAGTAATGGGACCGCCGTACAGCATTTCTTCCCCTTTTTGTGTCGCTGCAATCAATAAACTATCTGTAGCAGTACCTGTCGCAATCGTACCACTAAGCTCATCACGAATATTTTCTGATTGCAATGCCTTTGTTTTCGCCTCAGTAGCTGTCATCATTGCTTGGAAAAACGCTTCCTCTGATAAACAGCCATTCACGATGACCCACGTATTTATAGTACCAATATATGGTTCATCTTGTCTTTCATGTACACGTGACACATCAACAGCATTACCAACTCCAGCGGTAACAGCCACAAGAACGCTACCAAAGGAAGCTTGAAACTCGTTAATAGCTACAAGATTTGTTGGGACAGCTGTTAACATGACGACTGTACTTGTAGATGAAAAGTGCTCCTTTTGTAAAAATTCAGCAACCTCTCTCTTTACATCATTAATCACGTAATCTATTGGTACAGAGCGATTTAACAGACAATCATACCAGCCGATGCCCGGATTATGGACAGCTGAGGACACCGTTTTTAAAGGAAACTCTGATTGAAGTTTAATGTAATGATCTGTAACAGCGAAATTTTCTTTTTTAATGACAGCACGTTGCTGATGTTCAACCGAGGCTGGCATCATTGTAATTTGAGGCTTTGGAATTTCCGGATGTGCATAAGTTGCCACTCGGGCATGATAGACGTCTTCGATTTGCGAAGCGATTAATACTTCATGCGGCGCCCCAAATGCCCGCATCCGTCCTTCCTCCATTAGTAATAATTCATCACAATAAAGAGAAGCTAAATTCATATCATGTAGTACCATAATAACAGTCAAACCACGTTCTATTGCTTCCTTTCGCACCATATCTAAAATTTGACGTTGATGTGCAATATCTAGATGGTTGGTCGGCTCATCTAGCAGCAATATTTCCGCAGTTTGTGCAAGAGCTTGGGCGACAAAAACTCTTTGCTGTTCACCGCCCGACAAAAATTCCATTGGTGTCTGTTCATAGCGTTTCACACCTGTTTGCAGCATTGCCTGTTGCACTGCTTGTTCATCACGATCAGTCCAGCTTGAAAAGAAGCCTGTTTGATGTGGATAACGTCCAAGCGATACCGCTTCCCTTACACTGTTTGAAAAGGCATTAGCATGTAATTGTGGCAGCACTGCCATCTTCTTTGCTAATGCACGCGCACTGTAAGAGCTACTATTTTTACCATCTACTAATATAGTGCCTGCTGTTGCTGGTAGTATGCCACTTATTACTTTTAACAGTGTGGATTTTCCACTACCATTCGGCCCTAAAATCCCTAGTATTTTACCTTTTTCAACGGAAAAACTTATATCCTGGACGATCGGTACGTCTTCATAGCCACCGGAAAGATGTTCTACAACAATCATGCCCGTACCCCCTTGCCTCTACGTTGTTTATAAAAAATATAGGAAAAAACAGGCGCCCCAATAAATGCAGTAATGACACCAATCGGCAGCTCTCTTGGCATAATAATTGTTCTTGCTATTAAATCACAAATAATTAGTAAAGTTGCCCCATTTAAAAATGATAATGGCAATAAATGACGATGATCTGAACCCCAGACCATTCTCGTCATATGAGGAACAACTAAACCAACAAAGCCAATCGTTCCAGAAACAGCTACCGCTGCTCCTGTCAACATGGATCCACCTACTAAAATAATATATTTACTACGCTTAACATTGACACCTAAATGCTTCGCACGTTCTTCTCCATATAACAGAACATTTAACTCGCGTCTTTGTGTCCAAAGCATAATGGAACCAATGATAACAAACGGGATGATCATCTGAACGTAAGGCCAACCACGCATCGATACTGAGCCAAGCAGCCATCCGATCACTTGGCGTAGCTCCTCACCAGATAATGCAATCATTAATGAAATCAAGGAACCTAAAAATGAACTAAATATAACCCCTGTTAAAATAAGAGTTTCCATTTTTAGTGAGCGGTCTACTATTCTAGCAAAGCCCATAACAGCTACCATCGTCAATATGGCACCTATCATACTAAAGGTTGGCAATGTGAAATGACCGATTACAGGTATTGAGACACTAAAGAAAATCGTCATCACTGCGCCCACTGATGCACCAGAGGAAACACCTAACGTATAAGGATCAGCCAAAGGGTTTTTTAATAAACCTTGAAAAGCTGCCCCTGCAATAGCAAGTGATGCCCCTACAAGCCCTGCTAGCAGAACTCGAGGTAAACGAATCTTCCATAAAATATTGGCAGCTGTTTCATCAGCGGCCTTATTCCACAATACTTCTAATGGAATATGAACTGAGCCTATCGCCACACCACACCAGATGCTAATGATTAAAAGCGTAATTGCTGTTACATAGGCTACAATTGTTTTACTCATTTAAACGCCTCTGGGTAGACGGCCTTTGCTAATTCCTCAAGACCATCTGCTAATCGAGGACCTTGACGACTTGTCGTATTTTTATCCACTTGTACAATGGCTTTATTTTTTACGGCAGTAATTGTTCCAAAGCCTGGACGTTGTGGAATTTTCGTTAAAATATTCGGTACATAACTATATGCCACAACAATGACATCTGGATTTTTCTCAATAATTTGTTCAGCATCAATTTTAAACCAGTTATTTGAATCTGCTGCTATATTTTCGGCATGAATCATTTCTAGCATTTCATTCATAAATGTACCTTTACCCGCTGTATAAATTTCTGGCTCATCAGACGACTCTACAAAAACTTTCTTAGGCTTAACACCCTCAAGTTTTGTTTCAACTTCTGCAACCTTTGCCTTCATATTTGCGACTATTTTTTTAGCCTCTTCAAGTTTTCCTGTTGCATGACCAAGCTGTTCAATCGTCGTGTAAGTCTCATTAAAGTTTTTGGCATCCGCTACAACAAATACTTTCACACCTGCAGCCTCAAGCTGTTCAATTGCTCCTTTTGAATTCACCATACCCGATGCATGTGCAAAAACGATATCTGGCGTTAACGCAATAATTTGTTCAATATTATAATCCATACCGCCAACTTTTTCTTTTTTAGTAGCCTCTGGTGGATAATCGTCATTATCTGTTACACCCACTATTTCATCATTTAAGCCAAGACCAAATAAAATTTCAGTGTTACTTGGAATGAGAGAGACTATTTTTTCAGGAGGTGCTTCTAGCGTAATATCTTTGCCAGTAGCATCCGTTATCGTCATTGGGAATGTTGCTTGATTTACTTTTGATGTCTCTTGCTGCTCAGCAGATGACGACTTGTCATTTGTCGCCTCTTTTGTGTTACATGCTGCAAGCAAGCCAACAGCTAAAAATGCAGATAATCCTATTTTCCAAAATTTCTTCATGTGAATCCCCCTTAGTCTATCTGTGCATAAAGTTAGCGACTTGTTTTTCTGATTGATCGATACATTTTAGGTTTTTATCGCTCGAGGTTGTGGGTTATCGGCTAACTTTGGGTTTATCGCTCAACTTTGAGGGTTTATCGCCCAACTTTTTGAGTTTATCACCCAACTTTGTGGATTTATCGCCCAACTTTTTGAGTTTATCAACCAACTTTGCGGATTTATCACCCACTTTGGGTTTATCGCCCAACGTTGAGGGTTTATCGCCCAACTTTTTGAGTTTATCAACCAACTTTGTGGATTTATCGCCCAACTTTGTGGATTTATCGCCCAACTTTTTGAGTTTATCGCCCAACTTTGCGGATTTATCACCCACTTTGGGTTTATCGCTCAACGTTGAGGATTTATCACCCAACTTTTTGAGTTTATCGCCCAACTTTTTGAGTTTATCGCCCACTTTTTCAAATTTATCGATATTCATCTTCAAAACAAATACCCCTCATCATAAAAAATGAGGGGGTCAAATTTGCACAATATACATATACAAAATCCACCATCCTATCCTCGTAGGCTACAACGTGTTTTCTATAAAGGCAGGTCTCCTGGCTCGTGCTTCATACGCTTTTTCAAGCCTTCCCGAAATTTTCAGTGGCGCAGATTGAAAAAACTCACACATACAGTGGCGGGACCGCATCGGAATTACACCGATTTCCCTTTTCACTTTACTTAAGTAAAGAACCTTTATAATATTCAGTTGATTTTATTATACATGAAAATCAAAGAAGTCGCCTCCATTCGAGACGACTCTTAATCGATTAAACTATATCTGAAAAATACTGTACCGTTTTCATTGGTGCACCCATTTCACGCAATGACCATGTGTTTTCTAAATAAATATCTGCTAGCTTCTCATATTTGCCGCCGAATCTTTGTGCCCATTCGACTGCTACCACACTTTCATATAAATGTGCCATTTTCTCTGCGACCTTTTTTGCCTCGAACGTTTTCGTTGCATCATCTAAACGGCTAAATGTTTGCAAAGTTGAATCTAGTTTTGCCAATTGATTCACGACAATTTCGACTAATGGATTGTCAGTTAGTTTTTCTAGACGTTCTTCCATGACACGCACAAACATTTCGTGCACATGAAACTTATCAACTAATCGAATGAGCTCTAAAGCTAAAATATTCGCAGTCCCCTCCCACACAGTAAGTACCTGTGCATCTCTTAATAACCGTGGTGTAACAAAATCTTCAATATAGCCGTTTCCGCCATGTAATTCAATGGCTTCACTAGCATAATGTACAGCTTGCTCTGCCGTTTCTTTTTTCATGATCGCAATATACAAGCGATTCAAAATAATGTCCTCTTTATTCCCCTGTCCACTAGTTACTTTATCGTACAGCTGAATAAGGTCAAAAACCGTAGCAACTTCTACATGAAGTTTGGCAGCAAATTTCCCTAGTGTATCCTGAATCATAGGGTATTGCGTTAAAGGTTTACCAAAGGCATGACGATTTGTCACATAATGCTTCGCCTCTAAATAGCCGCGGCGCATAATGCCGATTGAAGCAACCGCATTGCAAATTCTTGATAAATTAAGCGCCTCCAACATATAGTAAATCCCTTTATTTGGATCACCTACAATATACGCTAGCGCACCATCAAATTCCACCTCACCAGAAGGTACTGCTCTAACACCAAGTTTATCCTTTAAACGCCGAACGCGCAGATTATTAACTGTGCCATCATCATTTCTCCATGGAACTGCAAACAATGTTAAACCCTTTGAGCCTGCCTGAGCCCCTTCCATGCGTGCCAATACCATGGTTACTCCACACATTCCTGCGTTAGATGCAAAATATTTCTCACCATATAAACGATACTGCTTGCCGTCCTTTCTTGCCTCCACAACATTCGCCCCAACATCAGAGCCACCTTGGCGCTCCGTTAAAAATGTAGCCCCCTCATATAGCTCTGTCTCTCCTGTTGCACAAACGTGTGGTAAAAAGCGCTCCTTCACCTCATCACTCGCATAATGATCAAGTAAATAAGCAGTTGCCATCGTTAACGTAACAGGACAGTAAAAGCCTGGTTCAGCATGTGATAGTATATAGCCTTGAGCAAAGCTATACACATAGTTACCCTTTCTACTTAGTTGCGGAATATCCTTATGCACATAGCCAACAATGCCGGTATTGTACGTCTCTTCAATTGTTTTCTTATAGCCGTCATTGACCCAAATCTCTGACACTTCTTCACCATAAGCATTATATCTTTGTAATCGAGGTTCACCCTCTCTATCCGTATGCTTGGCTCTCACATCAATATCTCCTGCACAAAGCTCACCGAAATCTGTTAGCTCACGTGTTGCATATTCCGCAAACTCTTTATCTAGCATCATTTCTAAAACTTTATGAAGTGTATCATTCTCTTTAAAAAAGTTCTTTGTTTTCATTTCTTCCTGTTGTAAAACCTTCATGCTATCTCACCTCTTGTCCCTTCAAAGTTTGTTTTAGTATTTTGCCTGATGCATTTCGTGGTAACGCTTCCACACGTTCAAAAATGCGTGGAATTTTATATTTAGCAAGATGCTTCTCTAAATAAACTTTCAGTCCGTTCTCGTCAATATTTGTTTTAGCAGCATAAACCACTTTCACCGTTTCTCCCCACTCCGGATGTGGTACACCTATTACAGCAACTTCAAATATCCCCTCATAGCTCAACATACGATCTTCAATTTCTTTCGGGTAAATATTCACACCACCTGAAAAAATGACATCCTTCTTACGATCGACAATCCAAATATAGCCGTCCTCATCTAAACGAGCTAAGTCACCTGTTTTTAGCCAGCCATCTATAAATGCAGCCTTTGTTGCGATATCATCCTTGTAATAGCCCTGCATATTGCCCTCACCGAATATCACAATTTCTCCTACTTCACCTACACTGACATCTTCTCCATTGTCGTTGATAATACGCAGCTCCGCTCCAAGTGGTGCACGTCGCCCAACGCTCCCCGCCTTCGTTGCATGCTCTTCACCAAACAATATTGAACCGTTAGGACCAGCCTCTGTTAAGCCATAAACACAGGTTAAATTTTCTGTTCTGAAAGCTTTTTGTAAATGCTGGACTTCGTTTTGTGATAACGGTGCCCCACCATAAGCCCACCACTTCATCGATGATAAATCAGCTGTTTGCAATCTTGGCAGTTGGGCAGTTAACAAATATGCAACAGGTGCCCCAAAGAAATGCGTTGTCCGCTCCTGCTCCATTGAATCAATCAATAAATCAGGTGTAAACGTTGGTGTTAACACGTTTGTTGAGCCTACAAGTACACCTGCCATTAAAAATAAATGTAATGGGGCTGAATGCGTCAACGGCATCATAAGAAGGATTCGGCTTTCTGGCTTTACTTCCATTTCCACTGCAATCATTTGCGCTACAGTTAAAATATTGCGATAGCTAAACAACACACCCTTTGGTTTTCCCGTTGTACCCGATGTGTATAAAATCGTTGAGACATCATCTTCATTCAACTGGCAATCAATTGTTTGCGTGCTTGCATGTAGAATAAGTGATTCATAGTTTAGCCAGCCAGCCTGCTCTTGACCCGTTTTGATTTTTAAAGGGACTACCGTAATGTTTTCGACTGCTGCAAAAATCGCCTCATGTACTAGAATAGCTTTAGCATCAGCATGCCGTGCCACATACTCGACCTCTTGCAGCGTGAACTTCGCATTTACTGGAACGACAATAGCCTCGATGCGCTGAATAGCAAAATAGCAAACAACAAACTCTACAACATTTGGCATAAAAATGATTACTTTATCGCCTTGTCGCACACCCTGCTCTACTAAAGCATGACTAAGACGTGTCACTTGCTCATCTAAATCACGATAAGTCACTCGTCTGCCCTGACAAACAACCGCTTCACTCATAGGGTACTTTCGCGCATTACGCGCTAACAAATTCGAACTATTCATCATGTATCTCTCCCTTTAAAGTCGCTAATTTTTCTGTAAACATGCCTTGTAACTGCTGTAACTCGTTTTTCATCTGTACCAGCTCTGCTATTTTGCCATTAACTTCTTGAATTTTTTGCTCCCCATATTCGACCGTACGCTCCAACTGCTGAATACCCGTACGATCATAATCAAACAGCAATACCATCTCCTTAATCTCCTCAAGTGAAAAACCGTACCGCTTTCCTCGGAAAATAAGCTTAAGCTTCGCTAATTCTTTTTTTGAAAAGGTTCGTTGATTAGTAGATGATCGATTGGGATGAAGCAGCCCTAGCTCCTCATAATAGCGAATAGTCCGTGTCGAAACATTAAACTGCTTAGCCACTTCTTGAATCGTCTTCAATATCATCTCCCCTTTCCCATTTTTCATCAGTATATCATTGACGCTAACGTAAACATCAACAAGAAATATGAAATTTACAGAAAATTATTGATTTAAGGAGATAAATCGATTAGTTCAGGGATTTTATCCGACACTTCGATGGGGCTATCCACGACTTTGGTTGTTCTATCCACGACTTTGGTTGTTCTATCCACGACTTTGGCTAATCTATCCGTCGCTCTGGCGGTTCCTTCCGTCATTTCGACGGTTCTTTCCATCACCCTAGCTACTTCTTCCGTCACTCTGGCGGTTCTTTTCGTCGCTTCGGATTCTATACTTCACTTTTGACTGTTCTATCCGTCA
>NZ_JBNNUX010000015.1:85096-113196 GCF_050280145.1 Lysinibacillus sp. NPDC093688
TCCACGACTTTGACCTTTCTATCCACGACTTTGACCTTTCTATCCACGACTTTGACCTTTCTATCCACGACTTTGGCTGTTCTATCCACGACTTTGACGTTTCTATCCACGACTTTGGCTGTTCAGCTTCTTTCCGTCGCTTCGACGGTTCTATCCGTCGCTTTGATAATTCTTTCCGTCGCTGTAGCGGTCGCTTCCGATTCTTTCCGTCGCTTCTAAGACATAAAAAACCCCCGGCACATGATCGTGCCGGGGGTTAGAAAGACGATTATTACATTTTTTCTGGTGCTGATACGCCGATTAAGCGTAGTGCGTTGGCAATTGTTGTACGCACAGCAGTAATAAGGGCTAAGCGAGCTTCTGTTAGCTCTTTATTTGAAGCATCTAACACTTTTTCAGCGTTATAGAAGCTGTGGAATGCAGCTGCTGTTTCTTGAATATAGTTGGCGATACGGTGTGGTGTACGGTGCTTCGCAGCATCTGCTACCACTTTCGGGAAGTCGCCCACTTTTTTCAGTAAATCGATTTCTTTTTCAGCAGTTAGCAGGCTTAAATGATCTGTTGTTGCAGCAAAGCCTTGCTCATTTGCTGAGCGTAAAATAGAAGAAATACGTGCATACGCATATTGTGCGTAATACACTGGGTTTTCGTTTGATTGCGATACGGCAAGGTCAAGGTCAAAGTCCATGTGAGAATCGCCTGCAGTTTTCACGAAGAAGTAACGAACTGCATCTAAGCCAACTTCTTCTACAAGCTCACGCATTGTAACAGCGTTCCCTGTACGTTTAGACATTTTGAATTTCTCACCGTTTTTATAAAGTTGAACCATTTGGATGATTTCTACTTCAAGTGTATCGCGGTCGTAACCAAGCGCCTGAATAGCTGCCTTCATACGTGGGATATAGCCGTGGTGATCAGCGCCCCAAATATTAATTAATTTATCGAAGCCACGTACAATTTTATCTTCATGATATGCGATATCTGGAGTCAGATATGTGAAAGAGCCATCATTTTTAATTAACACGCGGTCTTTATCGTCGCCAAATGTTGTTGAACGGAACCAAGTAGCACCGTCTTCTTCAAATACATGGCCATTCGCTTTCAGTTTATCTAACGCTACTTCGATTTTGCCGTTTTCGTATAGTGAAGTTTCTGAATACCACACATTAAAGTTTACACGGAAGTTTGCAAGGTCTGTTTTTAACTTGGCTAATTCTAACGCTAAACCATGTTGACGGAAGAATGCAAAACGCTCTTCCTCAGCTTTTGATAAAATTGCATCGCCATGCTCGCCTGCTAGTTTACCAGCGATTTCAATAATATCTGAACCGTGGTAGCCATCCGCTGGCATTTCAGCATCCAATCCTAAAGCTTGCTTATAACGCGCTTCAAGCGAATAAGCTAAGTTATTAATTTGGTTACCTGCATCGTTAATGTAGTACTCACGAGATACTTCGTAACCTGCCATATCTAACACATTACACAATGAATCCCCTACAGAAGCTCCACGTGCATGACCTAAATGAAGATCACCTGTTGGATTTGCAGATACGAATTCAACTTGAACTTTTTCTCCTACCCCAGCATTAGAACGGCCATAATCAGCACCTTGCTCAAGCACGGCTTTTACTACACCTGATAGGAAATCTTTACGCACAGTAATATTCATGAAACCAGGACCAGCAATATCGATTTTTTCAATATCTGTACCTGCTGTTTCAAGATTTTCTAAAATAGCTTCTGCAATCGCACGAGGTGGTTTTTTTGCTAACTTCGTTAATTGCATAGCAATGTTTGTTGCATAGTCACCATTTGCTTTATCCTTCGGTGTTTCTAGGTGAATATTTAACTCTGTGCCAGCTTCGACTAAGCCAGCTTTTTCAACAGCCTGCGCAATTGCTACTTTAATGGCTTGTTGTACTTGTTCTACTGCGTTCATCATTGTACCTCCGTAAATGTAATGTCTAATGTATAATTGCCAACGGATTGCCCACCCATTAGTAAATCGTACTGTACATGGAAATCTCCGCTTACTGCCTGCTTTGTAAACGTCATTTCTTTCGTGTCTATGACGAGTGGCATTGAACCTAATTCACTTTCATAATGACCCATTTGTTGTTCAATTATGTTAAGTGGTAGTCGCATTTTTACTGCTCCATTACGCATAATTAATGCCTGTTCATTGCCTAGCTTCATAGTTGTGCGGATGATTTTATCCTCCTGCACTTCTTCATATCTCAAATATATGCTTCCTGCTTTTTCAAGTAGCTGCCCTGTCAGCAACATTTCGTAACCTTCAGATTCCCCTTCAATCGGGCGAATCGTAGAAATGAGCTTAATGTTCACCTGCGATCTTGCTTCGTTCGCCATTATGGACGCTCCCTTTTAATGTTTTTACTATAACCTTTTTATTATAGGATGAATACTCATAATTTTTCAAGATAGAAGTAAGTATTCTATGTGATGTGGCAGTAATTTGTTCATAATGACTTATTATTTAAGGATTGACATAAATCTCCTGTAAATCTACAGTTATGTTAAAGAATTTGAATTTTCAATTATTTTATCGAAATGAGGGTTGCTGTATGTTAACACTTGAACAAATTCATGCTGCTAAACGAAGAATTTCTCCTTATATATTTGAAACGCCTATTATTCAATTAAACGGGCTCGATGATCTTTTAGGCTGTCACGTCTACATAAAAGCCGAGAATATGCAAAAGACAAACTCCTTTAAGCTTCGAGGGGCTCTTAATAAAATGCTTTCCATACCACTAGAACAATTACAAAAAGGCGTAGTTGCTGCTTCCTCAGGTAATCATGGCAAAGGTGTTGCCTATGCTGCCAAGCTATTAAATTGTAAGGCAACAATTGTTCTGCCAAGTTCAGCACCTAGCGTTAAAGTGGAAGGAATACGTGCATTAGGTGCAGAGGTTGTCCAATGTAAGCTGGCGGAAAGACATTCCCTAACAGAAAAACTCAGTCGTGATTATGGCTATTGCAACATACATCCTTATGATGATTACGATATTATGGCAGGGCAAGGAACAGCAGGTTTGGAAATAATGGCACAGCTTCCTGATGTCGATACTATTGTTGTTCCTGTTGGCGGTGGAGGATTAATTAGCGGCGTTGCAACTGCTGTCAAATCCATAGCCCCTCATATCAAAATAATCGGTGTGGAGCCTGCTGTTGTTTCACGTTATACAAAAAGCTTAGCAGCTGGGGAAAGATTGCTTTTAGCGGAACAAAAATCTTTGGCAGATGCCCTACGACCTTTACAGCCTGGTGAACGGAACTTTCCAATTGTTCAACAGCTTGTCGATGAGGTTGTAAGTGTAGATGAAGCAATGATCCAACTAGGGATGAAAACCTTACTCTCCGAGGGTAAAATTATCGCAGAGCCCTCCTCCTCTATAGGAATTGGCGCTGCCCTGCAAGGAGCTTTACCTATTCGTAAAAACGAAAAAGTATGTTTCTTCATTTCAGGAGGCAATGTAGGATTAGAGTCTTTAATTTAAGGAGACTAGCCCAAAAAAGGCATCCACTCAAATGAATGAGTAGATGCCTTTTTGACATGTTGTGTTTAAACGTAACTCTCAGGATTTTTCAATTTCATAACATCCTTCTTAGGAAATAAAGCTCTCCAGAAATAAATCGCAAGACCAATTAACACTATACAATGAAAGACATAAATAGAAACGGCAAGGACATTCGGCTCACCATCAGTCAAAAAAGCTATAAAATCATGCGCTGCGTGCCAGATAATCGGAAACATAATACTTTTTGTCTTTGCAACAATTTCTGCACAAACAAACCCAAAGAGGAATGCAAAAGTTATTTGTAGTAATGTCATTAAAAGATCAGCACCGGAAAATACATTTGCAAGATGTCCAATACCAAACAAAATAGAGGAGCCTATAATAGCCGTTTTAAGCCCTTTTGCTGATAAATATTTGAAAATTAAGCCACGGAAAATAAACTCTTCACAAAGACCAACGGCCATAACAAATAGAAGCAAAATAAGTACATATTGCACTGAGAAACCATCTTGATCTGTAATACCATTTAAGAATGCAACCAGCTCAAAAATAACGATAACAACCATCCAAGCTTCTGCTTTAAACTTTCTAAATCCGAAATCTTGGAAAGAGAATTTACTTTTTTTCATGATCCAAAGAGTAACTAGTACACCAACTGCAAAGGCAATAAATTGAATCAATTTTATAGAGCTTAAGCTACTTATATTTTTGACAGCTATAATTACACCAGCTATGGTAGGAAAAATAACTACAAGCAAAGTAAATAGTATCGATAAAAGAATAGGTGAATTTTTCATTTTCATTTATTTTCTCCATTCAATAATTTTAGTTTAACGCCTTCAAAAACATCTTTTAAAATACCTTCAATTTCCGAGCTATCTAAATCGCAAGTATTCGTCGCACACATTGTCGCAATACCATGCGTAGTTAACCATATATCTATAAATAAAGATCTAGCAGAGGTTTGAGTTAATCCCGTTAATTTAGAAATTAGCGCTATAATTCCTTGGTTTTCTACTTCATTTATTAAATCCGAAAAGCTTGAGATTTTATATTTATTGGATAGGAATAACAGTTCAAATAACTTTTTTTCCTCACGAGCAAAGTTAATATAAGCTAACCCCATTCCTAAAAAAGAACTTTCTTGTAAGCCTTGAAACATTCTTTCGTTATAAAGATTGCCGGCTCTTTCATATATTGCATACTTTAAATCGTCCATGCTCGTGAATAATCGAAAAATGGGCTTTGTTGAACAACCTAATTCTTTTGCTAAATCCCTTGCATTCACACTATCAATGCCACTCTTTCTAGCCATTTCAAATGCACAATCCAATAAAATTTCCTCTGTAAACCGTTCTTTTGGTGCCAAAAAATTTTACCTCCTCGCAATAGGTAACGTTCGTTACCTATAATGTAACAGTATTTTCCTATTAATGTCAATAAGGTATTCAAAAAAATTCCAAAGAAATAAAAAAAGCTCACTTTGTAAATGAGCCCCCTTTTTCAATAGCTATTGTGATAAACAAAGGTATCCTTGGAATGATTATGTTAGTTAAGCTTTAAAAGCAAGCGGGGCTAAAAGTGAGCTCATTACGCTTCCTCACTTTTAGCCCCACACTAATCAATTATGCCTCGACATAATTGCGTCTGGAGGCTTTAGGCCAACACGATGTTGGTTACTCAGTCGTTGCCACAGGACGTGGCGTTCTTAGACTGAGTTCCTCTATTTCAGCCGGTGTTTGGACACCAACTGAAGAAGTTAAATAAATTGTTTTATCTAGCCCTGTACCAGTTCTCTTAGCGGATTCCATTAAACGTAACTCTCAGGCTACCCATTGTTTATGATAACCGCTCCCGCCTTATCTTTCTTAGTAAATAAAGCTTTCCAGAAATAAATTGCTAGACCTATTAACACTATACACTGAAAGACATAAATAGAAACCGCAAGGACATTCGGCTCACTTTTATCAGTCATGAAAGCAATAAAATCGTGCGTAGCATGCCAGACAATCGGGAAAATAATACTTTTTGTCTTTGCTACAATTTCTGCACAAACTAGCCCAAAGAGGAATGCAAAAATAATTTGTAGTAATGTCATTAAAAAATCCTGACCGGAAGCTAAATTTGCAAGATGCCCAATACCAAACAAAATTGAGGAACCTAGAACAGCCCCTTTAAGCCCTTTTGCTGATAAATATTTAAAAATTAGACCTCGGAAAATAAGCTCTTCACAAAAGCCAACTGCAATAACAAATAGAAGTAAAATAAATATATACTGCGCAGAAAAACCATCATTATCTGTAATACCATTTAAGAATGGAACCAGCTCAATAACAACGATAACAGCCATCCACGCCTCTGCTTTAAACTTTTTGAATCCGAAATCTTGGAAAGAGAATTTACTTTTTTTCATGATCCAAAGAATAACTAGAACACCAGCTGCAGTGGAGATAAATTGAATCAAAAATATTGAGCTTGAGCTACTTATATTTTTGATTGTTATAATCGCTCCAGCTATAGCAGGAAAAACAAGTGCAAGCACAGTAAATAATATTGATAAAAGAATAGGTGAATTTTTCATTTTCATTTATTTCCTCCATTCAATAATTTTTGTAACGCCTTCAAAAACGTCTTTTAAAATACTGTCAATTTCCAAGCTATCTAAATCGCAGGTATTCGTCGCACACATTGTCGCAATACCATGCGTTGTTAACCATATATCTATAAATAAAGATCTAGCAGGGGTTTGAGTTAATCCTGTTAATTTAGAAATAATAATCGAAATATAGGCTTTGTCGAACAACCTAACTCTTTTGGAAAATCCCTTGCATTCACACTATCAACGCCATTCTTCCTAGCCATTTCAAAAGCACAATCCAATAAAATTCCCTCAGTAAATCGCTCTATTGGTGCCAAAAAAAAATTTGCCTCTTTTCAATAGGTAACATACGTTACCTATAATGTAATTTTTTTTTCCTGGCTATGTCAATAAGATATGTGAATCTAATCAAAAAGTTTCCAAAAAAAAAATAAATAAAAAAGCTCACTTTGTAAATGAGCTTTTTTCCCAAGAAAGCATGGTAACTCCCCATATCTATTGAACCCTGTAATGATTATGTTAGCCAAATACAAGTGGGGCTAAAAGTGAACTCTTATACCTCCCCACTTTTAAATTCCCCTCATTCCAAATTTAACAAATTCGAAATAATTTCTGCACTCCCTGGTGAAAACATAAATATTGAGAATGAAATACATAATAATCCTACAAATACAATACCAATTTTCTTCATTAACAAAGATTGCTTTTTCGTAAATAGTCCTTTAAATATCAAAAACAGCCCTACAAATAAGATTAAAAAATACCAAACTCCCATTAGCTCACCCCTTTTAAAAAAGACGTTACAGGTTACGGAAAGTTCAACCGTCTTAAGGGCATTAAAGTTAAAAACAACACCGACAATTTAAATCATCCTAAATGATCTCGTTATTGCTTTCTTGTTTAATTTGATCAATTCTTTTTTTGCCCCAATCATACATCATCTCAACGATTGGTAATAACGTCATCCCTAGTTCAGTCATTGAATATTCGACTTTCGGAGGAACTTCTGGAAACACTTCTCTATGAACAATCCCATCTTCCATCAGTTCACGTAATTGGTTTGATAATATCTTATGAGATATTTTCGGAAAAAGTCTTTGAAGCTCACTGAAGCGATGTGGTCCTTCGACGCCTAAATGCCACAGAATAACAACCTTCCATTTACCGCTAATGATTGATAATGTAAGTTCTTTTTCACAATGATAATCATTATTTACTATTCTCTGTTTTATCTCTTCTCTTAATTTATCTGACATAGAGCTAACTGACTCCTTTTCTTGTAAGTAACTTTTAGTAACCTCCGCACCAAAAAGTGCACTCTTCACAATGTAGAAAACCGTAGTAAAATGAAGTTAGTCTTAAAGACAAATCTTAATCTATTTTTCGTCTAAATAAAACGATCTCATCTAAAGGAGAGAAAAAGATGCAAACAATCGCAAGAAAAGTGGCGTTAATTACAGGTGCAGGACGTGGAATTGGACGCGCAACAGCAGTAGCTTTTGCGCAAGAAGGTATTCACGTAGGTCTTGTTGGACGTACGCTTGAAAATTTACAACAAGTAGCAGAGGAACTAAAACAATATGATGTGAAGGTAGCCATTGCTGCGGCAAATGTAGCAGATTTAGACTCTATTACTACAGCCGTTGAATCTATTCGCGGTGAACTTGGCGCGATCGATATTTTAGTAAACAATGCTGGTATTTCAAAATTCGGTGGCTTCATGGACTTAACGCCTGAAGAATGGACAAATATTATCGATGTCAACGTAAAAGGTGTGTATTACACAACGCGCGCTGTATTACCAGAGATGATCGAGCGCAATACAGGCGATATCATTAATATTTCCTCAACAGCTGGTCAAAAAGGTGCACCAATTACAAGCGCATACTCGGCTTCAAAAGCTGCAGTTATTGGACTAAGTGAGTCATTAATGCTTGAAGTGCGTAAGAAAAATATTCGCGTTACAACATTAACGCCAAGTACAGTTGCTACAGATATGGCTGTTGAACTAAACTTAACAGACGGCAATCCAGAAAAAGTGATGCAAGCAGAAGATTTAGCAGATTTAATGGTTGCACAACTAAAACTTCACCCACGTGTTGTCTTAAAACATGCTGGACTTTGGTCAACGAATCCTTAATAGAACTCTATGAAATATCAAGGCGCTATCCGATGTATGTTGGATGGCGCCTTTTTTTAACAATATGCTCCTATGGGATCCATACAGTTTATGGCTACTTTCTCTAGGAATTGGATGAGTAAATAGTTTCTGTAGTTAGAGCTTAAAGTTAGCCCCACTCACCCGCTTCATTTCGAAGACCCTACTTATTTTATCCAGCTTACGCAAATGTATTATAAAGTCTCTATCGAAGTATTACTTGCACCTTCTTCCAGCCCCCACTTAAAGAGAATTATTTCCTTAAGTTCTAACTCTTCATTCATTAAATGTACAGCCTCTTTTTTCGCCTTCGATTTAATTATCAATCTATACCTTCCAACTATTTTAAAAATTTTTTAACTATAACTAACTTTTTATAGTTGGAAAGACGTCCAATAATTAGTAATTAAACCATTTAAACAAAAGGAGAAATAATTATGAAAAAAACAACTAAAAAATCTTGGATGATTGTATCAGCACTAACAATAGGGATGGCTGTCTTCACGCCATATCAAGCTGAGGCAACTACAACAACAAAAACAACAAACGAAATAACTATTAAAGCTGAGCAACAAATTAAAGGAACTATTAAAAGCGTTTACGGAGATAGCATCGCAATTAAAGGGAAAGACGGCAAAAACTATTATATCGACCTTCAGAAATTTTCAGATAAGCAATTAGAAAAAATGAACTTAGTAGAAGGTCAGGAAATCTCTGTAGAAGGTAGCTTAGTACAAGATTATTCAGATTTCTATACGTTTGACGTATATAAGAAAAGCTTACCTAAAGAAATAACAATAGAAGAACTAGCAAAATTAGAAAAGTTGTTTAATCAAACGAAGAAGTTAGAAAAAGAAGAGAAATATGATGAATTAGAAAAAGTTAATCTTGAAATGGATAAAATCACAAAGCCGTATATTTTAGCTAGCTGGGTACCTGTATCCTTTGAAGAGTTCATTGAAGAGTATGGATTTAGTGAAAAAAATATAATTATTAAAGAAAAAGATAAAAAACAATTGAAAAATATTTATCAACAGTGGATAAAACTAGAAAAATCCGGTAAAGAGGAAGACGCACAAGAAAAATTAGATGAATTCCAGAAGGTTCTTCAACCTTACTTAGAAGTTCTAAATCCTCCGTTAACATTTGAAGAATACATCTCAGATTTGGAATTAGATATTCCGGCTGAAGCCATGCCAAAACTAAAAACTTTATACAATGATGCTAAAAAAGCTGATAAAGATAATAATGATCAATTAGCTGAAAAGCTATGGGGTGAATTCGATGAAATGATTAATCCTTATTTTAAGCCACTTAGCTTTGAAGATTACTTGTCTGACTTTGATTTCGAAATCAAGGCAAATGATCAAAAAGAATTAAAAAAGCTTTATGAAGAAGCAACAGCTCTTGATAAAAAAGGTGATTATGAAAAATCTAAGGAAAAATGGGATGCTATCGACAAAATTTTAAATCCATATTTTGAAGCAAATAAAGAAATACTAATCTCAGCTTCTAAAGTAACGATAAACGGTAAAGTTTATACTTCAAAACATTAATATATATTTCAGGGTTATCCCAAAAGTCATTAAACAATGATTTAGGGATTAACCCCTTTCTTATCTCCTTATAGCCCTATACGCTCTTTGTGAGTATTTTTCTCGCCATATTTTTTTGGTTATTAACAGTCTGCAATTTTGCTGAGTCCCAAATTGCCCCACTCATCAACTAACCTTAAATTTCAGAGTTGGTGACAACTTTGCTCTAAGCAAAAAAATGGATTACGGCATACACATGCTACGATTCTAATGAATAATGGTATCCCTGTAAAAGCCATTGTCGAACGATTAGGAAATACTGCTGAAATGATCCATACAGTTTATGGACACGTTCTCTAGGAGATGGTGGTGCAAACAGTATCTGTATTTAGTCAAAGTTTAAAGAAAAATGGGGCTAGCTTATCGCTAACCCCACTCCAACCGGTTTATATCAACACTAGAAAACCTTACTTATTTTACCCAGCCTAAAGTGGAATCAATGCACAATGCTTCCTATTCATATAACTAAACATTAATACCTCAACGTTTTATGGTGTTCTTTATAAGTCTAAACTACGCAAAACTAGAATTAATCCCCACTCTAACAAAACGATTCCAGATTTCTCTTTATCTACACTGACCAGAAATCCACATCATAGTTGAGAAAATGCTGACAAAATCAATGCTAAACATTACTAGATTCATTATTTTTATCAACAAAGTGAAATGTTATTTAAAGTAATAACTCTCAAATAGATATATTTCCTTTGCAACTATCTAGTACAATTACATTTAGTGATAGCCTTAATTTTTCTGTTTGAGGCAAAGATTTAAAGGATAAAATAAAAAAAATCCATAATTTTATTATTGGAAGTAGAGGTGCTTTTTGATGAAAACATGGACAAAGACTATTAACATAAATGCTCCCATAGAAAACGTTTGGAGATTGCTTGATGGCTCTTTAGCTGATTTGCAAAAGATTATGCCACAAGTAGTTGAAAACAAACCTATAAAAATAACGGAAGAAGTGGTTGGCAGTGTTTACCGCCAAAAATATAAAGAAGGAAAACGTATCGAAGAATATGATGTAGAAACAATTGAATATACGAATACACCTGATAAAAAAATATTGAAAGTAGGCTTTACACTCGCTAATATGTTTGAAATTACAGCTTACTATGAATTAAATAAAATAAATGAAACAGAGACTTCTTTTACTTATACTGTAACAAATAATCCGTTAAAATGGTTCGTAAAATTATTTTTATTATTTGCTTCGGACAAAGTAGTCGTTGAATTTCTAGAACGTGTCAAAAAAGTGTCTGAAGCACAATATTATTAACAACTCAAAAAACATTTACTCTCCTGGAGCAGATGTTTTTTGAGTTGAGCCCTACTTATTTTACCCAGCCCAAAATCATTTCTCTCAATAACTTTGAAGCTGTATTTGCTGTCATTTCTGATGTGTCGTAGATTGGTGCTACTTCAACTAGGTCAAAGCCCACTACATTGACGTTACTTCCTGCAATCGCATGGATTGATGCTAGTAATTCTTTTGATGTAATGCCTCCGCAATCTACTGTTCCTGTACCTGGTGCATGTGCTGGATCAAGTACATCTATATCAATCGTAACGTAAACATTACGTCCCGCTAAAGATGGTAATACCTCTTTTAATGGTTCTAGCACTTCAAATTTTGAAATGTGCATGCCATTTTCCTTCGCCCATTCGAATTCTTCCTTCATACCTGAACGAATACCAAATGAATATACATTTTTTGGTCCGATATGTTCAGCAATTTTGCGAATCGGCGTTGAGTGTGAAAGTGGCTCCCCTTCGTATTCTACACGTAAGTCTGTATGTGCATCGAAGTGGATAATTGCTAGGTCATCATATTTTGCTGATACAGCTTTCATTACAGGCCACGATACTAAATGCTCGCCACCCATACCTACAGGAATTTTTCCATCTGCTAAAAGCTTCTCGATATATTTTTCAATTTCATCTAATGAGCGTTGTGCATTGCCGAATGGTAACGGTATATCACCCGCATCAAAATATTTCACTTCTTCTAACTCACGGTCTAAATATGGGCTATATTCTTCTAGACCAATGGATACTTCACGAATACGCTGCGGACCAAAACGTGAGCCCGGACGGTAACTAACTGTCCAGTCCATTGGCATACCATAAATGACCGCCTGAGCATCCTCATATGTAGGATGACTTTTTATAAAAACATTTCCTGAATAAGCTTCATCAAATCTCATTACTAGACCTCCACTTTTAGAAATTAATCCTATTACATTCATTTTCATCAGTTCATCACTGAATTGATTTCCGTTCTGACTGAGGGCGTCCAATCTCCCCTCCAATCATTTTTCCACTTGAAATCTGTTTTATAACTTTCGATGATGAACCTTTTACCGTTACTCTATTAAGGGCTTACAGGAATGTAATGAAACCTCTTTCCCTGTATCCTCGTATACATTATTGGAACGTCTAGCAGAATTCGATTAAAATCTACAATGTGCTATTCTTTTGTCGAAAGCTAGCATTTCAAACAGTACAAAAAAAGTATAGATGTTTTTGAATAAAGTGCAATAGTTTTTACCAATAATTTCGATTAAATATGAATGTTCAAACACATACTATACGCAAGTGTGAGAAAACGAGGTGAAGTCGGATGAAGAGAAAAAGCTATCAACGTAAGCAACAACGTTCAAAGCGTACACGTAAAGCACTTACCTATTTTGTTGCCTTTACATCCGCAATTGTAGTAGCATTTATAGCTTTACGCGTCTATATTCAAGTGGCTGGTGCCCCGCCTTTAACCGTACCTAAAGCCTCTATTTTCTTAGATGAAAATGAGAACCAAATTGGGGATCACTTTACGAATGAACGACGTTACTGGGTTAGTCTGGATGAGATGTCTCCCTATTTAAAGCAAGCAGTAGTAGCTGTTGAGGATAAAGATTTTTATAAGCATGGCGGTTTAGATTTTTCTCGTATCGCTGGTGCATTATTAGTTGACCTTAAAGCTGGAAGTAAGGTTCAAGGAGCTAGTACAATTACACAACAATATGCTCGGAATCTATATCTTTCACATGAGAAATCGTGGACACGAAAATTAAATGAAGCACTGTATGCTTATAGATTAGAAGTTTTTTATGATAAGGATGAAATACTGGAAGGTTACTTAAATACTGTTTACTATGGCCATGGTATGTACGGCGTAGAAGCTGCAAGTCGATTTTATTATGGAAAATCTGCAAAAGATTTAACACTTGCGGAAGCAGCAATGTTAACTGGGGTTCCAAAAGGGCCAAGTATTTACTCCCCTATTGTCAATATAGATAAGGCAACTAATCGTCAACATGTTATTTTAAAACTGATGACCGATCAAGGTGCTATTACGCAAGATGAAAAAACACGTGCAGAAAGTGAAAAGCTTGTCTTAAAGAATGATAGCTGGGTAGCCACAAAATCTGTAGCACCATTTTTCCTTGACGTAGCATGGCAAGAGGCTAGTGAAATTTTGAAATCAAAAAATCTCGACATTAGTGAAGGTGGCTGGACTATCCAAACAACTCTTAATCTAGAACACCAAAAGGCAGCTGAAGAAGCTGTAGCTAAACATATGCCTGCTGATGATCTTCAAACTGCTTTTGTTAGTATGAAATCCAAAACAGGTTCCGTTACAGCATTAGTTGGAGGTCGTGACTATGCTGCAAGTTCATTTAACAGAGTTACACAGGCAAAACGTCAGCCAGGTTCGACCATTAAACCTATTTTATATGCGGCAGCTTTAGAGAATGGTTATACACCATTAACATTTTTAAATGTAGGTGAGACAACTTTCACTTATGATCATGGACGGGCCACATATTCACCTAAAAATGTGAACGGTCAATTTGCAAACCATGATATGTCAATGGCACAAGCTATCGCTATTTCTGATAATATTTACGCTGTTAAAACTCTAGAGGAGATTGGATTTAAACCATTTCACGAAATGGCTGATCGCTTCAACGTGACTATCGGTGCGAAGGACAATTTATCCATGGCGCTTGGGACGACTGAAACAACATTATATGAAATGACGAATGCTTATAATATTTTAGCATCGCAAGGTAAAGAAACTACGCCTACTACTATTGTTACTATTAAAAATGCTAACGGCGATACTATCTACGAAAATAAAGAAGTT
Source organism: Lysinibacillus sp. NPDC093688 (assembly GCF_050280145.1). NCBI lineage: Bacteria > Bacillati > Bacillota > Bacilli > Caryophanales > Bacillaceae > Lysinibacillus > Lysinibacillus sp. NPDC093688. Next base: position 99,141 of record NZ_JBNNUX010000015.1, read on the forward strand.
AGTAAAGATGCTGAAACAGTTCTCTCAAAAGAAAATACGTATATCTTAACAGAAATGATGACAGGTATTTTCGATCCAGTCTTTAGCGATTATTCTCCCGCTACAGGGATTAGCATTCGCTCCCGTATGACGCATACGTATGCAGCAAAATCTGGCTCTACTAATAGCGATCAGTGGCTAATTGGATTTACACCTAGCTTAACCGCTGGCGTATGGAACGGCTATGATCAAGGAAAAAATCTAACAGCAAAAGAAGATACTGCTGCTACTAAGCAAATTTGGATCGACTTTATGGAGACTGTTAATAAAGGAACAAAGAACGAGGATTTCAAAAAACCGAAAGATGTTAAAGGTGTGGTCGTCGATGTTGAGTCAGGTAAATTAGCGACAAAAGCCTGCCCTCAACAACGTCTCGTCTATATGGATGCTAAAGATGTACCAACTGAAAAATGTTCAAACTTTGATGTTCTCGATACCAATACGTGGGGAGAATTCTGGAATATGCTCCCATTCAACATTTTTAAAAATTAACAAATCGCGCGGAACCTTTATCAGCGATAAACGTTTTATAAGCGAAGGCTCTCGACAAAGTAACAGACATATACGAAAAAGAAAAGCTTTCTCTTCCCCGGAGCCGTGTCCGTGGGAACAGAAAGCTTTTCTTATTTTTATGGCTCGCGAAGTAGATGAGCATCATGGGGCATTTGGCTTGGGTTTGGGTTGTTCAAATGCCGCATAGCGCTCATCACATTCGCAGAACCAAGTGTCCTAGCTTACTAAAATGTAAGCTCTTTATCAAGTTTACTTTGTTTCAAACCCACTTTCAACCTTATATGAAAGCGATTATAAAATGTCACAGATTGTTCAATCATTGTAGGTCTATTAAACAAATAAATCTTGACGCAATTGCTCCTCACTACGTGCCCATAAGTCCGGATTGAGCTCTGCTAGGAAAGAAGCTAACACTTTTTTAGACGGTGCATCCATATGTTCTACAATAATATGACGCTTCATAGATTTATCCATTTTATTCACATGATCAGCTAAAACTTTATAGCCTCGACGTTTTTCTCGATTAACTACCATTTCACACGCTGTTACACCTGCATAGTAAGGTCCATCAGCTTTATGGTCGATTGTCACCCATACTAGCCAATACGCTTTCCCACCTTCTGAATCAGCGCGATCTGTCGTAAACTTAATACCTCGTTCCACATCACTGCGAGCATGCATAGCACCGATTTCAACTGATGCCGTCCCCTCTTCTATATCGATAATGACTGGCGATACGTTTTCAAGCGAAAGCGAACCGATACCAAATCCCTTATGTCCGTCTGTTGGGTCATTTTTAATAATAGTAAAGCCCATTTTTTGTTTTGGTTTTTCTTCATTTGCCATACTTTAACTACCTCCATTCTGCTATTATAAAAGTAAAGCATAGTTATGCGCATTAGCGTCGTAATAAAACACGACACTGGCATGGCGCAAAAAGAAGTATATACTTTCTTATAAACTAACTATACAACATTATTCAATAAAGGAGGCAATATTATGCCATACGTAACAGTGAAAATGCTTGAAGGTCGTACAGAAGAACAAAAACGTGCACTCGTAAAAGAAGTAACAGAAGCCGTTTCTCGTACAGTGAATGCGCCACCAGAAAATGTAACAGTCTTCATCGAAGAAATGTCTAAAAACCATTACGGTGTTGCAGGCGTACGCTTCAGCGATAAATAAAGGTTAAACGGGTAGAGCACATAAAGCTCTACCCATTTTTAACGTATGGTGCCTTCTAGTGTTTTGCAACGTTTAGAAGGCTGTTATTGCCTTGTTACGGGCGTTTTTTCGGTTCTAGCAGCGGAAAAGGCTCGCTACCGGCAACTCGTAATTTCAATACTAGGATGTGATTTATGACATGAATAAATTTAAACTACCACTACTCATTTGTATGCTTATCGTTGGCCTCTTCCTTATTTTTATAAACCCCATTCAACATGCAATTATCGCCCATTTGAGTAAACAATTAAATACAGCTGATTACAGTGCTGAGGAGATAGCAAAAAACAAAAATGCAGATGCCGATTTTGAATTTGAAGCCGTGCAATCCCTTTCCATTGCGGAAGTTTTAAAAGCGCAGACAACCGCCAATAAAATGCCTGTCATTGGTAGTATCGCAGTCCCTAGTGTGGATATGAAACTTCCTATCGTTAAAGGAGTTGGCAACGCCTCTCTTGCCGTTGGAGCAGGCACGATGAAGCCTAATCAAAAACTTGGACAAGGAAACTACGCATTAGCAGGTCATTATTTTGAGGAAAAAGATATTTTATTTGGTCCCTTATACAAAGCTAGCATAGGAGCTACGATTTATTTAACGGATTTAACGAATATTTATGAATACAAGATAACAACTAAGGAAATCATCGCTGCAACGGATGTTTATGTTATTGATGATATCCCTGATAAAACCCTTCTAACTCTCGTTACATGTGCTGATGAGGGTACGAAACGACTTGCCGTTCAGGCAGAATTTGTCGAGCACTATCCATTCGACAAAGCACCTGCGAAACTATCAGAAACCTTCTAGCATAAGAAAAACCCCAAGATTTTAAGATCTTGGGGTTTTCATATTGAAAATTATTTCACTTCTGTATTGCGACGACGCAATAAGAATAATGCACCTAGAACAAGAGCTACACCAATTAGTGTAAGAGCTGTTTGGTTTGCTCCATTTGTTTGTGGCAATTTGCCTTGCGCATTTAACTGCGCTTCCAGTTCTTTTGCATCCGCTTTGATTTTATCAATATCAAGATATTTCTCTACTTCTGCCTGTTCCTCTTTAGATAACTCTTTGTATTTATCGAGGAAATCCTTATATTTATCTAATGTATCTTTATCTGCTGTAGAAGGATTGTATGGCTTTAATTCTTTTCCTTGATCAATGACTTCTTCTACATTTGGTTTTTCAGGGTTTGTTGGATTTTTTGAATCCGTTTGGTTACCTGAACCACCTGGAGTTGTTGGATGAACTGGCTTCTCTGGCTCTGGTTTTGGTTTTTCTGGTTTAACCGGCTTCTCTGGTTCTGGAGTCGGTTTTTCTGGTTTAACCGGCTTCTCTGGTTCTGGAGTCGGTTTTTCTGGTTTAACTGGTTTTTCTGGGTCTGGTTTTGGGTCAACTGGCTTTCCTGGATCTGGGTCTGGATTAGGCGTCCAACCACCGCCGCCTTCGCCGCCACCTGTTGATTTAGGTTGCACTTCTGCATAGCATGTATCTTTTACAGTAAATGAGCCAATAAAACTATTCCCCTCATATACATCGTACGTACCCTGTTGAATAGCTTTTTCTGGTAATACAACTTTTCCTTCAATACTAGTTGTGAGAACTTCTGCACCTTTAACGATATTACCTTTAGCATCTTTTATTGTTATCTTTGCATTCACATTAGGCGTTCCAAGTACAGTTAGTACTGTTAATGTAAATGTAGGACAAGCAGGTGCTGCTGATATTGCTGCATGACAACTTACTGAATATTTAACAGTTATTTGACCAATGTATAGATCACCTTGATAAACATCATAGTCACCTGAAGGAATTTTATTAGGTTGAATCGTAATTCGGCCTAATTCATTAGTCGTTTGGCCAGTAGCAATAATTGCTCCTGTTTTATCTTTAATTGTGATATTGCTAACATTAGGGCGTGGATTGCCATTTTCATCCTTCACCGTTAATGTGAATAGTTCACATTTTGGTGCTGGTTGAACAGTTGCTTTACATTCGATATCTGTTTCGAAAGTACCAATTTTTTCACCATTTACTTCAACTGTGTAAACACCTGGTTCTAAATCAGTTAATTTAATAACACCTGTCTTAGTTGTTGTGTTAATAATTTCCTTACCGTCAGCATCTTTAACAACAATTATTGTAGTATCATCAGTAATTTTATTACCATCTACATCTTTTACAGTTAATTCAAACTCTTCACATTTTGGTAATTGTTTAACGATAAATTCATGCCCACAGTCTTCTGTATACGTTAAAGTTACTGTTCCTAAGAATTGTTTACCTTCGTACACCATATACTCACCTGGCTTCACGCCATTAGTAGGATTATTTTTGTTAGATTTAAAAATAAACTTACCTGATGCGTCAGTTGATGCCTTTACTTCTGTAGTACCTGATTTTAATGTTAATTCTTTAATATTTGTACGGATATTTCCGTCTGTATCTTCAACCACTATTGTGAAGTTTTCGCACTTAGGTGCTGGTTGAATTACATTTTCATCATTACAGTTACCATCGTATTTCACTGTAACGCTACCTAACTCATTACCTTTTGAATCATGAACATCGTATTGACCAGCTTTAACTTTTTCTGGAGTAAAAGTAGCTTTACCGTTTTCAACGGGATGATTTTCTGTTAAACCCGTCACTTTACTTACTAATGTTACTGTTCCATTAACTAATTTACCGTCAATATCGTATAGTGTTAATTCAAAATTTGGACACGCTAAACCACTTAATGGTTTGTTTTCAATTTCAATCACTTGGAAGCCAGCATACTTACCTGAAGTTTCGATTTCTTTAGCATCAAGTTCGAATTCTTTTGTTAATGGTTCATAGCCTGGCTGTGTTTCTTCAATTACTTTATATTTCTTACCAGCAGTACTTGGAGCTAATTTTAAACCGTAGTTTAAATAGCCGTCTGCATCTGTTGTTTTTGACGCTAACACGGTGTTACCTGTGTATGGTCCTTGTAAGTCAAACTTAACTTTTTCCATTGGTAAACCTGTTGCTGCATCTGTTTTGATAATGACGAATGGTACTTTACCAACTTTACCACCACCATCATAAGTGAAGTTGTCTTTATTAAACACATCATTACCATGATCACCATCTGTACTAGTATAAGTAACATCTACTTTGTTGTTTAAACTCTCACCTGATGCTCCCATAAATACTGTAGAGTACGTAACATAATATGCTTTATCACCATTAGGTAATTTTAATGTAAATGTACCTTTTTCAATATCAACATTAAAATTATCATCGGATAAAATAATTTCTTTACCACGAGTCGGTGTTGGATTAGTTTCTGTAAAGTTCATTTCATATACCTTAAATGAATCTTTTAAAATCAATTGGTTTGGATTACCTTCGCTGTCTTTATCTACAGTGTCAGTAATAACGATGTTATTTAATTGTGACTGAGCATAGTTAAACTTAAAATTCCAGTTAACTTGTGGAGAATTACCTACTTGTTTGCCTGTTTTATCTAAGATGTTCTTAGTATGAGCAACCGATACATCTTTCTCCCATTCTGCGTTAGGTGTAGTACTTGTTTTTTCATACAATGCTGCTTTATTACTAATTGTAATGTCTGAACCATGTGGGAATACATCATCAGCATCTTTTGATGTATACGTCACCTTATAAGGTCCTTTAATCGGTCCTAACTCAAGCACGATTTCATTTTTGTTAGGTGATTTATTAGTGTACCCTTCTGATGAGACTGGTACAAATTGTCCTGCTGCATTTAATTTACCTTCAGTTACTGTAATACTAGTAACTTCTTGAGATGGATCTAGTGTATCTTTAAACACCGCATCCTTGAACTCATTGTAGTTAAAGTTTAGCTCAACATCCCAATGGAATGTTTTGGTTTCATAGTCGTAATAACCATCTTTCTTACCATTTGCTTTTTGTTCTTCTTTAACTTCTTGCGTTGCTGAATCTGACGACTCCGATATAAATATACCAGTGTCTTTCAATTTCACAGTATTAGTGTAACTACGATCATTTGTACCAATATCTTTAATTTCATACTCTGTTGTATAGTTAATTTCAATTACACCATTAACAGGCTGTTCTAATTTAAGAATAAATCCTGTTTCTTTACCATCAACAACTGTTTTATTTAAAGTAAATTCTGTAAAATCAGCACCATCAACAGTGACTGTTAAACCATCTTTTAATGTTAGTAACGAACCATTATACGTATCTTCAAATGTTGTACCTGATTTCAACTCGTATTTTGCTTGGTTCGCCACAATCTTCCACGATATTGTTTTATTTTGATAGTCAACGCCAAGAGCAGATTTATCTAATACTAGATCTTCCTTTTTATAATGAGAATAGGCGATACTTTCCAAACCATCCTCACGAGTAACTGTATTTTTCACTGTAATTCCAGTTGTCGGATATACACCATCAGGCTTTGTTTTGTATTTAATAACGTAAGCTCCTGTTACATCGTCATTAAATGACAATTCGAAACCGTTTGTTCCATTAAGCGTTAATTTATATCTGTTTTCATGAACAAGCGTGCCATCCTCTTCATAAACGTTCACTTTTTCAGCTAAGATATGTGTCTCATCCCATGTATCAGTTAATATTGCCTGTTTTGCTGGAATATTACGTTTATTAAAGTTGTATTTAATCGTCCATTCTGTTGTTAAATCAGCAATATTTGGACCTGAACTTGACTTTTCTAAAGGTGTACCGAATTCAACATTCACATAAATTGGTTCTGTTGATGTTCCATTGTAACTAGCAACGTTACCAAAGTCTGCATATTCAACATTACCCGGATCGCCAACTTTTGTTGTATAAGTAATACGGTAACCTGTATGTTCCTTATTAGGTAAGCTCATTGTCATTTTATTACCGTCAATATTATATTCTGGTACTGGTGTTAATGCGTTACCTACGGTTAAAGCTCCCGTTGGAGAAATACTTAATTCTGTTACAGTTGGACTACCTTCGAAACTATGTTGACCTGTTAGTATATCAGTAAATGTTGTATTATCAGTGTTTGTATTAACACCTAAGTTCGTATTGACATCTACTACCCATGTAATCAATTCGCTGTTTTTACCATCACGATCTGCTTTACCTGATTTAGTAATTATTTGACCGCTATTAGCTGGTTGGAAATTCAGTTCAATTGTCTGGAATCCTGGTACTTCGATATTCTGTAACCAATCATTACCTACAGATTGTAGTTTACCTTTAATAGTAAAATAAACATCTTCTACTATTGTACCCGCATCAGCTTCATCACGAATTTTATCCGTAAATGTAAGTGTAGCAGTTTGCCCTGAAACTACGACGTTACCAATTAAAGCACCTTGATAATATAAAGGTGTGTCTCCACTTAGACCTGCAAACTGACTCGGCAATGTATAAGTTAAAGTAGAGCCTGCACTATATTGGTGACCAGGGACTAAACCTAAATCCACTCTAAATTCTACATTATCTCCAACTTTGCCTTGTGCCGATTTTTCAGAAACTTCTGCCCCATTAATTTTTAAAGTGATTGTCTCTTTAAAATTAGGATCTTCTCTATCAACAGGTAGACCCGGTGTTATTTGCTGTGGTGATTCAGCCTCTTCTGGTTTTTCAGCATTGGCCTCTTCGTCCTTATGGTCATCTGTACTTGATGTTTTATCTTCTTCTGTACTTGATGTTTTACCTTCTTCTGTACTTGATGTTTTACCTTCTTCTGTACTTGATGTTTTATCTTCTTCTGTACTTGATGTTTTATCTTCTTCTGTACTTGATGTTTTATCTTCTGTACTTGATGTTTTATCTTCTGTACTTGATGCTTTCTCTTCTGTACTCAGATTTTTATCATCTGTTCTACCCTCTTCATTTGTGAGGCTAGTATTATCACTAGATTTTCTGCCATCTGTTTCAATTTTTTGGTTATGATCTTGCTGCTCTAACTCTAACGGTGTTGAAGAAGTGTCTTCAATCGCTAACACCGAAATCGGCGATAGGACTGTTTGGAATACGAGTAGCATTAAGATAATTGCTATGTTTAGTTTTTTAAATTTTTGCATGTTTCTCTCCTTTTCTAAGTTTAGAGAACTACCTGTTGGCGTTTGCTGACGACGTTGCATCCTTTCGTCATGTCGAAAAGCATGCCGCAAACAATAGGTTGGTCCCTCTTTCCTTCTATTCAATGGTCGTCTATATGAATACACTCGAATAAGTACTCACGAATAGGCACTTACGATGACTTATGTATGTGCGATGTACAATTAGAATATATCCATAGTGCTTTTGTGACACCTTTAATAATAGGTTTCACCCCGTTAGGGTTTAAGACTCATAGTAACAGATAATACTAAACAAATTCTAAACAATCCAGGACTTTTTATTTATAATATTCTAAAAATTTCTATATAGTTTCCACTTTTTTCATCTTTATACAACGACAAAAAAACAGCGAAAATAACTCATATAGAGTACTTTCACTGTTTTTCACTATAGGTATGTCGGAATACTATTAATTCCATTTATTTTTTATACACACAATTATACACAAAAATTTTTTTATTAATTTTTCCCCTGGCCTTGCAGCAAGGCTAATATTTGTTTCTTCACAGCTGGTTGGGTACTGTTGTCCTCTAGGAAATCTAGTGGGAAATATACTTTATGATCTCGCTTCATGCGGCCGGAAATAGAATCAACAATAATAGATTCACGTGATAACTCTCGTAGCTCTCCATTTTTCATTTCTAAGAAAATAGGAACACGGACTTCTTCTTCTCCTGGTCGATAAAAGTCATAAGGTAAATCTGCTGTCGTATCATGGACAAGATAATATTCTGGATTTAAATCAGCTTGCTTAAAGAGCTCTTGTAGTTTTTGATATTTATCTAGCTCTACACCTGGATCTAAATCGATGTACTGAAATAACTTTCGGTTAACAAAGCGACGGCTTAAGTCACTTAATATAGCATCTTCTTCTTGCATCCAAAGTTGAAAATATGTAAAAAGAATACTCTCATCTAATGCAAGATAATCATCAAGCGTAATGGAGTTGCGGAAAAATGCTAAAAAGTGTGTAGGCTCGTGCTTAAATTTATAGCCTGCCAAGCTTAGCTGCTTAGCTCTTTTTAAAATATTATTCAATACAACCTCTGCACTACGAGATACCGGGTGGAAATAAATTTGTAAGTACATTTGATAGCGGCTCATTATATAATCCTCTACCGCATGCATGCCCGTTGCCTTGATAACGACCTGATTTTTCCGTGGACGCATTACTCTTAAAATACGCTCCATATCAAAATGACCGTAGCTTACGCCAGTGAAATAAGCATCGCGCTGTAAGTAATCCATACGATCAGCGTCGATTTGACTTGATATTAAACTAACGACCTGCTTATTCGGATATGTTTTTTCAATGACCTGTGATACTTTCTCCGGGAAATCTGCCGATACTTTTTTTAATACGGCATTCACTTCTGTATCACCGAGCAAAATTTGTCTTGTATAAAATTCATGATCAAGCTCAAAAACATTTTCAAAGGCATGTGAAAATGGCCCATGCCCTAAATCGTGTAATAGGGCTGCACAAAGCACAAGCAGACGTTCATCTTCATCCCATTCCGGACGACCTGCAAATATATCATCTACTATGCGGCGTACAATTTCGTAAACGCCAAGTGAGTGACTAAAGCGACTATGCTCCGCTCCATGGAATACTAAAAATGTTGTACCGAGCTGGCGAATTCGACGTAGTCGCTGAAATTCTTTCGTACCAACTAGATCCCAAATCGCTTGATCCCGTACATGCACATAACGATGCACTGGATCCTTGAATACTTTTTCCTCTTGTAATTTAGCTTTTGCATAATGTGTCAATTGTACAGCACCCCCGTTTCCTATTTGTTCTATTATATGCGATAAATACAGGACTAGCATACATACTGCCTTTTAATTATAGAGACTATCAACCTAACTCACTGTATTCTCGTCTTATTTTAGGTTTCTATTGACCTAATTTCCAAGTGATGAGGCGATGTGAACGTGAACCTTCCGTCGCTTCGATGAATTAATCCGTCACTTCGATGGTTCTTTCCGTCGTTTTGCCTCTTCTATCCGTCGCTCTGGCAGTTCTATCCGTCTCCTGCATGACCTTCCGTCACTCTGACTCTGCTATCCGTCGATATTAAAAATCCACATAAAAAACAAAAACTATCTCCAACTAGACTAGTGAAGATAGCGTTTTGTTTACTTATTTTTTTAACTTTGCTAAAACCTTTTCCATTAGTTCTTCTTCCGTTAATGCAGCAACAGGACGGCTATTTACAAAGGTAAATGTTTTTTTACGTCCTGGGCCACAATAGGAATGACAGCCAATTTCGATGGTTGCATCAGGATCGATTTCCTTTAATTTTGGAATTAACGTTTTTAAGTTAACGGCCTGACATTCATCGCAAACTTTAAATTCGTTTGCCATTTTGTCAACAACCCTTTCTATATAGTATTTTTTTAACTTCTTTCAGCAGAAAGTCTCCCACCTCTATAGGTGGTGAGATGAATGCGGTTTTAAATCACTTCTCAGCGGGTGTCCAAACATCCGCTGAAAGAAGTTAAAGCCTCCGGCGGATGTCACGGAATCAGAATGGAGTTCTTAGGGGATGTTAGCCTAAAATCATCGCATCCATGCGATAACGGCTAACTGACCTGCATCGTGCAGGCCTAAGCACAAAGCTGATTCCGGACGCAATTATGTCGAGGCATAATTGATTCAAATCAAAAATCGTTTCTATTGAACGTATGACTTTCACATATTTAAGTATGTAGCATACGTACAAACCTACATCGGGTATTGTATCGCATTATTCCCCTTGTATTCAAGCATAATTCCTTCCACATGGATGAATAAAAGGTTAAAAGATTGGTCATGCTAGTTGTAAATAAAAAGTTCCAAATAAAGGTGGGAGGATTTTAATATGAGTAAAGTCAGACAAGATGCTTGGTTAGATGAAAACGATGAATTATTAGCAGAGGCGGTCATTCGCCATGTGACGGAAGGTAGTACACAGTTAAATGCCTTTGAAGAAGCTGGTGATGCTTTGAATCGTACTGCTGCTGCATGTGGTTTTCGTTGGAATGCTGTTGTTCGTAAAGAATACGAGGAACAATTATCAGAAGCAAAAAAAGAAAGAAAAGAAAGAATGCGAGTGTTAGGAGCTCCGGCAAGACGCCGTGCTTCTAGTATGTTTACAGTTAATAGTAGTGCCGCAGAGGGTAAATCAATTCCTCTATCTGCATTAAATCTTGATATTGTCATAGCCTATTTATTACGTTTACAGCACTCTGGTGAAATAGGTAATGAGTCTACAAAATGGCGACAACTAGTACACGTAACATCTGAGAAAAATAAAAAACTAGAGAAAACCATTACACAGCTAGAAGAGGAAAATAGAGCTATTCGAAAAGATTACGAGCAATTTGTACAAATTATGAACCGTGCTAGACGACTAGTTACACTAGATGAAGAGGATGAACGAATTGCACCAGTTTTCAAAATGGAGAAAAACGGAAATCTTGTTGTAAGTAGCCCTTATACACAAGAAAATGGCGATGCGCTTAATTAGCAGCATCGCTTTTTTCTTTGCAACGATCTATCTCGCACGATATCTCACTGACATCCGTTGAAGGCTTTCACTTCATCACTTCGGTTCAAGCATTTTCGTATTTCGTTCAAAAATGCGTTGTAAATAAAACGCATATAGTGTTATTTCTTCATCATGAAAAGATTCAACTCGAATTTCTTCTTCTGCCATATTGTTAAGAAGTTGCTGTAAACGAATAACAACAGCTTCCACTGTTAATGATACGTCCATTAGTTCAGATAATGACGCCATCACATCAGGGACAATATTAGGATACGTAAATTTCGTTTCTTCTCCTTTTAGACTTTCCTCATAAAAGTCACGAATGAGTGCGGCTCGATTTGAACCGCTTCCTTCAACACATAAATAAATTTGCACTGCCACGCCTTGACGTAAGCGTCTCTGAGAAATACCAGCAAATTTCTTTCCTTTAATACTTAAATCATAGGAGCCTGGACAATAGGATCCTACAATTTCATAGGCTTCAATTTGATCTGCTACTTCAGGGAACAAGCTTTTTACTAAAGCTACCATTACATCATAGCCATCATTAATACTAAGCGCTTCCGTTTGTTCAGATAATACAATAGAAATATTCAGTACACCTTCATCGAGCACTACTGCTAATCCACCTGAATTGCGAACGATAGGTTGATAGCCTTGTGCTTTGAGCAAGTCCATGCCCTGCTGCACATATGGTAAACGGTGATCCTGAATACCTAGCACAACAGATGCATCATGTACCCATGTACGAATAGTTGGCGGAGAGGCTAATTGTCCAACTAGCTGACATAAAGTGTCGTCTGTTGCAAAGGATTCAAGCGGCGATCTTTGCTTCGCGCTAATGGATTGATCGTAAAAACGCCAAATCGGCTGTTGTAAAATACTTTTCATGATTGGAGCTCCTCTATTTACATCTCTTCTCTTTAGAATACATTATCTATGGAAGGTGTCAAATTCGTGAAATACAATCATGAACTTAGGGATTTTGTACAAACTATGATAAACTAAATTTCGAATGATATTCACTTATAAAGGAGTGTTTTTAATAATGAATGAAGCAGCTATTACTTTAGATGGTTGGTACGCTTTACATGATTTCCGCTCAATCGATTGGGCTTCATGGAAACTAGTTTCTGCTGAAGAACGCCAAGCAGCAGTAGAAGAATTCATTGCATATTTAGAAAAATTAAACGAAGCTGATATCGCTAAAACAGGTGCCCATGCATTTTACGCAATCGTTGGTCAAAAAGCTGACTTTATGATTATGACTTTACGTGAGACAATGGAAGAACTACAAGAGCTTGAAGCTGATTTCAATAAATTAGCGATTGCTGATTTTACAATTCCTACATATTCATATGTATCTGTTGTAGAGCTTTCTAACTATTTAGCAGGTGATTCGGACGAAGATCCATACCAAAATCCACATGTGCGTGCTCGTCTATATCCTGAGCTTCCACGTGCTAAGCATGTATGCTTCTATCCAATGGATAAGCGTCGCCAAGGCAATGACAACTGGTATATGCTTTCAATGGATGATCGCAAATCGCTAATGCGTTCTCACGGTATGATTGGTCGTGGCTATGCTGGTAAAGTTAAACAAATCATTACTGGTTCTGTTGGCTTCGACGATCATGAATGGGGCGTTACACTATTCGCAGATGATGTACTACAATTCAAAAAATTAGTATATGAAATGCGTTTCGATGAAGTGTCAGCTCGCTACGGTGAGTTCGGTGCATTCTTCGTCGGTAACCTTCTTGATCAAGAAAAACTTGTGAAATTCTTAACTGTCTAATTAAATATAAAAATGCGAGTCCACCAATCGGACTCGCATTTTTTAATATTCGCTTTCTTCGCTGTTCTCTGATTCCAATATTAAAATAATTGTATGAATAAAAAAACCAGCTAGAATCATCAGGAAAACTAAATACCAATTATACGGTTGCTGATAGTATTCTGCTATCCCAACGGCGATGAATGCACTTATGATAATTGCTACAAACGTACCAAAAGTATGCATTATAACACTCCTTCATGAAAGCAAAAAAATAATTTCCAACTTTAGTATGTCACCGTTTATTTTTAATATACTTGCAAAACATCAGATTCCATCTACTCAATCAAAAAAATAAGAAAGTGTCATCCAGTAGGATGACACTTTCTTATTTTCATATGGCTGCACTGTGCTTCAAGATCTTTCACCTTTAACCTTCAAAATTAATATAATCGTATTGATGAAAAATCCCACTACGATTATTAGTATAAAGAGATACCAATGGAGTGGCTGTCCGTAAAAACTCCCTACTAAAAATGCCAGCACAGCACTCAACAAAATACCTACCCAAACACCAATCTCCATACCTTGTCACCTCACATGTATTCAATACACATGCAATGTCCTATCTCACGTTCCCCATTATATTTTCCATTCTCTATTTACCCATTTTTATAAGGCGTTATGGTCATGAATTTAAAACCTGGCCCTCTTATACAAACGACTCGTCATTATTAATATATGCTTAGCAATTTTAAATTGTGAATTTCTTTCAATCAATTATGCCTCGGCATAATTGCGTCCGGAATCGGCTTTGTGCTTAGGCCTGCACGAGGGCCGACACGATGTCGGTCATTTCGGTAA
>NZ_JBNNUX010000016.1:0-111788 GCF_050280145.1 Lysinibacillus sp. NPDC093688
TTCACCAAGAAAGCGTAACAGAATTCTCTTTTCATAGAAAAGTAAATGACAAACTAATTCCCAAATGGAATGTGCCCCCTCAACTGGTTTCCAAATTGCCTGTTCCAAAGTAATATTCTCTAGTACTTTTTCAAGTGGTGGAAACCAGTCTTCTTTATCTAAGCAGCTTGCCCATTGTTGTAACAAAAGTGTCCTTACATCCATTTTCTATTCCCTCCAATCATATATAATCCCTTTGTTCAATATTCATTTGGGGCGTGTCGTTTTGGCATAACTAATAATTTCGAGATGAACCATCTGATTACCTCCCTTACTCCACAATCTGGCCCGATTGTTGAACAACAAGTTAAAAAACACTCTTCAACTAAACTGCCCCGTTAGCCATCCATGAAGTGCAAAAATCAGCACTTCACCACAGAAAATGAAAGAGGATTAAGTTCTTTCATGGGAGTTCAATAAGAAAAAAGAGCTGTCTAAAACAGCTCAATGTTCTTCAAGTAAAGCCTCCGTTAGTTGAACAAGAATCATTATTTTTATGACACATCAATATCCTACTAAGACAATAGCTAGCAATAATGCTGGCTTTTTCATTTTTCACATTTCATTTATATATATATTATTTCCTTTCACATCATTTTTTTGAGGTATGGAATCTTTCGCCATACAAAATGACTTAGCAAAAAACTTAGAATGATTCCTAAAAATGCCGTCATAAGAAATTTAGTCCAGACTGATATTGGTAGGTCACTCAATGTATATTGAAGGAAGACAACTACTGGGACATGGATGAAATAAACAACAAATACATTGTTTGATAACATCTTAGACCAACGATTAGTGCCGTTATTTTTTTCTCTAAATAAAATTAGAAGACCGATTACAAGCGAAATACACAGTAACGTCTCAATTAATGATCGAGTCAACGAACCAAAGTTTTGTCCACCCTTTAAAAGAAAAAGATCTACCGTATTCCCTCCAAAATACAAAATAGTTACTATTAATACTCCAATAATAAGCCAGATGTATCCTACTCTCGCACTCAAAGTTAAAAACCATTTGCGATGATAGGCCATAATGCCTAAACAAAAGAAACTCACATACTGCGGTACATGTGCAAATTCTGTTTGAATAAATCCTACGAAAGCTGTCCAATGATCAATAGGAAACCATATCCTTGTAATGAAAGTCACTAAACTAACGATCAACCACAAGGAGAGAATCTGATAAACCTTAATGTTTCCATCAAATTTTTTTGTGGATTTCTTGGATGTAAAGAAGGTCCAGACTGAAAACACAACCGCATACACAAGTAAATGCTCTAAAAACCATAAATGGCCAAATTGCATATCAGGCCATGATGGTCCAGACCAATTCGTGGGTTCACTACCAAGTCCCAAAAATATATTAACATAGTAAGAAAAAAATGAGATGGGTTCATAATCTCTGAAATTAATGTAATATAAATACATCAGAATAGGAATTATCACGAGAAATCCCAGTAGTAATGGAATCCCAATTCTAATAAGCCGTTCTTTTAAAAACCGTTTCGGCCCTTTTCTCGCGATTGATTGAGGGAGAAAATAGGCTGATAAAAAGAAAAACATACTCATAAAAAATGCTGCATTTACAGAGAAAAACCTGCCCAACCAGTTGATAGATTCATCATCCAAAAAATACCACCAACCACCTGGTCCATATGCTTGTCCAGCATGGTGAGCTACTACAAGCATAATTAAAGCTATTTTTATATTATCGATGAAATATAAATGATCACTCTCTTTTTTCACCTTTAAAACTCCTTTCCCATTAAAAGTTATACTTTAAATAATAGTAACGTATATTTCATCATAATTGGAAAAAGGTTACATTTGCGGTTAATAATCTCTTATTCTTGATCAATCATTTTTTTGCATTATCGGCCTTCTGTGATATTGATAATAAGTTAATTCCTTATTGAACTAACCTGCCCCGTTAGTTGAGTAAAGAAAAAAAGAGCTGTCTAAGCAACTCAATGATCTTCAACAAAAGCACCCCGTTAGTCACCCATGAAGCGCAAAAATAAGCACTTCACCACAGAAAATGAAAGATGATTAAGTTCTTTCATGGGAGTTGAACAAGAAAAGTAAAGTTTATTCAACAATTGCGTTCGTTTGTTTAAGATTTTCTTGATTACCTAATTCCACTTCAGGAGAAGATTGCTTATATCCCAATTTACCCTTTGTAAAAATCAGAATTATCAAAGCGAAAAGACCTAATCCTAGACAAACAGATAAATCAGATTCTTTCAAAGTAGGGTTAGTAAAATGAGGTTGTATAAAACTAAAAGTATTCAAACTAGCGTGAACCAACATAACAATAAACAAATTTCCTTGTTTGGAGTTGAACACCCAAGTTAAAATGATGGAAGCAGCTAGGCATAGCACAATAAAAATAGGTAAATCGTAATAAAGAAGAGAAATGTTTGAACCCGGACCACCTCTTTGTGCTGCGGTTAAAAAATGAGGTAAATGCCAAAACGCCCAAAGAATTCCGAGCAATAGCGTTGCTTTTAATGATCCAAACTTAGATTGCATTCGAGGTAAAGCAAAACCACGCCAACTGATTTCTTCTGGAAACGGGCCACCAAAGAAGAAGACTACAACAAGATAAATCGGGTATGTTGCGTAAAATTGCGTTGTAAGCCCTTTAGAAGTTGGAATCCCTCCGTTTAACATTACAAATCCCAAATATATCACAGTAGGAATGACGATAAGTGCAAAGAAGTACCATTTTAAACCTACTTTAAGTTTCCATATTCCTTTTGTAAAAACTCTCCAAGCTCCTTTTCCTTCGAGAGTCCGAATCATAATATATGTAGCTAACATAGGACCAACGAAAGCATTAAGTCCAAAGAAAACATCGAAAATTTTAGCTTTGGGGATGATATTCCATTGAGATAAGATAAATGGAATTAATACAATCCACGAAAATAAATATGCCATAACAAAGAATGAAGTTAATGGATGAGATTTTAAAATCTCTTTTAGATTTCTTGAGGTACTTTTTGATTCTGTTAAAGGTTTCAGTACAAACAACTCCCTCGATTATAAAAGACTTTGATAGGTATAATATTGGTTTTTTGATCAATAACACCTCGTAAACCCACATTTCAGGTTAAATGTCTCCCTCATACTAAGATATGTTTAAAATAGCATAGGTATTACCTCCTTGTTCAACAAAACTGCCCCGTTAATTCAATAAGAAAAAAAGAGCTGCATATGCAACTCAATGATCTTCAAGTAAAGCACCCGTTAGCCATCCATGTAGCGCAAAATCAACACTACACCACAGAAAATGAAAGATTTTTACGTTCTTTCATGGGAGTTTAATAAGAACAGCGACGCTTCTTCAACAATCGCGCCCGATTGTTTCTGTAAAGTCATCCGTTTCGAGCTTAATATCTTATCCGTAAATTTCTTTATAAAAGAGAAACGACGGCTATTTAAACCGTCGTCTGAGAAATGGGATATAAATTTAGTGCATGAAAAATGCTACTACCAGATAACGGTTTTTTTTATTGCTATCTGGTAGTATTTTTTGTTGTATGAAATACATAATTGAAATGATTATAGCTATCGCAACTTAAAGCCAAATGGTTTACTTTCTCAAATAAAAGTTTTTATTTTTTAGGAAACAATGTATAAGACCATGAGTAGATAAAATCAATGATAAAAACAATGCTCCAAATTGCTCCAATTCCAAAAGTAATCTCATTAGCATAGGGTGATTCCTTTGCTATCCCTTTTTCTATCCATGACAAATCAGTTAAATACATTTTCATCTCTGTAAGGTTTTCCGTTCCCATAATCCAAAAAAACGCTTGCACTGTAACAAAAATAACCAAATGTATATACGATGACTTACGATACTTCTTTGCAATATATTTAGGGTTATTATTTCTTTTAATAATTTTATAGTCTTTATCAGATAATAATTCAACACCACGAAACGTCCCAATTTTTCTACGCATCCAACGATCTAGCTTTATAAAATCAAATATACCAAATGTAAATGCATAAATAATAAATATAGTAATAACAATTTGAAATGTTGAAATCTCTCCTGTTTGCTGATACACATACAATCCGAGTAACCCTTCAAGTATTAACATAAATAAAAATAGAAAAATGAACATAATGCTAAGTGTAGGTTTATTAAAGAAATAACGAAATATACCAAATAGGAGTAGTACCCCTATAGATAATAACTCAATAAGTATAAACAATTCCCAACTATATTCAAGAATAACTCCCAATCAAACACCTCCTTTGTTGAGAAAAAACAGTATAAGATAATTACAGCAATATGAAAAGGAAACCTTTATATAGATTTATGAACGAATTCTATTTTCAATCTGACTTATCCAGTTTAAATCTGCCTCTAAATGTAAAAGTGTGCCATTGATTAATAAATATTTATGTTCTTCATTTTGAATAAGAAATTCCGTTTTTAATTTAGTCAATTCTATAACATCTTTCATTATCATTGCTTTTTGTTGTTCTAGCATAATTTTTTCTTGCTCAAAATGGATTTTTCGAGCACAGCTCCATTTAAAATGAAAGTCGTCCTTAGTAGAATGATAAGGTACAGGTTCTAATAACCATTTTTTTAATTCATTTTCTCCTGACTTTTCTAGCTTATATAGCTTTCTTTCTTGGTCATCTATCTCTGCAGATGACACGAGTTGATCACGAATGAGACGGTCAAGAGTAGTATAAATTTGACCAGGATTAATTTTTCCTTTGATACTTAGAAGAGACTCCAATTCTACTTTTAATTCGTATCCATGATTATCCTGTTGGTATAACAATGTTAATAGTCCATACTTTACTGACATAATTGATCAACCTTCTTTAATTGAAGATAAAATATTTATTTTACTAGCAGTCATACTGGATATCCAAGAGGCAAGAAAACTTAGTAATAGACCAGCAATCAATGCTACTCCAATATTAGCAAGAGGTATATTGAAAGGTATGAAATCTCCTAAAAGCTTGGATTGACTAGTAACGTAAAGTAAAATCACACCTAATACTACACCCCCGATGACTCCTACTAAACCTATGAGTAACCCCTCACCAACTACCATCTTTCTTACTTGTTGTCTAGTAAATCCAAGTGCTCGCATTGTTCCAATCTCAGATGTTCGTTCAAATGTATTCATCAAAAGAGTATTAGCTGTGCCAATACTAGCTAAGCCAATAATTAGGAATAGCATAATTAATATTATTTCGTTCATACCAGATAACGCAGAAGTAGTTGATTTAATTTCATCTTCAATAGTTTTAACTTTTGAAAGGTGTTCATTGAAATCTGTCCATAACTGATCTTGTAATTCCTCTCCGCTATATTTATCATTTAATGCTAGTAGCATATCAAAACTATTAGCCCAACCAAATTCATTATTTAAATGATCTTCACCCATAAAACCAACATATCCTGAATAATGTGAAGTATCTACAACATCAATGACTTCAAATTTTTGATTACCAGAAGGTGTATTTATGTGAATGTATTCCCCTACTTTACCACCCCATTCATCAAAAGCTCGCTTACCGAGCAGGATAGATGGTTTCTTTTGTAATTCCTCATATAACGATTCTTTTTCAATATCTTCAAATAATATAGGTCCCTTTTTACTTACGGCAAAAATAGAAAATTGTCTACTCTCATCATTCATTGTTTCCCATGTAATAGGTGTAGCTTCTGTTAGTGGAGTAACATTTGCTACAGAATCATAAGAAAATAGAGTTTCTATATCTTCACTAGACCAAGGGGCTTCCGATGTAACCCTTAGATCACCCCCAAATGTATTTCTAATATCACGTTCATACCCTTCAGGAGCAGTTTCTATAACAGAGCTTAACAATAAGATGACTGCTATTCCAATGGCAAGTATAGCAGAAGTATTGGCATTTCTATTTAATTGCTGTGTAAGGCTATGCGTAGCTAAAATTCCTGAATAGCCAAAAAACATTTTGAAAATTGGTTTAAAGATCTTACTTATTCCTATTAACAAGAATGGAAACAGCAAAATAATACTTGCTAAAATAGCTAAATAGGAAATAAAATGATCAATAAATATAAAGGAAAGTAAGCCAACTCCTACAATACCTCTAAATAGATATTGTCTTTTCGACGATAATGTTTGAGTCGCCTCTTTTAATGTCAAGAGCACCGAAGTTTTCCCAGCATTGTAAATAGGAAATAAGGAGAAGATAATAGGAAATACAATTCCTATTACAATGGCTGTTATTGTAGGCATTTTCCAATTCAAAGTGTACACCGTATCAAATTCAAATACACTAAGCAAAGTTTGCATAAACATATCGCCAAGCCAAATCCCAATTGGAACCCCAATAGCCGTACCAATTAATGATAAAATGATTACTTCAATGAATACAAGTTTAGAAATAGAGCTTTGCAAATAACCAAAACTTTTCATTATTGCAAATTCCTTTTTTCTTTCCATAACACTTGTATAAATCATATTAAAGACAATGAATCCACTAATAAGCATAGATAAAACAGCAATTAAGTAAAAAAATGTGTAGAGACCCCTAATATCGTTACTTTGTAGATCATCTGCGACAACTGGTTGGATATATATATTTGAATTAGTAAATTCATTCTGTAAATCTTGAAAAAGTTTTTCACCATCTTCATTTGTTTGAAATCGTACATATGAAAGCTCATTATCCATACCTGTCCATTCTCTTAACAAATCAAGGGGAGCCATAATTCTAAAACTAGTTGATTCAGCACTTTCCCAATCACTAGGACTCGCAAGCAACTGTGTATACCCGACTATTGCCGAAACCTTAGCCTCTCCTAAATTGCTAAACCGAATAGTATCTCCAACACTTTTATTTAATAAATTTGCAACAGGCTCGGTTATAATTAGCCCTTCATTATCTAACTCTCCTTTTATAACTGGTAGTTTTAGTAAAGAACTATTCTGATCATTCACACCCGTAATTCGTACAGAACGTTGATTTTCCGATTTATCATCAAGATCAAAGAATACATGTTTATCAAGTGCAAGCAACGAGTCAGTAATGATTGGATTGTCTAAATGAGAGGAAACAGCCTCTTCTGAAAAGGTATGTTCATCACTTAAAAACCAATAATCAGCATTTGCTACATACATTTGTTCATAATAATTAAAAACATCATTTGTTGTTTTATCAGCAATTAACATGGAAGTTATAAAGGAAATGCCAATAATGATCCCAAGTAATGAAAAGAAAAATCTTTTTTTGCTTTCTATTATATTACGCCATGAAATTCGCCAAATATTTAGCATAATCTTCATCCTTTCTAGAAATCACCTGATCGACAATTCCATCTTTAATAAGAATAATTCGATCTGCAAATCCAGCTGCGAAAATATCATGTGTAACCATGATTATTGTTTGATTGTAATCTCGATTAAACCTAGTCATTAACCCAAGAATGTCCTCGGCTGTATTTCTATCTAAATTACCTGTTGGCTCATCTGCCAATAATACGGCGGGGTTGCTAACTAGTGCTCTAGCTATAGCTACACGTTGCTGTTGCCCACCACTAAGCAAATTAGCCTTCTTCTGCCCAAGTCCCTTTAAACCGACGGAATTAAGTAATTGTAAAACTGGTTGCTTTTTATCTTTTGTTAAAGTTCCATCTGCATGAAGTGGGAAAGCTATATTTTCTTCCACATTTAGATTACTAAGTAATTGATAATTTTGAAAAACAAAGCCAATATTCTGTCTGCGAAATATTGTCCTTTTCTTTTCTGTCATCCTATTTAAATAATGTTGATTAATTATAATGTCCCCTTCTGTAGGTATATCAAGACCACCTAATAATTGAAGTAAAGTACTTTTTCCAGAGCCACTTGGACCCATAATAGCTACAAATTCACCTTTTTGAATTTGTAAACTAACATTTTTTAATACTTTAATTCTCTCTTGTCCTTGTAAAAATTCCTTTTTAAGATTTTCAACCTGAATCACTTTATCAAATCCCCCTAATATCTTTTATATTATTATATACTAAGTATATAATGATTCAAGATTTTATATTACATAGGTTCTTAAAAAGTCTTGTTTTGCAATAAAAAAAATATTTTATAGATATATACTAAGTACTCATAGAGCGGGATAAGAAAAAAGATATCTATAAATTCAGACATCTTCTACTCGACTACAATATGGTTCTTATTTAATCATATTTATGCCTTTAAAATAATGAACCTCATTGGGACCAGAGCCATCTTCGTATTTCCAACCGAAATCGTAAGAAGAGCTGGTCGTGATTATGTTTCGTTCGTTAAAATAGTAATTTATGGTGCGTTCTTTCATTGTTAAAGGTTCTGCACCTTCCACATTATAAAAAATGTATGCACAATTTGTAGCATTTTCAGAAAAATAATAATTCTTTACTTTTGAAATTTCGTCTGAATTACTACAACCGAATAAGGAAAGCGTAAAAGCTAAAATAAAGAGTTTTTTCATAGGATTGGTTTCCTCTCAAAATATGTCATATGATGTAGTATAATAATTTACCAATGTTAAACGAATACGACAGATTAACCAATTATATTGACCGAAAAAGCCTTAAACATATAGTAAATGGCTATAAAAAAAGAAATTAGAAAAACAATATCAAAAATGAAGTTGTTTTTCTATTAAATCTTCTATTGAATCTATAAAAAGTTTAAAAGATAAAAAATGTAAAATATATGTACAATAATTATTTTACAGCGTCTTTTTTGACAAGGATTAGCGTACTTTCACTGATTGTAGTTATTTCTTCTACTTGTGTATATGATTTATTTTCTAACAACTTAAAGCATAGTCGGCCTTAGAGGCTCTATCCTTTAAAGTCAGGGCTACACGAATCATATTTCCGATGTAACGATTTTCTTTCGTACAACCGTAGTACTGAACGATTGATTTTAAAATCTGTATATACTCCGTTCATCTTTTTAGCATAAAGGGTAACATCCGCTTTATCAGACTTTGCAATTTCATCATATTCATTTATCATTGCTTTAGTTTTTGTTAAAACAGCAAAAAGAGAAATGGCAATATTTAATATAAGAACTTTTTTCATAAGAAAACACCTCATATTTAGTGTCCTCTATATTTGACTGCTTATTAAACTAAACTGCTCCGTTAGTTGAATAGCAACAATCCTTTCGAAAACAGCCTAATTAAAAAACAGAACAACTTTGTTAGAATCTGGAGGGATTATTTTAATCATCATCGAATAAAGAAAATATAGTTAAATAAATAAGAGGTGAGCTAAATGAACGATGCGTTTTATAGTAAACACTTTAAGTTAGAGAAAATTAGTAATAATAGCTTTGCAGCAATAGCCAAAGAAAGTGGCGGGGCTGTCGCCAATGCAGGTTTTGTGGATTTAGGTGATCAAGTTATCGTTTTTGATACATTTAACACTCAACAAGCATCTGAAGACTTAAAGCTCTTAGCGGAAAAAATAACAAACCGAGCCGTTTCATGGGTAATTAACAGTCATTGGCATGGCGACCATATTCGAGGCAACCAAACATTTAAAGATACTACTATTATTTCAAGCCAGATTACATACTCAAAAATAAGAGACAATCACCCCGCAAGATTCAGTAAGCAAAAAAATGATATTCAAGGTTTAAAGGACTATATCCAGTCCTTAAAAAACCAGCTAAATCAAGCCAACGATCCCTCAATACAATACCAAATAGATACTCTAAATGAATTAAAAGATTCTTTACCAACTTTGGAATTAGTAGTGCCTAACCAAACTTTTAACAATGAAATAACCTTTCAGGGAACGAAATGCAGTGCAAAGCTTTTCACGCTTGGAGGTGGCCATTCATTTTGTGATGCCATGCTTTATATTCCTGATGAGAAAGTAATATTTATGGGTGATTTATTATTTGTGAATTGTCATCCAACGTTTTTTGAAGAATCTGCCC
Source organism: Lysinibacillus sp. NPDC093688 (assembly GCF_050280145.1). NCBI lineage: Bacteria > Bacillati > Bacillota > Bacilli > Caryophanales > Bacillaceae > Lysinibacillus > Lysinibacillus sp. NPDC093688. Next base: position 10,001 of record NZ_JBNNUX010000016.1, read on the forward strand.
CTGTGAAATGGAGCGATATTTTAAAAGTAGTTGAACGACTAGAAATTGAAGTAGCAGTACCCGGACACGGTCCAACGGGAACAAAAGAAGATATCTCAAAAATAATCAATTATATTTCTGAAATAACTTCCATTGCAGAAACGAGCAACAAAGATGAGGAAATAGAAATTCCTGAAATTTTTAAAGAGTGGCATTCACCGGAGATTTATCAGCAAAATATAAAACGTCTAAGAGAATTGACAAATCCTTAACTTTTAAGCAGTTGTTGTGAAAATGAGATTGATCTAATATAAGTTAAAGAGAGGACATGGCAATCTGGCCCTCTCTTTCATTCAATTAATTCCGATGTTTTAAGTTACCTCTATCGGTTGAGTTCTTTTGAGTTGTTCCTAAAATCCCTTATTTGTTAACACCGTATCCTGATAAATCATGAAATACCCATTAAAGATGAACTGGCAAATCTACTTGCTGTAATCGTACCTAAGCGTTATTACCACTTTTCATTATTCTTATGAATTTTTCTATAAACGAAATCTGCATTATTAATTCCTGTCCAATTACTAATAAAATTAATAATCACCATAAAAATTCCAAATAAAACAAACGCCATAATATAATGACCTAAAAATAATAAAACAAAAGCCATAACCAATATTAATATTATTAAAACTATTACCGTGACTTGTAATTTCCCCTTCTTCTTATCATTCATATGTTCAACCTCCTATCAAATCGCCAATATTTTTCCGTATCTTTTAATATGTTTCCAATGGTTTATTTTACCATATTTCTAATATTTAAAATAACATCCAGTATAAACCTTATTAGATTAAACTACTCCGTTCGTTGAGTAAGACAAGATAAAACAACAATCGTTACGAACAGAATCATAAAAAATAGAACAAACATATTTTTTATAAATAATATGTTTGTTCTATTTATTTACATACGTTTGAAGGTTGTCACCCAAATTGCTCCTATCTGCCTGTTCATACTTAGGAGAATCCCTGAAAAGATGGATAGGACGTCCAAAATCGTGGATAGAATACCTAAAAGGATGGATAGAACGTCCAAAATCGTGGATAGAATACCTAAAAGGATGGATAGAACGTCCAAAGTCGTGGATAGAATGTTCAAAATCGTGGATAAGCACATCATTGCTCCTTTAACCGTACTAAAGCTGTTTGAAAATCCTGGCTCTCCCCTACTTGACGGAAATTTTTAAATGGGTTGCTCACTTTTTTCATTCGCTCCAGTACAGCGGGAATCGTAAATTGATCTGGTGTTAAATGCTCATTAACTTCCTCCCAGTGTAATGGTGTTGCCACTAAGCCCTTCTCATTGCCACGAGTTGAATACGGCGCAATAATCGTCTTGCCTTCTGCATGCTGCACATAATCTAAATATAATTTTTGATGTCTATTCTTCTTTAAACGTTCGATTGTATACAATTCTGGTTTTTGCTCACATAAAAAACGACAGATAAATTCCGTAAATACGCGCACTTCGTCATAAGTAAATGCATTTTCAGGTAACGGTATATATAGCTGTAATCCTTTGCCTCCTGATGTTTTCACAAAAGATTGGAGCTTAAAATAATCAATAATTCCCTTTAAATCTAGTGCCCCAGTAACGGCAAGCGAAAATTGATCGACAGAAGGAGGATCTAGATCAAAGACAATTTCAGTAGGATGCTCTGTTTGTAAAGTTTGAAATGGAATATGTAGCTCAAGCGCAAGCTGATTGCCTAGCCACAATAGTGTTTCAAGATTGTTGCAGACAAGATAATGAATATCGTCCATCCATCCTGTTGAAGCAAATGCAGGTATTTTCTCGGGACTACTTTTTTGATAAAAGCTTTCCCCCGGCACCCCATGAGGAAATCGAATTAACGTAAGTGGTCGATCTCGCAAAAAAGGTAGCAAATACGGAGAAATCATTTGCAAATAATGCAAATAACCATCCTTCGTAATACCGGCTTCAGGCCAAACAGGCTTATCAGGATGCGTAATCTGAACAGTATCTGGAATAGGAAAGAGTTGACGCTGCATATGCTGCCAATGACAATCCTCTGGCAACATCTCCAGTCGAAATGCATGAAAACGCGGTTCTCGACATTTGCTGCCATCGAAATCAATACATGCTATATCAACACAAATGGATGGCTCCAACTCCCATGTTTCATTATTCCTCTGCCCATTTGCTTGAAAAAAAGCAATAAGTGTTTTACGTTCTTCCTCTGACATTCCATGTTTAAAACTAACAACTTCAACTAGCTTCTCCTGTTGATATATACTGCCATGAAAATAACCATTGCCATGATCATATTTCGTAACCATGACCGTTACATAGATCCAATTTTTTATTTTTAACCAATGTGTCGAGCGTGTATCTCCAATCCATTTACTCGTTTTCCTCTTCGCTATCATGCCCTCTCCGTTGTAAACCTTAATAGCTTGCCAAAGAGATTCACTATGCTCCACACTGCTAATCGCTTGTAAAGGACATTGATCCTCATAATTGACAGTCACCGGGAGATTTAAAGTCGTAAAAAGCTTAGAAAGTTGCTGTTTGCGTGTTTTCAAATACTTACTTGCCAAGGACTCCCCTTTATAGGTTAATAAATCAAAAGCAATATAATGACAAGGAAAAGCTTTTGCATGCGTAGCAATAACATCTTTGTTTTGCATCCTCCCTCTTTGTTGAACAAGCGAAAATTCACTGTTATAGTTATTCTTTAAATACACTAATTCACCATCAAATGTTAACGGTAAATACTTTTTAACTTTATTAAATATACTCCTACAAAAGTCAAGGATCTCCGGAAACAAATGATTTAAGTTATTGCCATTTCTACTTACTAACATTGGCTGTTCGTCCCACACTAACATACATCTAAATCCATCATATTTTGTTTCGTACATCCATTCCTCACCAATAGGCGTTTCAAGCACTTCCATTAAAAGCATTGGTTTCATATGAATACCTACTTTTCTTTTTACGTTCAGTTTTTGACGATTTCACTTTAAGATACATAAAAATAAGCAAAATATATCATAGTAAGAAAAACGAGGTGATACAAATGCATACAGTTTGGAAAGGCAGTATTTCATTTGGTCTTGTCAATATACCGGTAAAACTTCATGCCGCTACTGAAAATAAAGACATTAAATTACGACAGCTCCATAAAGAATGTCATACCCCTATTAGCTATACAAAGGTTTGTGAAGGCTGTAACCAAGAAGTAAAAGATGAGGATATTGTAAAGGCGTATGAATATGCCAAAAATAAGTTTGTCGTATTAGATCAAGAAGAATTAGAGAGCTTGCGGAAGGAGAATGAAGATAAGGCCGTTGAAATCATTGATTTTGTGAAATTAACTGAAATCGACCCTATTTATTTTGAACGCACTTATTTTTTATCCCCTGATTCGACTGGCGGAAAGGCTTATTCCCTACTACGTCAAACATTAGAGCAATCCGGAAAAATAGGCGTTGCTAAAATCATTATCCGTTCAAAAGAACAATTAGCGATCGTCCGTGTTTATCAAAACGCTTTAGTGATGGAAACAATTCATTACCCAGATGAAGTAAGAAGTGTTGGTGATGTTCCCAATGTTCCAAGTGAACAAAATATTGTTCCAAAAGAGCTTGAAACCGCATTGATGCTCGTCGATCAATTAACAACCGAATTTAATCCTGAAAAATATACGGACGATTACCGCAATTCATTAATGGAGCTTATAGAAGAGAAAAAAGCTACGAGTACAATTTCAGCTAACGATAAACGCCCAGTCCCTGATAATGTCACGGACTTAATGACAGCTCTTCAAGCTTCCTTAGAGAAAACGAAAAAACCCGCAACGAGAAAACGAGCAACGAAAACGAAGAAAAATGCTTAAAATACACATATAAGAAGCGTATCCTTTATTTATTGGATATGCTTAATAACGAATCTCCCTTTTACTTGTTACAACTAATAGCTTGTCTCTATACATGCCATATCTTTGATAAAAATTAGGTTTGCTGATCTCCTCAAAATAACGATTCCATTTAAACATTTTAATTACTTATTTTTATTTTCTTGGTTTTCTTTTTGTAATAATAATAATAATTGAACCGCATTCGTGTTATTATTCACAGCTTCTGCAAGCAATCCTAGTGATTTATCGAACTTCAAAAGATCAGTAAAAAAGCGACAAATGGAAATCCTGTATTGCTAATCAAACCAATTAAGAATTCATATTCTCCGATCGAAGCCCCCCTTTCTTTATAAAGGGAAATTCATGGACTTTTTATCAACCTTTAAAAAAATATCATTATGGTTGTCAAATTATCATTGTTTTTCCCTTTATAAAGTATTGAATGAATTTCAAAACTCATTTTAACGAATGGTGGATAATTCGAATGGAAACTCAAAAAAATCAAAAGGATTTAAATGAAATTCTCAAATTAATGGTACGAATATGTTGTTTGTGTTGAATAAGTAATATTGTTGCCACTCCAACCTACATACTCCACCAATTCTGTAGTTGTTAGAATATGAATACCCCTTACGCTTCGCACAATCGTCTAAAACGGATTGTAACTGTTTGCAGTTCGGTTTTTTTAACATTGCAACAAATCCAGTTACCGTAAGACCGTAGCCAGAAATGTCCAAAACCTTTGCCATTTTTGGTGCTACATATTTGGAGTACCAATACCTACCGAAGCAATTTCTACTCCTAAATCAGATATACTGACTTTATTGTTTTTTTGTGCGCGGCAGCGAGGAAACTTTGTACCGAACCTCTGTTTCTCGTTTTACAATTTTTGATGACATTATAATATCCTCCTATCCTCCTGTTATATGAATTTGTTAGAGTTGAACAACCTAACACTCTATAAAGGGGACTTTCAATTCGATTTAACAACTTTTTTTTAAAAAAGTCTTATTCATGTTCATACATTTTGACTTTACATAACATTAGAAGTAGGCAGTAACGATGAAGGGCCAACCCTTGTCATTACTGCCTTTTCATTTAAATTACAAGTTATTGCATATGCAGCATTTTATACAACGTTGGTTTGACAGCGTTTGAAGGCTGTTTTACTACCTAAATTGTGTATAAAATATTGCATACTATGATACTTGTTCAACTTTGTTTACAGTCTGAGACTGTGAACAAAGTTTTACCATTTAGAAACTGCTGTTCCAACATAAATGGCTTTTGCTTTTTTATCAAACGAAGATTTATTTGCCCAAATTTCAGTTTTCACATGTAATCCTTGAGAAGAATACCAAGTTGTAACCTTTAGATACTGTCCTACAACTGCTGGTGGGAAATCTTCAATTACACCAACACTAGTAAGACCATAATAAGTTATGAATCCCAAATATGCTTTGCCTAAAACGAATCCAATTTTACTTTTTTTGAAGTAATACTCAATTGCGGCACCTAAACCTACAACTACAAAATATTCAGCTCCAGCCTCTAATTTACTAACTTCATGATATGTTACTTCTTTTTTATCAGGATAATTAAATACTGACTTAAGATGTTTGCTTTCCGTGTACCTTCCTAAAAGTTTAGCAACAACATTTTGAGTTCCAATAGCATTAACTTTTGGCTTAGGAAGAGTAATAGTATGAGTACCAACAGTATTAGCTACTGTTGTAAAACTACTATCACTTAATCGATAATTACTTGGCCATTCGTAGCCAATAGATATGCCTGTTTTTCCTGCATCTTTTACCTTTACTTTATAAGTTACTTTAATTGTTCCATTAGTGTTTTTTGTAACACCTGTTACTGCAACATTTGCATCAATGACAGCACTAGCCATAAATAAAACACTCCTTTTTATAGTTTTTGATGTACATCTGTTATACAAAGTGGATGTATTAACATTAAAATCAACCATTCCATTAAATTAATTATTTTAAGAACGAAAAACCGATAGCTAATAGACTTTTTTTGCTATTTTTTGAACTAAAAGTTGAAAGGGACAGCATAAAGCTGTCCCTTTTTGATACCATATTAAATAAGAGAAAGAGCAGGAGGAAAAGCGCATCTTAAATTAGTTATAGGCTTTGGTAGAGCCAACTTTAGGTCTCGCAACAGATCGATATTACTTAAACTATAAGAGGCAAGCTCAAAATGAGGTAGAATTTTAAATTTGGAGGGACCTGTATGAAGAAAAAAATAAGACTTGGTTTGTTTGCAATTGGTATAGTAATGATGTTAAAAGGTATGACTTATTTAATGGGGTATTCAACAAATGAATTTTTAAAGTATCCTTTGTATTTAGGAATGTTATTAATAGTTATATTTTTCCCTATCCATAAAAAATATTAAAAAGAAAGTAAGCTCTCAACCTTTTCGACGAGAGCTTTACTTATTAGCAATATAAACAAGCATAAGTGGTTTCAGGATTTGAAGTGACCCCTAAAAGTTAGACACGGTTATTTCATTAGGCAGCGGCTAGGGCATGGGTTCGATATTGTATCGGACTCATGCCTTTTAATTTTGCCTTAATCCTTTTTGTATTGTAATACATTATATACTTTTCTAATTCAGTTTTAAAATGGTCTACACTTTCAAATTTTTTGAAGTATAAAAACTCATTAATCCCGAAGAAATTCTCCATTACAGAGTTGTCGTAACAGTTTCCTTTACGAGACATGCTTTGGAGAATACCTCTATTTAATGCCCAAAGTGCGGCAATTTTTCAGCGTAAGGCTCCTAGAGATCGTTTAACCCAACTAAGTGCAGTTCGATTACTATTCCTTCGAGTTACCATGCCATTAGGGATATTGTTTGCTTCCTCATCATTTTTTGATTTAAGTACGCGTCAAATATTTGCGATTGTTGGTATGGTAATTGTATTACCTGGATTATTTCACTTCTTTGATTCATTTTCCCAATCTCATAATAATTTACTTACAAATAAAAAACAAAAAACAAGTTAACGAAAAAGCGATTTCCGCTATCAGTCTAATTTGTAAGAATATTGTATTTATTATACAATATTCTTACAAATTAAGATAAAGTTGAAGGAGCTAAATTGTATGTATCAAAATGAGTTTAGTGGAAATCTAGAGAAATATAATAACCCTATTGAATATGATGCACTCTATGAAAATAATAAAGTAGATTTACAATACATTGAAAATCACTTAAAAACAAAGAACGATACGATTATTGAATTAGCTTGTGGGACAGGTCGATTAGCTATTCCCCTTGCCAAGCAAGGATTTGAGGTTTATGCAATTGATATTCACGAAGGGATGATTCAACAAGGCATTGAAAAAGCGAAGAAGGAGAATGTTGATATACATTTTACTGTGCAAGACTGCACACAGCTTCATTTACCAATCACATCAAATTTTATTTATATGACAGGTAATTCATTTCAACATTTTTTAAGTAATGAAAGTCAAAATGCTTTATTCCAATCCGTTAAACAACACCTACATCCTGAAGGAGAATTTGTATTCGATACACGAAACCCTATTCTAAGTGAGCTATCTATTGTAGATGAATACGAGGAAAGCTTGGTAACTAGCAAAGGAGAAAAACTAACCATTCAACACCATGAAGAATATGACCCTATCACACAGATTTTAACTGGTCGTTCTATCAATACGCTAGAACATTCAACTTTCGAAGATTCAATTCGAATTCGCTATACATATCCAATGGAATTGAAGAGGCTATTAGAACAAAATGGATTCGACTTGTTACACCTATATGGATCATGGAACAAAAGTGAGTTTACAAAAGATAGTATTTGTATGATTGTACATGCACAATTAAAAAAATAAAAACTCATTTCACAAACACCAGTTCCCCTCCCTCTGTTATAATGAAGAAAAAAACTAGGAGCTAATAGATGATAAACATTCATGACCGCATGGAGCATTACCGTATAACAGGTTTAAGGATTGTAGCTATCGAAAAGGGAAATATCAGTAAGAAGGATCATTTTGGTGTTCTAGAAGCAGGTACCGATAAAAAATTAATGAGCACTCCATTTTTAACGCTTGCTCAATCAGTAAGTTTCTAACAAGCACTTTAGTGATGAAATTCGTAGAACATGGACAGGTCTCGGTGTATTTCTAGATGGCACGGACGACAAACTCGAGTTTTCCTCTCTTGGCTGGGGTGTCGGGTTTCAATGTATGCTAGTCGCCTATCCATACCTTGAACAAGGGATAGTTATGATGACGAATACTGATACAGGCATGCATCAAATGAAGGGAATCATGGGTGAAATCTATCATTCGCTTTACTAATTACGGAAAAAGAGGCTGTTATCAAGCCTCTTTCTTCACCTTATAATGCATTTGCACCATTTGCCCATAGCGTTGTGTACTTACTAACTCCAGGTCTTGAAATGGATTAGTATCCTTAAACAATGGAATTCCAGAACCTAATAGGTGCGGTGTAACCGTAATAATTATTTCATCTATCAACTGTTCCTTTATAAAGGGATCGAGAATTCCCGCTCCACCTACCATCCAAATTTTAGAGCCTTCCTGTTCCCTTAATTTTTTTGTAAACGTTACAACATCTTCATTCACAAACTCAGCATGTTCGTTTTGTCCACTTAATGACGTTGTGAATACATAACATTTCTTATCGAGATATGGGAAAGACTCAATATGGTCTACAACGTAATCATACGTTCTTTTGCCCATAATAATAGTATCAATGGATTGATACATATCCGAATAGCCTGCATCCCCTTCGCTCTCTGCTTCTTCTAGCCATTGTAAATCATCATTTTCTTTCGCAATATAACCATCCAAACTAGTCGCTATAAATAAAATGATTTCTCGTGCCATAACATCGTCTCCTTTAAACTTTTGTAAAACTCCTGAACAAGGTCTATACTAAACAAAAAACATGACAACTAGTGGCATGTTTAAATGAAAAAGGTGAATAAATGTGTCAAAAGCAAAACGTCTATTAGATATCCTTTTGTTTGTTAGTGCAAAAAAGAAATTTACTGCACAGGAAGTAGCGGATGAATTCAACATATCGATTCGCACGGTTCACCGATATATTTTAGATTTAAGTGATATGGGCTTACCTATTTATGCAGAACAAGGACGAAACGGTGGCTATACTGTTCTATCGAGCAGACTTCTACCGCCTATTTTATTTACAGAAGATGAAGCAGTTTCGATTTTCTTTGCGTTCCAATCACTTCATTATTATCGTGATTTACCTTTTAATACGGAAATAAAATCCGCTTCTCAAAAGCTTTACAGCTCGCTACAAGAAGAAGCTAAGCGGAAAGTAGATAAACTTCAATCCTACATCGCATTTTGGAATCCAAAACGAGCAATTGAAACCCCTTTATTGAAAGCAGTTTTAGAGGCAGCCATTGAAAACAAAAATCTACATATTCACTATGAATCCAAATCAGGGACAACAACGAAACATATTCATCCAATTGGTGTGTATGCTCATGATGGATTGTGGTATATGCCCGCCTTTGATTTCACAAAACAAAAAATATTACTGTTTCGTGTAGACCGCATACTTTCCATTATAGAAAGTGAAGAAAACAAAGAGATATTTGTAAATTTGAAGGAGTGGTTTAGTAGCACATATGAACATAATCAACCTATCCGTTTACATGTACGTTTATCAAGAGAAGGTGTGCGACAATGCAAAAGCGAACCAAACCTTGAAGATTTGGTCGTGATAAAAGAAGATGGCACTGGTTATATTTATTCCATTATAGACAAGGGTGAGCTGAATTTTATTAGCCCCCTCTTCTATCGACTTGGTATGGATGCACAAATTGTAGAACCGAAAGAATTAGTCGATATTTTACGACAGCATGCAAAAGACATTTTATCTATGTATCCAGAAAATAATTAATGTTATATGACGATTTTGTAAGATTGGCGTAACATTCATCGTTACTACTTTATGGATAACTTCCGTATACTTTGTGAATGAGGAGTGAGAAAATGCAACCAATTGAATTAAACAAACGAATTGATACACTAGATTATTTAAGGGGATTTGCTTTATTAGGGATTATTCTAGTCAATATTCCAGGATTACTGTGGATTAATCCACCAGAAACATCTGTAGATGTTGCATATAATAGATTTTTAACACTTTTTGTGGAAGGTAAGTTTTTCACCATTTTTTCGTTTTTATTTGGTGTTGGCTTTTATATTTTCATTTCCCGTGCCATGGCTAAAAATGAAAATGCGTACCTATTATTTATTAGAAGAATAATTATTTTATTGTTAATCGGACTTGTACACTTTTATTTCCAACCTGGAGAAGCATTAACCATCTATGCAATATTTGGGCTAATTGCGTTACCTTTTTACAAAGTTCGTAAAGAAATAAACCTGACTATCGGGCTTATTTTATTAGCAGTAACCGCTTATTTGGGTTTCAAAATTGTTATGCCGTTCCCTCTAATTTTACTAGGATTAGCTGCTGGGCAGTATCGAATATTTGAAAAGATCCATGACAATCGTAAAAGAATAGTTATTTTGACAGTTATTATGTTCTTTATTAGCATTGGGGGATTGCTGTATCAATGGCATTATGTCCCAGAGGCAATGGTGAACTTTGATCAAATGACAGAAGGTGAGCTTAAGGAACATGTGACAAACATTGAAAATTTTGCACTAATCGGGCTTCAATTTAGCCCATTTGTATCAGCATTTTATGTAGGATTATTAATGCTTTTATTGCAACACCCTTTATGTCAAGTTTTGCTTTCACCATTAAAATACTATGGTCGAATGGCATTAACAAATTATTTAGGACAAACCGCGCTGATTTTAATAATTGGCCATGCCTTTCACCTTATTGGCAATATTCGTTTCATCCAATCACTTTGGATTTGTATTGGCATTTACATTTTCCAATTACTTTTCAGTAAGATTTGGTTAAAATTCTTTAAATTTGGTCCATTTGAGTGGTTATGGCGCATGGGTACTTATTGGACAGTACCTTCCTTGCTGAAAACTTCTACTAATTCTAAAAAACACGCCTAAAAAACAGTTATTGATTTAGGCAAAGACCTAACAGCAATCTTTTCTTTTTCATAAAATGGTAGTGTACCTAATTTGCTTCCAACTTGCTCATACCTTGGGCAAGAAACACACCCCCATCATTATTAAATCTTTCTTTGGTCACTTTCCGCTTGGGAAAGTGGCCTTTTTTTCATATCATTTACCCCAAAATTTACTTTTTATAAAAAAACCGACAAAATCATAAAGATTTTGTCGGTACTCTGCTTATTTAGCAGCCCAAATATCAATTTCTAATTTAATGTCAGGAAGTCCTAAAGCAGTAATATAAGCTATTGTCATAGATGGATAAGGATTTCCAAACATCGTTTCCCATTGTTGATAGAAGTCATCCCAATCTATTTCTTCTGTTGCCCAAATATTGGCCTTCACCACATTATCTGCGTTAAGACCCTCTGCTTCTAATATTAATTGAATATTTTTTAATGTATTCTTAACCTGCTCGGTTAGTGACGATGGCAATTCACCGCTAGCTCCTACTCCAATCTGTCCAGATAATGCATACATTGTTGCATCCTTAGGAATTATTGTAAGATGGCTGTAATTGCCAACAGGGTTCGGTACTTGGATTGGATTTTTGCGTGTTATTTTAGTATTCATAGGCAATCTCCTTTAGGGTTTTATTTTCTAAAAAAGGGCAGACTCGCCCCTAAAAACTCCATTTTAGAAAAAAACAGCAGTTGAGAATCCGATACCCATACTTAAAAAACGTATTGATCTTTTTTTCATTTGGATTCTCCCCCTTCACCTAAAGTTATTTTCACATTACCATATATTTCTTTATCCATCAAATCTCTACATTTTTAATTCATTTTCTTTTTGGTAAAAATATTCACCAAACCTACTAAATAGTAAATAACACCTGACACGATAACACTATAAAATAACACAGTGATTGACGTTGGACCCCATACTTTAATAAATTCCCAATTTGATCCCCCAGATAATATTTTCGGGAACATCATGATCAGTGCAAAAATTGTTGCAACACTTAAAGAATGAATAACTAATAATAAAGCCATTTTCATAGTTAAAGCTACTATAATTCGTTGTTTTTTACTAACCTTCTTCAAGGATTTTAGCAATAGAACGCTTAAAAACATCCCAAAGCCTACAACAATAACGGATATAAGTGAAACAATTTTATCCAAATTCTGATAGTTGTCAGCATGAATAGTATTTACCGTCTTCCCTTCCCATAAATCCATCACACTTTGCCCTATCGCCGTTGTATAGCTCGAGTTCATATTGGATAATACGGCTACTCCTAGTTGTTCATCGGGCTGCATGATGAAATAAGATGAAAATGTTGGATTATTACCAGCATGGGATATATATTGTTTATCGTCTTTTCCCATAACTCCCCATCCGCTTGCATAGTATGTATCCTTATCGAAGGGCTCTACAGATTGATCTGGGATATGAGATTCTTGAATCATTTTATTATCAACCGAAGAAATTTGGCTATTTCCTAACTGTAGCTTTAACCATTTTGCTATATCATTTGTGTTACTTATTACATATCCTGCAGGTATATTTCCACGGTAAATAGGTGGTGTATATTCCTGCTCTCTCATTAGTCCGATTTTATATCCTGATGCCATTTCATTAGATTTAACTTGATGAAGTCCAACAAATGAATCATTCATAGAGATTGGCTCTAATATTTGCTGTTTGATATACATATCAAAGGGTTGTTTTGAAACCTTTTCAATAACGAGTCCCAAAACATCATAATTGACTGTTGCGTATTCAAATGAGCTACCAGGTTGTCTATTTAATGGCTGATCAAGCAATTTTTTCACCGTCAACTCAAGTGCATTCCGTTCGTTACTTTTAGGTATAGTTGATATTGTGTTCGTAGCTATACCACTTGTATGATACAGTAATTGATTAATAGTAATCGGCTGAGGTTCTCCATTATATTTCAACTCCAACCATGGGATATACTTTTTGGCATCATCAGAGCGTTTTAGTAACCCTTCCTTTTCCAATTTTAAAATGGCCAGTCCAGTGAATGCTTTCGATGTAGATCCTAGTTCAAATAATGTATTGGAGGTTACTGGTGTTTTTGACTGAACATCGGCGTATCCAAAGCCTTTTTCATAAACCGTTTTCCCCTTCTCTACAATTACTATCGATATCCCTGGAATTTTACTAATCGCCTTTTGCTCTTGAACAAATTGATCAATCTTTTGAATTTTTTCATTTGCATCTGCGTTTACTATTGTTGGCGTTAAACTATAAAAGGCCACAATCATAACAATTATAGACATATAGATTTTTAATAGTGATTTCATTTTCATTCTCCTTTTTGCAATCATTGCTGGGTACAAGGTTATAAATTTTCATAACAGCATCGATAACTATACCAAGCAATTTGGACCACAACCATCGTTTTACATGACTAAAAACATTACAATATGACAGTTTTGTAACGTACAGTGCCTATATAACTATATAAATTTGAAATCTTGAATAGACATAAAAAGACCAGATTTCTCATTCTAAAAAATGAGCACTGATCTTTTTTATGATATCCATTAAGATTTAAATTTTTTCTCTAAAAGCTCTTCTCAACTGATGCACTTAATGGTTGCTGAAAAGAAAAAACTATGTTGTTATCGTTTATTTTTAATGACAACCTCGGTTACAGCTAACGATTTTCGCGGTTTAATATTATTCATGATAATATCCGCGATGTCATTAGGATCCATTAATGTTTTCGTTTTTTCCTCAGTAAATATTCCGTCCCAAAATTCTGTTCTCATACCACCCATGTATACAGAACATACATTAATAGCGGTTTCATTTAATTCTAATGCTAGACTCTCGGTAAATCCTCGGACACCAAATTTACTAGCACAATAAACTGATTCAGTTACTTTTCCATCTAATCCAGCTGTAGAAACAATATTAACAATTGTTCCTTCATTACGTTCTTTCATACCTTTTAGTACGGCTTGTGTACAAAAAATTGTTCCTTTTAAGTTAATATCAATCATTTGATGCACTGAATCCTCACTCAAGTTTTCAGCATAATCAAAATAACCAACACCCGCATTATTAATTAGCAATGGAATCGATCCAAAATCATCTTGTATAGAATGAATTGTTTGAGTAACCATTTGATTTGAAGTAACATCCACCTCATAAATAGAATAGCCATTGGTTAAAGTTTTAGCCGTATTCTCAAGCTTTGATTTTGTTCTACCAAGTAAACAAATGTGATAGCCTAAAGACGAATACTTTTTAGCAAGTGCTGCACCTAAACCACTGCCTGCCCCTGTTATAACAACGATATTTTTACTCATACTGATCATCCTCTCTCGCAGTTTATTATACCAGAAATATCCTCACCTCGCTCTATCGAGGAACAGAGAATCTTAAATTTAGGAACAAACGTTTACTAACATTCCTCTAAATCAATTGGGGTACATTTGAGAACAAGCTTGTCCTTTGTACCCTAAATTCATTTTGCTGAATAATTAAGTAAAGTCACTCAATTTTTAATGAGTGACTTTTTAATTTAAGGTTCAGTACTGAATTGACGTTTTATAAAATCACTTTCATTTTCTGATAGTTTCCTCCCTAGCTTTATCAACCATGGTCTATATATGTCCATCTTTTCGTGTCAACCAACATTATTTTGTCATTTTTTGGGTTTATGAAACATATACTATTATATTTATTAAGCAAAATGCATACTATCATCGAACACAGAATATAATTCTGGAGGGTGTTAAATGAACACGATTAAATCTTTAATTTTCCCCCAAGACTTGCATAGATTAAGCAAAACTCTACTTAAAGAGATTTGTAATAAAATTACTTTAGATACCAATGGCAATGTAAATGAATTAGCTAGCAGAGTATGGGATGTTTTTGAGCATATTGATGGCGATGTTCTTAAAATGATCAGCAATAATATTTTCTCTGGAGCAGTTTCTTTAGCTTGGTACCAGGCGACAAATAAAACTGATTTAACAGGATTTAAACAAAGTATTATTAAAAAAATGCCATTTAATCCTTTCGAAACAGTAGTTACACCAAATAGCGAAAATGTACCAATTGATCCTACCATTATTGGTGCTGCTGAAATCGAAGGTTCACAACTATATTATTTACGATTTATTCATAGAACAGGTGTCAATGTTGATTACTTTTTAGCTAACCGTAGAGAATACATTAAACACGAAATTACAACTGTTTACATTGATGAAGTTAAGGGAATAATTGAAGTACGAGCAAGTTCAACTGTTGCCAAAAAAATAATTGCTTGGTTAACTAAAATAGTCGATGAAGAATACGAATTCAAACAGTATGATTTATTGGAGAATTATGGTGGTAACCTTGCGACTTTAGCGGATTCCCTTCAAGGAAGGCTGATTGATGCTACAGGAAGACCAGCAGGATTAGTCAATACATTTGAAGAAACGCAAGGTCAATCCATTGTGAGTATACTTTCTGCAATTGACGAATACTATACTAGTGGTGAATTATCAGTTCTAGAGCAAAATTTAAATTGCGAACATATCACCGGTATTTTAGAAACAACACCTTTTACTTTGTTACTGTTAAGTGGTCTTGAAACGATAGGATTAGGTAGTATTAGAGAACTACGAGGTTTACCCTTATACAATTATTTAGAACCTTATCTTTCCAAACAAAAAGGATCTATACTATTTGAACATAGTGTTGATGGCGTTAAACAAGAATATTCTGTTCGAATCGGTGTCAATACAAAGACATTTAAGTTCAATGTATTTGCGTCTGAACGTGTATTGGATTATATTAGAGAAAAATTGATTTACCAAATTTATTCTGCGAGGTAAAAGTATTGAGCAATTTAAAGCCATGGGAAATTTCTCAAAAAATAGATAATGCACTTGAGGTAATTGCTATTAGTAAAATTGATAAATTTTACCATAGTTATATTGCAAAAATAACTAACTTGCCTCTTGGATTAGTTATTGATCAATTATCTGAATTAGAAAAACAAGAAGCGCTCGTTATAAAATTAGAATTTCAATGTGAGGAATGTAGTAGAAGTATTTTAACTGCTAGTAAATCCGAACTTGAAAATATGGATTTCATTACTTGCAAATATTGTGGTACAGAAAATTGTTTTGATCCTTTAAATGCTATTCCAATCATTGAATTAAGTGAAGATTTCAGACAAAGTTTTTCAAAAAAAAAATTACTAATAAAGAGGAAAATGTCCGGTTAAGTAAACAAAATAAACCAGAGAGTTTAAGAGAAATTATAGATATTTTAGCAAAAGAGAATTCTGATCAAGTATTAGATAAAGTATCAAAACTTGGGAAAGTAACTATTATATTAGGAGATGGTTATATGGGTGAATCTAGTAAATATGGTGGTCTAACTTTTGGAGAAAACAAAGGTAATATAACTATTGAAAACAATGGTACACTCAGTCAAGGGATAGCTAGCCCGCCAAGTGACATTATCAATGCTTTACAACAACTTCACGAAGAAATTCAACACCTATCCGTTGAACAACGAGAAATTGCAGAAGCTCATTTTGAACTCCTTGAAACTTATATAAAAAATGGAGAAAAAGAGAAAGCTAAAAAACCATTAGAGAAATTAACTACAATACTAGGTGTTATCAGCTCGATTGTATCTATTGCTTCTGCCTTAGGACTTGGAATTCCGTTAAAATAATTATAGAGATCAAAATTGGGGTACAAATTATATTTGTACCCTTAATTATTATATAAACATATTTGTAGTTTTAGTGTGTTCATAAAGAAATTTCTTTTTTAATGGTATTACTTATATCTGCATCTGACAGGCCTATTCTCCATTTATTTCAAATCTAAATTTCTTCTGCTTTTAATTAATTTCCGTCTACATGACTTTATTTGTTCTACTCATAAAAATATCCCCTTCAAAAAGGACATGTAATAGACTAGAAATATAGTCATTTTTTAGATGCCCTATTTAAAGAGGATAATTCCACACTAAGTGTTCTCCAGTTTATTTACTATCATTCAAATCATCAGGATAAACAACTTTGTTAATTACATCTCCATTTGCTTCATCTTTAAAAATTACTGTCACTTTAAACTTCTCCGGATCCATTCCATTGAAAAGTTGATAATACATTCCCACTATCGCAAGTCCCATTGATGACATAGCATCAAAACTGTTTTCAAACTGTTCTTTATTTACAGTTAGTGTAAACTCAGTAAAGGATTTATTATAAGTTACATCTTTTATAGAAGTAAAATCATCACTAGTTTTAATTTCTTCTACCGTTTCTACAACACTTTTTTCCAGATCTTTCAACATTTTTTTATGAACTGATTTAGGCATTTTGTATGTTACAGAGCCGTCACTATTTTTAATGACTTCTTTAACCCCTTCTTCTTTCGCTGCAGTAATCGCTGTATCGATGTCCTGACCTTCCAAAAACGAAGCTGGTATTGTAACTTCAACGTTTAATAGTCCTTTATCGACTTTTAATGGTGTTTCCTCTGCTGTTTTATCAGCATTATCGGTTTTCTTACCACTATCGCTTTCTTTATCTTGGTTACACGCTACTAACAAAATAACTAGTAGCAATGTTAGTGGTACTAAAAGTAATTTTTTCATTGTTCAAACTCCCTCCTCCATAAATATACATAAACGGCTGGAGATTTACTATATCAATTTTTATTTCTTCCTTTTCCTTTGCTTTCCACTGATTCATTTAGCTTCTTTCTCAGTTTCATAACAGCAATGCTTTTTCAGGCCATGGTAGCGTTGCATCCTGATAATAAAACTCAAGTGATTCTCTTTTTCTACACAAATTTGGGGTACAAAATGGGGTACAAGTTATTCTTGTACCCCAGACTTTGATATATAGGCATTTGTAGTACTATCTAAAGATATTGTGCTCATAAAGGTAATCATACGAAAGATCGACGAACAAGTACTCATGCTCGTTTATAGCAATCGAAAATGTTCTTGTAATTTCCCCTGTCTCGATATCTCGATAAAGCTCTGAAATTTCTCCGCTTTGATCGTTGCGCATTTTAATGATTGTTTGTAGGAAGTATGGACGCCAACTCCAGTTTTTATTGATCGCTCTTGGCTGCAATTCCCACTGACCTTCTATACGCATTACGTTTGGCGATAGTTGGAAACCATCTTCATTACAAATATACACTCGGAACGAATAACTATCCAACAGCTGCGCTAGATGCTCTAGATGTGTGATGTTGTCACTAGAAGGTTTTACACGATGGACGATCGCTTCTAGCTCCTCCCGCAACTTTTTCAACTCAAAATATTGCGCCTCTAGAATTTTCTTTTCAGAGGTAATAAATTGCTGGCACTCCTCTTTAAAACGCTCCTTTAAAATATCCTTCTCTACGAATGTCAATGCGGAATTTGCTAAGTATCGGCCCTGATAATATCGGCCTCCATTCTTCCACGCAAATTGTAATTGATAAACAGTTTCGATTCCTTCAAACAAAAGATTTGCGCCAATTTTATAAGCGAGGCTACCTATTGCTGATATCATATCTGACTGTGCAGACCAAGAATCATAATTTAAGTCACGAATATTAACCTTTAAGATTTGTGGTGATAATAGAGCAATATGCTCTAAATGACTCTCCGCACCTACTTCCTGAATAGCAATTTTGACACCAAAAGTCGTAAAGTAACGTACTGCATGGTGCAACTTATGAATATCACCTAAAAAACGATGCTCAGAAACAACTAATACAATACGATGTAAATCCTCTTCACTAATATATTGTTGAATAATATTAAAATGACTTTCACCGAAATCCTGCATCAGTAAGTTCGGGTTACTTGGAATATAAATATCAATATCCTGTCCGATTTCTTCTACTTTGGCTAACGCAGCGTGTAAAATTTTATGTTCCATATCGATTCGATATTCTTCTGGGATATCTTCGTTATTCACAAAGTCTTTTAAATTAATTTGTTGACCCTCAATTTGTAACTGTCCGGAAATTTCGTAGGCAATCACCGTATGCGCATCCGCGCTAAATATCGGTTGAAAATACCCATGTATTTGATCTAAATTTGTTAACACTTCAATTGCATCCATTGTCGAAACCTCCATACATGATGTTATCCAAGAATAACATTACATTCACAGCTCATTTCATGAAAAAAAGCTCTCTGACTGTATAATAATTTGTTTAAAGTAAATTGGCAACTTCACATGACGTTATTTTATGGAATAAATTGTCCTGAAATTTAACAAATCCCCACCAAAATGATGTATTAATAAAACGCATTAGCGTTTTAAAAAGTTTTTTCACACGCTTTCTGCTCATCACTTCTTACAATAAAGGTCACAAGAAGTACCATTACTTTGACGAAAAACATTTCTTTTTCATACTACATTCGTACACTAAACATATGCTTAGGTTTATGTGCGTTTTTCTGACAATTCATCATTCATAACGACTTTCCCATAAAATAGGTTGCTTAAGTACATATATTTTTATTTAGTGCCACTCTAACACATGGATTCGCCTTTTTCATGTAGTACTGTGCAAAATCCCCTTAGAATTTCTTCCTATTATAACTTATGCAACTACCGGAAGTGAAAGCCGTGATAACTAGAGGATTTCATCCTATTTCCTAACATTATTCAGCCGTTCACCTATTTATTTTTTTTGCTGATGCATTCTCTACTAATTAGATGAATTATGCCTCGGTATAATTGCATGAAAGAAGTTAAAAAGCAGTATTCCAACGTATGGATTATACCCTACAGGAATACTGCTCATAACTATTCTGACATAAAGAAATACCAAATAATCGCCATCGTAATTAATGATAAGATGACTGCAAATGTTACACGAAGTGGTGAAATCGGGGCATCTCCACCTACTTGACCTGTCTGTCCATTCACCATGAATCGATAAACCTTTTCTTTGTAGCGGAATGAAGAAAGCCAAATTGGTAACATTAGATATTTATATGTAATATCATCATGTGTTGTTGAGAAATTTAAGCCAGATACTACATCCGCATGATGTTCCCAACGTATTTTTGAAGTAATTTGTGCCTCCAGATGATCCGAAATTTCTCTCTTCGCTTGACTCCATCCGTCCTGTAAACCAATACTGTAGCGCTCTGATAAAAAGCCTGATACATATTCTGGTTTATAGGCTTTATTATTGAGTAAATTAAAGGGTTCTATTTTTCGCATCATATTTCGATCATAACGGGCTGTCGCACTTATTAAATGATCATCAATAAATTCCTGATAAAAACCACTTGTGGAATACCAATCCGTTTCAGTTCGGGTATTCCCCTCTTTATCTGTAACTGTTCGATGTCTACCGTATCTTGCGGAATACCTGGAGCTAGTTTTAGTATCAAAAGTCCAGTATGGAAGATAAACCCCTTTAAATGAATCAGGCTTTGCACTATCTTTTGCTGCTCTCGGTGTAAACCATTTTCCTTTAATCCATCTTTGGAAGTTCTCTCCTGCTTGCTTATCTGTTATTTCAAACGCGCATACTCCGTTCGGTGCTAGTGTATTTTTAGCACTAGCCTCCATAACTTGATTAGAACCACAATACGGGCAACTATCGGCTACTTGTAATGCATCATATATAGTTTCTGCCGCACAGGATTTACAAATAACTGTTTTTTTCTCTACACCCCAGTTAAAATTCCCTCGTTCTTCAGCCTTTGCAAAATCCATTTCCTGGGCAACTTTTTCCTCTCGCTTCTCTGGGGCTGCAATTTCAGTCTCATAGCCACAATATGGACACGTAAGCTTTCCAGTTGCGGGGTTAAATTCAATAGATGCACTACATGATGGACACTCAGCGTCAAAATCAAGCTTTACTTGTTTAAAATTTTCAGCATCTTGCGTTGGCATCATTAGTCATCTCCTTACTTAACATCATTCTCATCAAAGACATCGCCACACTCCGAACAGAACTTTGGTGGGTTCGCTGGATCTTCTGGCTGCCATCCACATTTATCGCAAACGTATTGTAATGCTCCTGAAGGTTTTTTAGCACCGCATTCGCTACAGAATTTGCCTTTGTTGACAGCACCACATGTACAAGTCCATCCTTCTTCTGCAGGTTTTGGTGTCCCACAATTTGAGCAGAATTTACCAGTGTTTTCGTTACCACATGCACATTTCCATGCATCTGAGTTCGTCGCTGTTTGTTGTTGCTGGGCTACCTGTTTATTTTGCTCATTCATTTGGTAAAGCTGTCCTGCATTAACACCGCCTGCTTGAGCTGCCATGTTCATGCCCATAAATCCTGCCATTGCTCCGCCATCATTTTTGGATGCTGCAATCATTGCTTCCGCCTGAGCACCCGTTAAATGAGCCGCAGCCATACCTGGATCACGCATTACTGCATTTCGTTGTAGTTGTTTAATCATTGCTTCATCTTCTTCAGATGCTTTTAAAGAACTGATGCCAAAGGATACAACTGCTAAACCACGAGTTGCTAGCCATTTCTCTGATAACACTTTATTAAGGGCATCTGCTAGAGCAACTGTATGTGCCGGAATTTCGCTATAGCGAACCCCGCTTGCTGAAATATGTGCGAAAGCCGGCTGTAACGCTGTCATCAGCTCTGTTTTTAATTGGCTATCGATAGTATCTCTTGTAAATTCACGCTCTACGTTTCCGCAAACATTCGTATAGAATAATAATGGATCAACAATTTTATATGAATATTCCCCATGACAACGAATAGCAATATCAATATCTAGGCCGATATTACGGTCGATAACGCGGAAAGGAACCGGTGCTGGAGTCCCATATTTATTACCTACGATTTCTTTTTTATTAAAATAGTACACTCGCTGATCCTTTGCAGGTTCTCCTCCAAAAGTAAAGCGTTTACCAATTTGCTTGAATGTTTCTATAATTCCTTCAGACAAATCAGTGCCATACATAATCGAAGGCTCTGTTGATGTATCATAAACATACTCCCCAGACTCCGCAGAGAACTCCACTACTTTCCCTTGCTCGACAATCATCATACATTGCCCTTCATTTATAGCAATAATAGAGCCATTACTAATAATATTGTCATTACCTTTATTTGACCC
Organism: Lysinibacillus sp. NPDC093688; assembly: GCF_050280145.1. Taxonomy (NCBI): domain Bacteria; kingdom Bacillati; phylum Bacillota; class Bacilli; order Caryophanales; family Bacillaceae; genus Lysinibacillus; species Lysinibacillus sp. NPDC093688. The sequence goes on from NZ_JBNNUX010000016.1 coordinate 32,147, forward strand.
TCGTTTAGAAGTACGTTTAACACCCTTTGCCACAAGAATATCCGCTGAAAGTGATTCACAATTGAAATATTCACGCCATTGATCTTCTAGAACACCTGCTAATGCGCCAACTCCTGCTTTTAATAAACCCATTTTTATTCCCACCTTCAACTTATATACTTAACACTTATTTTACCATATCAGTTATGCCTCGACATCATTGCGTCTGCAGGCTTTAGCCCCTCAGGCGTTTTCACAGACGTGAAGTTTTTAACCTGAGATCCTCTATTTCAGCGAATGTTAGAGCAACCGTTGAAATAAGCTAAAATGCTAAAATAATCTACTCATTATGTAGTACGCACAAATAGAACAATTTGTTTCATTTTTTTACTTCTTTATAAAAAATGAGATAGCTCCATAGGAACTACCTCACTCGTATTTATAGTGGATCTAAGTATTTCTTAAGAAAAAGCGGCAATAGCCACTAGCACCCAGGCAATAATAAATAACATCCCACCGATTGGGGTAATCGCTCCAAGCTTTTTCACACCTGTAACAGCTAATACATATAAACTACCTGAGAAAAACACAATACCTGCAAACATTAAATAACCTGCCCAAGAAAGCATACTAGAAGCTCCTAAAAGGGCATCACTCGATAAAATACCAAGCCCTAGTAAACCTAATGAATGGTACATATGATATTGCACAGCAGTTTCCCAAATGGCTGCGTAATGTGGTGACGCAAATTTATCTTTTAGTGCATGTGCTCCAAAAGCACCTAGCACAACACCTAGACAAGCCATAATTGCACCGATTGCCAATAAAAGTTCCATGTTCTTTTCTCCTATTTCGTCTCGCGTGCGATTTCTTTGTATTTCGCATCCCATGCCGGATCAATTTTACTTAAGGATACCGGACGTAACGTATCTTTTTGCGCTAGAATATGTACGGACTGAGCAGTCGCTGCAATCGTGCCGTCTTCATGTAAAATTTCATAGCCATATGTTGTACGTAAGCGATCGTGTTTTTCCACCCATGTACGAACCGTTGCCTCTTGGCCATAATGCATAGCAGCCTTATAAGAAACGGATAAATCCATCACTGGCGATACATAACCATCTTTTTCTAACTCTGCATACTCAAAGCCTGCATCATTGACTAACTGTGAACGACCTATTTCCATCCAAATGATGTAGTTCGCATGATACACTACGCCCATTTGGTCAGTCTCAGCATATCGAATTTCAATTTGTTTTTCACTTACAAACATTTTCTTCACCTCGTCCTACATTATAGCGTAAAAATATTGATTTGGCGGGGTTTTTGCATTTTTGATATGAAAAAAATAGAATATTAAATTTTTCAAAAACAAGGATTTTTATCTAATTCTTTATTTAGCAAAAAATGGTGTTGTCCGTTTTTACCCGTTGTACCCCACTTAATTGGGGTACAAATTGGGGTACACTGGGGTACTCAAAAATATAAAATTATTTAACACCGGGCAGGTGCAAAGGATTAATTAAGTGGAAAAAGTCACTCATTTTTTATACGAGTGACTTTTTTTACAATAGCAATATTAACAATCTTTAAAATTAAAATAAAATCTTTAATAATATTTCTTTGATAGGTTCATAATCGGTTAAGTCGGTCACTTCATCGCGGAGTGGTCTTAATTGTTATTAATTTGTCTCTATAAATACATTTAATTGTCATTTCTATTGCGGAATTTCATAATAGTAAAAACTATTATCGTCCGCTCGACCTGTTATTGATATTCCTGGTCGATTTAAGAAACTGCCTTCTGCCCAATATCGATATTTTCCGCCATTTTTAAAATCATTATCTAATACATTCTTAGGTGTTGAGATATTAAATTGTTCGCTTTTGCTTTTGTCAACACGAGATGATAATCCATAGCCCTCTAACGAGCCATCGGCAATGCCATGCAAACTAACGTCCCGACTTGGGACTAAAGTGTATTCGTAAAAAACTGTATAAAAATTTCTATTTAATCCATTATAAGATGGAGTATTTTCATTAAAGAACATATCTTTATAGATTCCTTTTGCTTTCGAACCAGTAGTATCTATCACTATTGCTCGTTCAATTGTCGCAACTCCTTTATTCAAATGAGTATGAGGCTTACCAAGAATAGCTTCATATCCTGTATATTTCGTTTTCTTGAAATTAGAAATTGTTAAGATGTTTGTTCCTGTGTTAGCAACCTCAAGCAACTCCTGTAATCCTGTGAAATCAGAAGGTGCTTTTTTCATAGCATCCATAAAGCGGATAAGAATTGTTGCTACCTCGGCACGAGTTGTATTACCGTTTGGTTTGAACGTAAAGTCACTGTAGCCAGAAAGCAATCCAGTACCTAGTGCCACCCCGATATAAGGTAAATCTTTTTTGTTTACCCCACCTTTGTAAAACTCAGGAATCGGAATAATTGTAAGGCTTGAATTCGCCATTTCTTCAATTGCTTTTGCATATTCAGGATTAGCATGAGCTAAACCATTTGCAAGCCAACGAGACATTTCACCACGCGTCATTGGTTTGTTTGGCTCAAATTTATTGTTCGTGAAGTCGCTCTCCTGAATAAATCCAACTGCTAATCCTTCTTGAATGGCATCAATTGCCCAATGTGAACCCACATCTTTAAATTTTGCAGTAGTGCGGTCTTTGCTATCGAACATCCTAGATAAGAATGTCGCAAACTCTGCGCGTGTAACTTGAGCAGATGGTTTATATGTACCATCCTCATATCCTGTTACTAGTCCTTTTTCAGCTACCTGTTTAATGGACTCATATGCCCAATGTGACTTAGTTACATCTTTAAATGTAGTTTTTGTTACTGATGCTGCTTCCACATTTTCACTTGCAACTGGAATAACGACAGCAGCTATCATCACACTCGTAGCTAGAGCTTTAATCATTATATTATTGCTAGATGATTTCCTATGTAACATTCCATACCTCTCCTTTAATAAAAACCATATGTACACACTAAAGTTACCACATAAGACCTAGATAAGGAATAAAAACTAAGTAAAAATGCCTTCTTTTATCCCTTTCTATCTACTTAACTATGAAAAGTATGTCTGATTCGGCTATTTCCGATCAATTGATTTCAGAATATGGGGGAAAATTCACTTCAGAAGAAGCGCAATACGCATTATTAATTTAAAATAAGTAATGCCTTCCACTATTAAAAGCATTACTACGTATTAGATCCGCGATGCCGTTTCCTATTACAAACTCGTCACTGTTTTGGACTGCAGATGAAGATTCACCTTTTAATTTTTTATTAAATTTTCCTATTGCTGTTGATGCATAATTGTTTGCGATTGTTTCTCTATTTTGTGCATGCGAGCAATAACCTTCTGCATTTGTATACCATCCTTCCGCATGAGAAGCATATCCAGAAGCATTTGTATACGGTCCTTCCGCATGAGAAGCATATCCAGAAGCTTCTGTACGCACACCTTCTGCATGGGAAAAATTTGCAGAAGCCTTTGTATCCATACCTTCTGCGTGTGAGCTACTTCCAAGAGCATTGGTATTCATACCTTCCGCATGTGAATTATAACCAGAAGATTCTGTACCCACACCTTCTGCATGGGAAATCAATAAACCTAATATGAATATCAGTAAGAAATTCAACGAATAATCACTTGTGATAATTCCGTAAGTTGAGAGTGATACAACTATGATTGAAAAAACAATTTGTAATATTGTTAGCAAAACTACCATCACCTTTTAAATATTGTACTTTGATTATACAATACAACAGGTAATGTGGATATAATTCCCAACCATTAGCCCTTTTATATTAATTAAGATACCTAATCTCTTAAAAATATGGGCCGGCAGTGTTTGTCGCGCTCCGAATAAGTTTATGGAGCGCAGGTCGGTCGTTGGTCTGTTTCTCCCTAATATTTGGTATTTTATAAATGCCCAGGAAGGAAAACCTTACCGCACCGACCTTCCTCCGAGTTTACATCATATTTTTTCGATTACAAAACATGCTACATGCTTTTCATTTGTTCCTTTTGTTACACATTAAAATGTATTCAAAATAGTTTTTTTCATATATTACTTTATTTCATTAAGTATTCTTGCAACTTTATATTCCCCTTTAATTTCTATTGCCATCATGCTATCAATATTATTCGTAATTTCCGTATTTTTTATTTTGTATAAATTTGTACCCTCACTTAGTTTATAACCTTCTTCATGATTTTTCGGTAATTCTTTTGTTTGTATTGTTATTTTCCCAATTTTCTCATCCAATTCATTTTTGGTTATTGGTTCGTTTGTTACAATATAATTATGTCCATTCCAATTAAACACTGGGTTGGATATATTGTGGTTTTCATTACAACCACTTAGTAATACAAAAATAAAAAGTAAAAAAAATACTATATGCTTTCTCATAGATGCCTTCCCTTCAAAAAAAGATGAAGGGTAAACCCTCCATCTTTTTATTTATTTGTATAAAATTTTCACATAGGTACTTTGTGCACTTGGATAATTTTCATAATACGTTTTCAGAAAAATCCCTGCAGGATTATATTCATCTACTTTATATTTTGTAACAATATACTTTCCGAATACTGCTGGTCTACTCCATTGACTATAATCTGCAGAAATATAATAACCGTTGCCTCCAGCATCAGCAATACTTACTGACAGTGGTCCATATGATACAGATACTGAAAATGATACACTAGATGTACTAAACCAATAACCACTTGCACGGTTATAACCACTGAAGCCAGGATGCCATCCAAAGTTATAATCAGATGATTCAGTCCATGTATTTACCTTTGTATAGACTTTTTGATTACAAGTAGCACATAATGGAGAAATACTTTGCTCACCTGTTTCTTGATTTGCATTTACAGAAAATGTATCAGGTAGATCTTCGTAAATAGTTACAACTTTCCCATCGACTTCTTTAGTTTCCAAAACTACATTTGTGTCAAATGGAGGAGTAGAGTTTAAAGTTTCGATATCCCCTTGCGCACCTAAAGCAACTGTTTGGTTGAATAAAAACAATGGTAATACTAAAATAGTACATAACAAAGCTAAACAAATTTTCTTCATTCCACATACCCCTTTCGATTATTTTATGCACCGGTACAACAATATAATTCCATCTTTTTAACAAAAAACCTTCTTTTTTTACAATTTTAGGTTATTAATACCTACAACTTAGTTAAATATACATATTTTTATCTTGTTAAATTTCACAAAAACATTTATATCGATATCAAAGACTAATAAAATAGCATAATATACTTATAAAACGTACTTTTTTAGCATTTGTTCTATAATATTAATCTTAATTCTAAATATCGTTGTACTAGAAAGCTTCATGTGCTTACCAATTGCTCTCATGCTATTCCCATTAAGAAGCCTATGCAGCACCTCAATTTCCCTGTCTCCTTGCACTAATGGAATACGCTTTTGCACCTCAACAACCTTAATTTCATATTCACGAATGCGTTTGTGACTTGAATACACTCGTCGCTGCACCTCAATAAATACTGGATCACTCGTACCACCACTTGCCTTTGGTAGTGTTGCTTCAATCCCATATATAGCTGTTTTTGCACCGATGTAGCTGTTGTTATCTACCTTCGCTACTGGCTGCCGTTCTTCTTTGATTGATTCAATCATCCAGCTATAGTCTTCAATCCACTGCAGTAAATTTTCTTTCGTTACCTTGTTTTGCCCTTGTTTCATAGGTTTGCCCTCCTACGGTGTGATATAATACTTTTGATAACCTCAAAGGGCATTAACCAATTCTTAGCTGTAGCGTGTAACGACGCTACACCTTTTTTATGTTACATTTTACAAAAAATACATATACGAGGTAATTCAATGGACATATTTTCAGGTTTAACCATTGGTGCAAGTCTGCTTTATTTCATTCCACCTATGTTATTACTACCTGTTGTAATGGTGATTTGTGTAGCAATTTATAGAGCTTTATTCGGAAAAATATTGCCAACTAAGGTTTATAATTTCTTGATGGGCCCAATTGCACTACTAGGTTTCTTTATTTGGGCTATTCCAATGGATATGGGGTTTTATGAATTTTTTAGAGCTATGTTTTAATCGCTCTATTTTCGTTTAATCTTCAAATTGTTCATCAGTCTGATGTAGCGTCTGCAAACGCTGCGGCTTTTTCTATGTCACAATTTACATATAATATAAAATGAGGTAATTGTATGGATTTATTAAAGGCTTTTGCATCTGGTGGATTAAGTGTGCAATTTATTATACTGCCAGTAATAATACTTATGGTTGTTGAAATTGGATGTATCGTTGTTTTTTCGTTAATCTTCGAAAAACTACTACCCGACAAAATTTATAAATACCTTTTAGTCTGCGTGACTCTAGTTGGTTTTTACATTTGGGCTGTGCCAATGAATTTAGGATATTCTGAGTTTATTAGAGAGATGTTTTAATCGCTCTATTTTGGAGAAGTAGCTTCAATCAAAGTTGCTAAACCTTAAAAATTCAAATAGTTTCGTACTGAAGCTGTAGCGTCTGCAAACGCTGCGATTTTTTTACTTTCTTTAATGGTTCATTCGATTAAACAAAGCTAATACATATAAACAAAGTGAACACATATACCTTCCTTATTTTTTAAAATAATATTAAACTTGCTAAAATTGTCCAATACATTATAATAATATGAGTAAAAAGGATCTTTGATTTTATTAATAAACAACGAACAAAGAACCATTACACTTGAGCAATATGTCTCATTCAATTAGATTTATGGAGGAATAAAATTTATGAAAAAAAAATTAATCGGATTTTCAGTTGCAGGTGCGCTCCTATTAGGTAGTGCGGGTGTTTATGCTAGTTCTAATAGTAAAACACTCGAAGTTTTCTATAATGTCAAAGATATCAAGATTAACCAGGTATCTAAGATGCCAGAAAACAAACCTTTTACATACAATGGTACTACTTATGTTCCTTTACGCTTCATTAGTGAGCAACTTGGATCTCCAGTGGAATGGGATAGCGCTAATCAAACAATAAATATAGGTAAAACAAGCGAAAAATCCGCTTTTTACCCTGGAAGAGATCTAGATTATATGAACTTCCAAAGCGAAGTAGGTTTTAGCGATTTATATAGTTATTCATTTAACCAAAAAACAATTTCTGATAATATTGGAAATGATTATAGCAACTACATTACAATTTCAGATAATTATAGGGGTGATCAATGGTCATTGCTTGAATTTCCTTTAAATGGTCAATACAACACTTTTAAAACTACTTTTGGATTGACTGAAGAAAGTAAAAATATATCTGCAGAATTAAAATTGGAAGTCTATCTTGATGAGAAATTACAAGAAACCTATACAATTTCTGCTGGTGAAATGCCAAAGAATATCGAATTAAAACTTAAAGGTGCCAATAAAATTGGCTTTAAACTAATTAAAAAAGAACGTACTGGAAATGATGCTACCGTTGGTCTATTTGATGCAAGATTTTATAAGTAAGGCATATTAAGGGAGGGAGGAAAATCCTCCCTTTAATTCTTCAATACAAATAAGTTCTTTATCCATTATTCAAATAATTTTCAAGTCCTCGACTCATCAAACAATTTTTCAAATATTACTTAACCCACCTACGCAAATTACAAATCTGCTCAAGCTCTTTCCCAATGCTCCGTAGTTGCCTATAAGTCTTGCTTTAGCCTTGCTCTACGTTGTTTTACCTCCTGTTAGAAGCCTGCTGATAAAACAACCTATCGCCGTTCTACCAGCAGTGTGTTTAGTTAAATTAAGTTTCCGTCAATTATCAACAATTCGGGATGGTCACTCTGCAATTGTTCTAAGATATCATTAGCAGGAATCAACTCCCACCCTCACCTTTTGTTTGGCAAAACTTAACGATGGCATGATCTCTATCGTTTCCATCAAAATTCCAAATCACCCTCGTCATCAGCAACCAATTCTACATATTTTTTCTTTGCTTGTTCCTCGTTTTCGGCTTTAATTAATGCGATATATGGATGTAAAAATCAAAGAATTTCAATTTGTTGTTCCTCCTTTTAGTCTTCAAGTTTAATGAGTTGTAATCTGTTATTTACTTTGCATTTCGAACGTCGATGATAAACATCTCCTGCAAAATTGTCTACAATGATTTCACGAAATAGACTTAGCTGCTTCATCAGATATCCTCCTAACAAAATCTATCAAAAACCAAATAAATCCATCTGTTTCCACTGATCCCGAGGTAATTCTTTTATTTCAGGTTCTACTTCAATTTTCTTTACTGGTATCTCTACCGCTTCGACCGTCTCAAAAGGAGCAATAATATCGAAATATTTCGTTTTATATGAACCCACTGGCGCATTATTTGGTCGATACCATCATCAATTGATTTTTGTGACCGTAATTTACGACCACATCTTTTACAACTAATCATTCAGCCCGCTCCTTCAGTACATCATAAACCCCTTTGCTGGTTTACTAATTACTTTCAGCACCGATATATCTCCTCTCATCAGAACGGTAAATAATCTTCTGAAACTTCTATCGGTCCTCTGCTTTTTGCAAATGGATCTTCATCCACCCGTGTATAGTTCGGCTGATTCATTGGTAGTTGATTTTGTTGATAAGAATTGTTCCCAAATGAATTTTGGCCAGGCATAGCTCCACCAAATTGTTGCTGCTGTTGACCACCCCCATATGCTGGTTGATTGTTTCCAAAAGCTTGACCTCCGTATTGGGGCTGGGGCGGTTGATTTTGCTGATATGGATTTTGCTGCTCCTGATATTGAGGAGTGTTCGGTTTACCTCCTGTGTTGGTCCGTGGTTCTAAAAACTGAATGCTATCCGCTACCACATCGGTAGTGTAAACACGCTTACCATCTTGACCCTCGTAGCTCCCGGTTTGAATACGGCCTTCAATCCCTAGTAAATTTCCTTTCCGTTGATAGTTTGCTAGATTTTCAGCTTGCTTACGCCAAGCAACACAAGAGATGAAATCAGCATCGCGTTCCCCTTGCTCGTTAGTAAACGTACGATTGACTGCCAATATGAAACGGCATGAGGCAATACCATTTGGGGTATATCTAAGTTCTGGATCTTTTGTAAGACGCCCAACTAATACGGTACGATTAATCATTTTAAAACCTCCCTTTGGGTTGCAATTCCTGCTTGTATGTTATTTTCAAGGTACCTAAGCTGTTGCAGGGCGTAGTGAGGGCATTTGCTATCGCTTAATCGCTTCTGTACGTCTTGGAGGACTTGAAGCGGAAAAAGGTACTCACTTATGAGTTGGTTTATACGATCTGATATTTCCTCATTAGTCATGATCTTCACCATAGAGTGCTTGTCGTGCAATTGCTAATTGTTGGTCATTCATATTAGCAGCAGTTTTAATTAAATCCATATCACCCATTGATACACTCCCCTTTACTTTAGTAACTCTCTTAGGCATTCCATATCGTTTACGTACTTCATCACGCGTCATATTGTGCACTAATTTACAGTGAGTTTTAGTGATGATGGTACCAATATGACCACAATTATCGACCGGACATTTCACAAATTCATTACCAATTGCATTCCATGACTTATTTAAAGACAATTTGTCATGTCACCTCCTAATGCTTTGTAACGGCTTTTATCAAAGCTCTATCGGTTAGATTGCTCACTGATTGACCGTTTGCTTGAAGAATCTTAATCAGATAGTCACGAATTTTTTTGTGTCTTTTCATACTGCTTATGCCCCCTATCTAGCTTGGCTAATATTTTATGTCGCTCTGCTTCGAAGTCTACTGGTTCTGTAGGCTCCGATGGTTCTATAGGCTTTTGAGAAGATTCATTATTTCTGTTTTTAAACCATTCAGGTACAACCTCTTCGCGTCTAGGTTTCTGATAAGTCTTTTGAGTTCTATTTTGTTGTTGAGCTGCTTTTATACGTTGATTCTTCCAACGCAAATCTTCTGCTTCGATTGCTTCAAGAGTGAACAACTTTTTATGCCACCAATCTTGTAAAATAGTCTCTACGTAACCCCAAGTAGTTTTACCGTTCATAACCGCTTTCTCCATTGCGTATATAACTATCGGCTCTGACAAGTCATTAATCCAATTGTCAATTTTGTTTATTACGAGAGAACCTAATGCACCAAAATGATTTTGCTCGTAAAATGCAAATGCATTTTGTTTTAGTGGAGTTGAAGGTTTTGACGCTGAGCAAGCAGGCACCCTTTGATCATCATCATCATTATTATTATTTTCTGTAGTAATCTTTGTATTTGTAATCTCTGTAGTAATCTCTGTATACGTATTGCCCTTACGGGTAGGAGGTGTTTCCCTTATGGGCAATACCCTCTCACCCTGGAGGGTAACACCCTGTTCCCCTTGAGGGTAAGACCCTGTTTCCTTTATAGGTAACACCCTATTGCCCATAAAGGTAATACCCTCCAAAAGACCTATGTTTAGATCAATAAATAAAACATTTGATAAAGATGTTCCATTTGTTTGGACTGTACGGAACTCACGTCTTATAACAGCTAGTTTTTCTAAACGATCCATTGCTACTCTTACTTGTTTTTTACTAAAACCAAATTGATCGACAAAGCTGTCATAAGAACGTTGTAGAGCATCCGCTTTAAACTTCTTTTTAATTCCTATTAGTCGACCTGACGCCTCTTCTTTTACATAAGAAGGACGGTACCAATAAACAATTTCGCTTAGCAAAGTAATCGCAATTAAATCTGGCTTTCCAGTGCTTTCTAGTCGAATATTTTCATACCATGTATGCGGTATCACATTACCTTCCAAATGCATTTGACCGATTGCATCTACTGTAGTATTACCTGTTGTAAACATTAGGTTTGCCCTCCTATAAAATGTCGTCCTTACGCTCACATATTGCGAAACCACCACGTATTTCAATAGTTCTATAGTTTTGGTAACGTTGCATGTATTGCACCACTAAACGTATTAATTCATCTTTGTCTCCCTGAGACTGATCAAAAATCGATTGTGGTAAAAGGACCCTATGTGGCACATATCTCATTGTGCTTGTGGCGGTTTAAGGTTTAATACATAGTTAATAACCATTGCCGCTTCTCTATCAGTTAAATACTTTGGATGTTTGTCAGGTATCCTACATTGTTGAAGTGCCCCATTGAAAAAGGCCATTCCATCTGCATTAAAAGTATTGGCTACTTCGTTAACCACTTTTATAAGATGGTTATATTGTTCTTGATTAACTAGTTTACGTTCCTGATCTTGATTTCCCTGATGAGTTGATTGTGTTTGTTTAGGATAACTATTTTGTTGCTGTTGCTGATCCATATATTGATAGTCATTACCGCTAGCCCCGTTTGCGTCGTCATCTTTTTCTGTTGCAATACCTAGCATAGCTGCTAGACTATATCGCTTCATGTATGTGATTTGACCTCCAAAATCCTGCATACTTTGTGCTGCAGGGAATTTGAGAGGATAAGATTTCACATACTCACCTGACTCATGTAAAAAGATAGTTTCTACACAAGCCATTGTTAAATTACCTTCCACAGTCGAATAACTATTCTGCATGATTGATAAATTATTGTTGATAAAAATAGGCCTTACAGCATCGAGTATTCCGTTTAAATCGGTATATTCAAACGTGTAAGTACTTCCTCTTTTTGTCTTTACATTAACCGTTGCATTGTGTTTTGGTGTTTGAATAGCAGACCAAGCTTTAGCAAGTGCTGCTGAAATATTAGAATTACTCTCGGAAAAAATCATCTCTTCCCTCCTAGTTGATTTTTTTAGGACAGTGACGTAAAATATTAAGTAACTATTTTTTACAAGTTTTCTTTTTAAGGACTGCTGCTGGAACAGTAGTCCTTTTTAATTTCACCGTCTTATTTGTGTTATAATTAACTTGTATAAGTTGTCATTGGTGTTTAATCGTTCCCGCGATTAAGCAGCTTTTTTATTGCCAAAAAGCAATAATTGCTGGTACACCAATTGCTATGATGATCAGCCCACACATCACACAAAACTCCTTATGTTTTTGATCTCGCCCATCATCTGGCATATAAAGATAATTAACTAACCTCTTCAGCATCTGAACCACCACTTACCCACTAAAACCAAGCGTTCTTGTAACGAAAACTTGTCCCATTTTTTAAACTTGAACATTTGGCACCTCCAACTGTTTCAAGCCTTTAATGATCTTATCCACTTTCACGTAATCAATTTTCTGACTTGCCTGTAATGCTTCTAAACTACGAATAATGTCGTATGCCCTTTCTATGGCTACTTCATAATCTTCAATAACCACATTCACTTCCAATGCACCGATAGCTCCGTAGATCGCCTTACGGTGCTTGATTATTTTCATAACATCCACTTAAACATTCCTCCTATAAACATTGGTACTGTTTGTAAAAATTGAATTGCTGCATCAGCACTAAATAACGCTGCTATAACAACATCTTGTGAATTTGTTATTGCTGCTGCTTTAGCTAAGAATGTTGCCTCACATGAAATGAGGTTTTGTTCTATACGGCTAATCGTTGATTGTGTCGTGTGCATTAAATCTGCAAACACCTCTTGCGAAAGTTTCGCCTTCTTTCGGCACTTTCTGATTAGGCCTCCAACATCTGAATTCATATTTTTCCACCCTTTTTATGCAGTTTGCGCATACTATGCATGCGTTGCATTGTTTCTCTATTAAGTTAGCTTTAATATTGAGATAAGAGGTTGATTTGCCCCAACCTCTTACTAGATTGGTTGTTTGACTTGAGGCCATTTGCCCTGGCCTCTCCTAATTGCACCTGCCCGTGCTTTTGATTAATTCCATTCATTCATAATGATGTTTTTAATAGTTTTTGCTGTAGGTTCATATAACCAGACTCTTTTTCCTTTAAATCCACGTTGTCTCTCATATTGCTTGATACGTGGATCACATAAGATATGTTCTTCTAGGAACGTTTTCTTAAAAGTTGTTGCTCTCATAATGTCATCGATATCCCAAAATAAAATTTCAGGTCTAGCTGTTTCGCTAATGAGTTCGCGCAGTTCGGACGTGATTTTTTCTTTTGTGATTCCTGACATTTCAAATAAAGTTTTAATGACCATACTTTCACTTGGTGAAGATTGAATCATTCTATCCCTCCTATTTATGAAACTTTTCGAGGAATCCAAGAATCGATATAACGTAGTGCTAGTTGTAAATCTTGACGTCGTAAATCTTTGTAACTTGCTACAGCAAAACGATCTTTAATTTCACGATATAATTCTCGGAACAACTTAGAGCGTAATTTTGTATCTTCTTCAACTTGATAAATTTTAGAACCAACAGCCTTTTGTACAGCTCTTTGCTCACCTGATGCTAGTGTTATTTGTTCTTCTACTTTTTCATTAATTTTTGAAAGTTCCTTGCGGATTTCATGTTGTTCTTCTTTTATTGCTTGAGTATCTTCTACTAGATCTGCTGTTGTACGTAAGACTGTTACTAGTGCTTGATCTTTTGATAAAGCTACAACTTTTTCTTTTACGTTGTAGTACTCGTCTACTAAAAGTTCGTAAGCATCCCAAGCACTGTCTGTGTTAAGTGATTTAGCATGTAACCATGCTCCTTTTTCAGTCCAAAGATAAAGCGTTTTAGCATTTTTAGAACCATCGTGAATATCAAGACGGTGTAAAAATTCGCATTTTTCTTCACCTTCTAAAGCAATAAAATGTTTACCCAGTTTGTACCGATCTCTGTTGTAATTGAAGTTATAGCTGATTCTGTCAGATGTCGTTTCAAAACTTTCAGCTAATTGAGTTGTTGTTAATACACGATGGTTATCATGGACGATGATTCTTAATTGATTCATGTTATAACCTCCAAATCATATTTACTTCTCTCTAAAGACACATTTTGTGTCCTTTGTGTTTAAAAAAAATTTCATCAATTGTAGTCCCATAGTAATCGGCTATTCTCTTTGCTAAGTATAATGATGGTGTTCTATCACCTCTTTCAATTGCGCCTAGCATCTGAGGAGTAATTTTTAAATCAAAAGCCACATCAGACCTAGCTTTTTCACCTCGAAGTTTTATTAATGCTTCTCTATTCATTAAAGTGATCTTCATTTTCTCACCTCCACCGAAAGAAACATTTTGTTTCTACATACACATCATATTAGACACTATACGTTTCTATCAACTCTTTTTAGAAACTTTTTGTTTCTAACAATTATTAAACATGGAAACAATGAGTTTCTACACTTATAATATAATTAATGAGGTGAGTGCTATGTTCGGAGAAAATCTAGCTAAATTAAGAAAAGAAAAAAAGTTAAGTCAATATGAATTAGCTGAAAAGATGAATTTTTCAAGAGGAAAGATTGCTAACTATGAACAAGGTACACGTCAACCCGATTTTGAGACTCTTCAAATGTTTGCTGATTTTTTCGATGTAACAACCGACTACCTCTTGGGTCGCACTAAAGAATTGCGACCACAAACACAAGCAGAAAAAGACGAAGCAGAATTCCAAGCATTCGCCAATGATCCTTCCCTACAAAAATGGTACAAAGAATTACCTAAGAGTCGTGAAGAGGATTTACAGAAGTTACGTAAGATGTGGGAAATTATTAAAAATGACAATGATTAAATCATTTACAAAAAAATGATTTTAAAAATTGCATTAAAAGTAACATAATAATATGTTGTAGATAAAGGACATGTTCAAAGCATGTCCTTTAAATAAATCCTTGTATGTAAAATATATACTGTCATGGATACTATATTTTTTTGTTATTAATCTAGTTATATTTTCTCAAGTTAAATATAACTATAAAAGTAAATGACTTAAAGATACTACAATTTTGAATTAATAATCATTATTGAATTTACACAACAAGAAAATTCACTATTTATCTACAAGGTTTGTACAGAATCTTAAAAATTATCTAGAGCAATATATTGCTAGATGACAGACGACTCATAAAGAAAATACACCAATAGATTCACTCAACCTATCGTCTTATCTATGTTGGAGGTCAAAATCAATGGTTAAATCTTTTACGTTTTGTAAAGTAGGGAAATTCGAAAATAATGGTTACTATAGATCAAATCAAATATCATTATTTGAGGAGAAACTAACTAAAGAAAACATAATTTCAAGGGATATAAATGAATTACCACCTGAAACAGGTGAAATTCAACTTAAAATAACACCTACATCTGACGTAGTCTTAAACCACTATAAGGTATTCGAATGTAATTTTGATGTAAAAAGAAATACTTTAGGAAAAGTATATGGTCTTACTTTCCACTCTTACTTAGAGCCTACTGAATTTAAATTGTATTATAGTCAAACAGACCAATTATGTATAATACAAACAAAGTCAGACATAGCTCTTTCCTTTATAAGAGAGTTAAATAGAACACAGGTGTTTGATTTAGATCCTGTTGAAATTAAATATGAAAATATTATGAGTAAGGTAGATGAAATTTCTGGTGCATGGATTGCTGGTTTAAAAGGTAGACATCTAAACGCAGCAGGCTTATTTGGTGTAAATGTGCATAAAAGTCCTGAGTACATAGAAGCTTCTTCCAAAGGTGAACTCTCATTAATCATTATTAAATATGTTAATTCGAGTGATCAAAAAGAATATTCAGTAGGGATTTCACACAAAGGCTCTATTATTTTATATAGTAAATTAGAAACACTTCGTCATGAACTTGATTTTGTCTATCGCATACATGAAGACTTATTAAAATAAAAAAATTCCATGTCTCTACTTTCCTTTAGAGACATGGAGATAAGTTTTAGAAAGCTTACTAATATCACCAATACTAGAAGCATACAATTCTATACTATTATTATAAATGTCAATATTACCCTTTGGATGTTTTACAGTCACTCTAAAACTTTTTATATCCGTTTCATTAGTATTGTTAATTAAAACCCCTATAAATGGATTTTTTCTTTTAAATTTCATGCTAATATAATACTCTTGAGAATCTGATTTAACTAACTGTTGAAGTTTTTCTAAAGGTGTGGCTAACTTTTCCAACATCCCTAAGGAGTCTCTATACGAGATATCTTTATCTCCGATATCAACAGTTAAGTTTTCATAATCCTCTTGCAAACTCACTCTAACCATATAACCTCTAATTGTATAAAGTGCTCTATTCGGTCCCTTTTTCTCTATTTTAAAATCTTCAAATTGACTTAGGTACTTTTCGATCCCAGTAAAAACCTCATCTACACTGACCAATTTTCCATCTTCAAAATTATGTGTTACAGATATTGCCCAATTAGTGGAAGGATTATCGAAGAAGACAAATGACCTTGTAAAAAACATTTTTACTTGTGGAACCATACTAATTATAGTTTGTATTAAAAATAACACCCAACCAATAATAGTTGCACTATTGGCCCAAAAACTCCCTTTATCGGAAAAGTAGTAACCAATAATTCCACCAATTGTTAAAACAAATAAAAGAATTATTACAGGCATTGTTTTCATTAAAGTACTCCCCCTTTCCAATTAGTATTAACATAAAATGATATATATCATTTTATTTATCATACCACAAGAACAAACGTTTCATTTCATTATTTTTCAATATATATTTTCTGCAATGAGTTGCCTCATGTGCTACTACTTATCGGGAATCAATTCTATTCATCCCCCTCTTTCGTGAGACAACCGCTCTTTGAACGAATGGAACTTCTGTAATCTATTATTGAGCCTTCAAATAATTTGATTGTTACTCCTTCTATCGAAGAAAATGGTAGTCAAATTTTTCAACTAACAAAGGAAAAGAATATGGAAGGCAACGTCGGAAAACGACGAGATTCAATATATAGAATAAATCACCGTTCTTCAAAAGACTGGTTAAATTGTCTTGGTTTTTTATTTAGGCGATTGAAACAGTGTATACACTTCAAAATTTGCTTAATTTGTAATAAAGTTTGATTAAATTAACGATATCAACCTTGAAATGAGAACAAAACTAAAGAGCATGTTTTGAAAAAATGATTGTTCAAAACACGCTCTTATTTAATGTGATAGATTAATTTTTTTATAAAAAAGTTCGATTATTTTTGAAACCCTCGTTGCACAAAAGCACCCCGTTAGCTCCATTAGTAATACATTATTTAACCAACGTTTGAAGACTTATTAACACAGGGGCGTACACAATTAGTGGAATAAGCAAAATTACTGCACCAATTTTTTTATTCCCCTTTTGTAATAATAAAAGAGAAGTCAAGAAAAATAATGGATAAATAATACAAGTAATTATTAATACACCATCAACTAATTGATACAGTTTTCCTGTAAATGCACTTATGAATGGGATTGAAATCCATTCTAGTACGCAAAACGCAATAACCAATATCCACAACCATTTAAGTGTCAACACTAATCACCCCTAAATTTTTGATTGGTCAAAAAAGTAAAAACTCTTTTTCCACTTTATCATCCATTACATTTCAATTTCTTGTATTAATTTTACCGGATATACCCAATTCCTGTCTAACGAACCTGCACCGTTAGTTTAAGTACATTTCTTCACAAACTTTACAGTGATATTAACATAAATATCCAATAAAGAACATCTTTCAACTAAAACCTAAAGGCGGGAGAGATGATTTTAATCAATCTTTATTTAAAATTATCGAACTTTGTTATAAATTTTCAAACTTAATTAAAAGATTAGATAAGCTTTGCAACTTTAATTTTTTATAAAAGTATATAATTAAAATAAATATAAACAGTAAAAGCCCTTATAAACGAATAAGGGCTTTTATTTTGCTAATATTGCATATATGCAAAATCAAAATCTTTTACAAAGTTACTCCAGTCAATAGCTCGAGCATCACCATCAGGATCTTCAAATTCAATCATCAAATTATCGTAATTTGAACCAGTTAAGTACCATCCATTACCAACTACGAAATGATATTTAAGTCCCAGATTATTTTCTACTTTATATTTAAACCTTATAGCTACTGGATGTTTGCTCTCAATTGCACTTCTATATTTCAAACTATTAGAATAGGAGCTTGAAGAAGGATTGACGACTTGTACCGCATACCAGTTAGAGGTAGCTGTCTCTTTAATATGAGTCGTTACACCGTTTGCCCAATCATTTAAAGTTGCACCTAAAACTCCCCATAGATTACTTTTCATATCATATCTCATATGGTTAATTGTAGTAGCTTGAGAACCGTAATAAGAATCATCTCGCATATTAGTAAAACCACGAATATCATGATAATAATTAATCACCATAGCAGCGGAAGTTGGACCACATGCTGATTTTGGTTCTACTACCCCTGACGTATGTTGCCACCATCTAGGAACAGAAAAATATGCACTTGTAATTGATGAAGCAGTTAAACTTGGAGAAGTCATAGTTGAATCTGCAGGGGTCAACAATTCATCCCATAATGAACTTCTTTTTGATTGTTTTGCAAATGGCTCTAGTGTATTATTTTGTAATTCCATTTGAAGATTTTGATGCTCTTCAATACTAATGTCAATTTGATTAATTTCATTTTCTAAGTTAATAATATCATCCTCAATAATAGGATCTATAATTGTTAAGGAATTGTTCAAAGATTCCCTCTTATTTTCAAGACTCTTCTTTTCTTCAATTTTTCCATTTTCTAATTCTTTTAGTTTTTCTTCTTCAACAATACTTGTTTGTAAATCTCTTTTGTTGTCAGTAATAAATTTACTGTGAATTTCTTCTGCATTGTATGCAAAAAGTATATTGTTTATACCTAGATAATACGCTTTCTTTTCCCCTTTTTGATCAAAAGTAACTGGATAAGTTGCATTCACACCATACTCCATAATTGGATTTAATGTGTCTACTGCTGCTACAATATAATACCCTTTAGTATCTTCAATTGTGAAAAAGTATGCTAGAAGTGAATCATCTACGTCATATAATTTTTCGGTTAATATGACCTCACCATGTTGAAAGTCCTTCATTTTGATAAAATTTTGTAATGCATTTTTTGCATCAGACTCACTTATTTGGTTGTCCTGATGAGTCATAGTACTAGAGAATTCATTACTTGCTTCTGCCACTGTTAATAAATTGGTAGAGAGAATAAATAAAGTTAGAATCAAAACACCTACTAAGAATCCTATCTTCTTCATAAAAAAACCTCCATTCCATCCATTTGATTCCAATTATAGCATATTTTACAATATCAAAAAATAGATAATTTAGTTTTTTGGAGAGCTATCCTGTTCCCCTTTTAGACAATTGATTACTATAATAAACACCTCTTAATACCGGACCATTAAGCCAATAATTATATGCATCCCGGATTAATAACGTCCCCACTTCAAAAATGTGGGGGTTTATCTTTCAACAAAAAGGGAACATACATTCCTAAGAGAGGTGTTATTATGTATTTTTACAGTCATCTAGAAGACTACATTAAGGATTTTTACACCCAAATGGGAATACTCTCCCCTAGTCTTCTTGACTATAGAAAAATTTCTATAAATATAGGGATTAAAATTTTTTATTGGCCAGATTACAGCCAAGCATTATTTGCTAACGAAAAACCTTTTATTTTCTTAGATGAAACACTTAGCCAGCAGCAACGATGGCAAGAATTTTGCCATGAGTTAGCACATGTATTATTACATACTGGGGATCAATTCGATATGTCTCCCCTCTTTCGTGAATATCAAGAACGTAAAGCCAATAGTTTTATGTATCACGCTTGTATGCCTACCTTTATGTTAGATGAATTAAAACTATGTGATTGCACAGCCAATACGGTGTTGAAACTTCAGGAGTTATTTAATGTTGAGTACGAGTTTGCTTTGAAACGATTAACACAATATTACAATAAACTAATTATGCAAAAATGGCATAATATGAGTCTATTGAATGTGAGATGATTGATACACTCAGGGAGAACGGACATAGAGAGGAGTGAACAAAACTGATTACCCATTACTGATTTCACTTGCCCGTGTAAATTATGGAGGTAATCCTATGGCACGATATAAAATGATCAAAACAAAAAAGGATTGTATTTACTGGTACAAAGATACAAATAACAAAAAGAAATTTTCTTTTCGTTACAAGTATTATGATCGTTTTGGGAAACGTAAGGAAAAAACAATGTTAGGTTTTGACAATGAGCAAGCTGCTGAACGAGCATTAATTGAGGTAAAAGCTAATGTTCTTGATGGAAATGATAGATTTGTAGAAAGTGCTAATTTGACTGTGGCTCAATGGATGGAAATATGGTTTGAAATGAAGAAAAAAGTGTGGCGTCCTGGTACCTATGTGCATTACCAGGAGTCTTATAAAAATCATATTAAACCACTTATAGGCCATTACAAGCTTCAAAAGCTTACAAAAATGACTCTTCAACGTGAACTAATTGATACGTTGGTCTCTTATGGATTAATGCGGCCCACTGTTCAAGGAGTATTTCGTGTCTTTAAATCAGCTGTTTCCTATGCAGTCGAAGAAGATATTCTTATTCGTGACCGTTTTAAAAAAATGGATTTTAGCGCCGCTCCAACCAGTGATAAAGAAAACTATTATACTGAAGAAGAGTTAGAGGAATTTTTAATATGTGTTAAAGAAAATGACCCTACTACTCGTTATTCGTCTATTTTGACTTTAGCAATGAGTGGGATGCGTAAAGGAGAAATGATGGGGTTAACATGGAATGATCTTGACTTTAAAAACAAGGTCATAAACATTAATAAAGCACGAACACGTACAGGTCTTGGACCACCGAAAAGTGATAACGGTTATCGAAAAATTAGTATGAATGATGAATTATATGTCCAATTAAAGAAGTATAAAGCGTGGTGTATTAAAAAGAAATGGGAACGAAGCTTGAAACACGATGATTCGGACTATGTATTTATTTCCCGTCAGGGCTGCCGTCCGATTGGATTAACTTATGTCGAGGACGCAATCGATATGATTTGTAAAAAATACGAATTGCGAAGAATTTCTCCTCATGGATTAAGACATACAGTAGCGTCTATTTTACTTTCGCGCGGAGAAACACTTGTAACAGTTGCAAAGGTATTAGGTGATGATCCAAATACTATTCTAAAAGAATATGTCCACTCATTTGAAAAAGATGAAATTAAATCAATTGAATTAATGAATCAGTTCGCAACAGGTGGATAACGAGAAAAAAGCCATATTTAGATGGAATTGGGGTACAAATTGGGGTACAGACTTTTCTGTGCCCTGCTCAACCCCTATGTATCAATGGTTTTCTCTCATCTCCAACCTAATGATGTAGTTCGCATGATACACTACGCCCATTTGGTCAGTCTCAGCATATCGAATTTCGATTTGTTTCTCACTTACAAACATTTTCTTCACCTCGTCCTACATTATAGCGTAAAAATATTGATTTGGCGGGGTTTTTGCATTTTTGATTTTTGTGAGGTGAAAATTAATGGCTCAAACAAGTATGATGATTACTTAAAAACAAATTTATTATATGTTTATCTTTATTCCATATAAACTCGTATAAAATCTTTTAATTTGGCTGTTTTATTAAAGATTTTTACTAAACTAAATCTTAAAGGACAACAAAAAACAGAGTTAATTTCGAGCCGTATTAGCTACTTCAGGAAAGCCAAGGTCTCCAACAGTTAGTTCAACGGTCTGTAGGCTGTACATTGTATCCGAAGTTATAAATTTATCATCAGCAAATAGCCTCTCTCCATACTCATTCATCAAGATAGAGTATTGTTGCAATTTCAGGATAAGCTGCGATTTAGTATGTCCGCCAACTTCCACCGTTCTGCTAATAAATGGACAATGAGGATATATTTCATCATTTTCGAAACGCAATCGTAGTCACTCCTATCAAATTTTGTACATAAGAAATATTCTACAATCACCTATAAATTTCCTTGGTCAAAAAAAGAAAACAGCCTAAAAAGAAGCAGCCTTTCGGCTACTTCATCATCTGACTCAAAATATTATTTCTCACTCTAAATATCGTTGTACTAGAAAGTTTCATGTGCTTCCCTATCGCTCTCATACTATCACCATTTAAGAGTCTGTGTAATACCTCGAGTTCTCTATCACCTTCTACTAGTTGTATCCGTTTTTGTACTTCAATAATCTTTTGCTCATATTCCTTAATTCGATAATTTAGCGAATATACACGACGTTGTACTTCTGTAAACATTGGATCGCTTGTCCCTCCAGATGCTTTTGGTAATGTCGCTTCAATACCATACATAACTGTTTTAGCTCCTATGTAGCTATTGTTATCGGCATTTGCTACTGGTTGCCTTGCTTCCTCAATTGTTTCAACCATCCAACGATAATTCTCAATCCACTGAAGTAAATTCTCTTTAGTTACTTTAATTTGCCCTTGATTCATAGGTTTGCCCTCCTACGGTGTGGTATAATAATGTTGTAAGCACCGTCAAAGGGCATAAACCAATTCTTAGCTGTAGCGTGTGACGACGCTGCGGCTTTTTTTATGTATAGGTAACATCCATTTGCAAACATTAATATTGAGTGTCTTCGCATGCACTTATAAAGAGCTGTGGCGTTGGTTGACCGTTGCAGCTTTTTTTATTATTAAATCTATTTCTCAGGCAATTAACTATACAAACATAGCTACCACGTCATATTAATAGTAATGTAAAGCTAATTTAGCCTTACCCCTCCGATTTTTGTTACTAAGGGTCACTCCTATCCTAAGTGACCCTTTTTTTATTGTCTTATCTCATAAAAATATATTTTTTAATGCCTATAGCTGAATAGTTTAACACCCCACTCCTTCTCTACAGCTAACATATTATATATTATAAAAAGGAGGTGTGTTTTATGGGATACTATGGTGGAAATGTTGGCGGCATAAATGAAGGCTGCTATTACGGTGGCGGAAATCGTAATGGTTCTGCATTTGCCTTAATTGTTGTTCTATTTATACTTCTAATTATTGTCGGCGCTACTTTCATGCGTAGAGAGTATTAACATTTCAGATTTAAGGGTCGCCCATAGCCAGGTGACCCTTTTGTAGTTACTTTCCTCATATTGTTCATTAGTTTGCTGTAGCGTCTGCAAACGCTGCGGCTTTTTCATATTTCCGAACATTTCATTGGATCCTAAGAAGGTTTTTTGGATCCATTCACTACCAAAATCTTTCTGACACGATCATCAAACTGTTCATCAAATGATATACTTTTCAAGGAAGAATAAATAAGGAGATGAAAAGTGAATGATTGATGCTAAGACCATATTGTTAGATCAACTTCTTGCTAATG
This sequence comes from Lysinibacillus sp. NPDC093688, assembly GCF_050280145.1. Taxonomy (NCBI): domain Bacteria; kingdom Bacillati; phylum Bacillota; class Bacilli; order Caryophanales; family Bacillaceae; genus Lysinibacillus; species Lysinibacillus sp. NPDC093688. Next base: position 55,419 of record NZ_JBNNUX010000016.1, read on the forward strand.
CTAATGATCGTAGTTGGTATATCTCATTCTATGAAGCTGTTGATGGACTGTCTGAAGCAGAAGCATTTTGGAAACCTGATGATTCAAGTCATAGTATTGCTGAAATTGTCCAACATCTAATTTATTGGAATGAAACGTGGCAATTATGGTATAAGAAAAATCAAGTTAATGCCAGTTCAAAAACCAATAATGCTGACACTTTTCTTGTTAGAGATGGGGGTACCTTCTTTGAATTAAAAGAAAAGTTGTTAAAAATACTACTTCAATGGCAAGAGCTCATTGAAGAAGAGCAGCTTTTATCTATTGTAAATGGATATCCCGTGAAGGCTGAATGGTGGGCAATAATATCTAATGCCGCAACTCATAATGCATACCATATTGGACAACTAGCATATATTCGTAAAATGGAAAGATAGAAATTTATCTGTTATGTCTTTTAAAGCACACAGAGACTTTTTAATTACGCTTTATGTGTCTTTTTCTAACAATACAGGCCTCATTTACATCTCTTACTTCCTTATCACCTAATGTTGAAAGTATGGCAACTGTAGTAATATATAGATCTTTAATGATAATATGAGATTAGTTAAATATTTCATAGTTTAGGAGACGATCATCAATGTCATTGGAAGAAAAAATAGTGCAATTAACTAAAGAAACACTCGTTGATCTAGTAAACCTTCGTTACAATAAACTTAAAGAAGAGAATAAAATTAACGATGAAACTGAGGAGCTTTTAAAAGAAGTTATTCAAATGCAAGGTATTCTTACATTACCACCTAGTGATGAAGAAATGGACATAGATGTATACGAATATAATGATAATAGTGGTTTTGGTACAGAAATAAGGTTTTTATGGTTTGACGATGAAGAAAGTCCAATAGTACTTTTTTGCGAAGCTAAAACAAATGCTGAAAAAACTGAGGTAACTGAGTTTTACATCGAAACCATCGATGTATAAAAAGGGGTAATTAAGCCCCTTATCAATTACCCCATCATCTGCTCGACGATACATTCGAATCGGAACAATTTTTCACACAGTTCACTCTCAAACCACATCAAACTCTGCCCTCTCAGCACAAACAAAGTGTTTTGGCTGTTTGATGCAGTATTCAAAGCAAAAAAACACCTAGGAAGGTGTTTAAAAATTAAATAAGTTTAACTACTATGTATTATTCGTTTTTCTTTAGTTCCTCTTGATCTATATTGTTCTTTGTTAATAGCTCAATAATTTTTTTATTTTGTTCAACTTGAATATCACTATTTAAAGCGATCATTCTTAACCACTTAAACAATAATGCTATTAAAATTATTAGTATAAGTAAAAACAACATTTCTCGATCCCACTCCCTGCTTAAATTATCCGTCTTATTATACAGTAAACTTTCCAAAGAAAGGGATATTATTCTAGTTAAATGATAAAAAACCTGCCCGTGCTAGGTGAAAGGCACCGCATGGTTAATTTATTAATTGTAGAGTTAGCTCATTTCTTACACAAGTTGCATTTCTCTGTTTCCAGTAACTCGATCCATAAGATTCTGAACTTTTAACAGCTTTTTCTCGTACTCTGCAACGCGCAATAGTGTTTGAGCATTTTACAAAATCTGATCTTTGCAAAAGAAGAAGTGAGCAAAAAAGGGATTACCGAAATAATACGTATGACTATCAAAAAGAGTAAAAGAAAAAGGAACTACCCCTGAGCATATCTCGTAAAGGCACGCCCGCTGATAATTCCCCGTTCGAAATGTTTCACTACTCGCTAGAGTCAGAAACATTCGACCTCGACCTGATACACAGCACAACAAATGCATGTGTAATGTGTAATGTGTAAACGAATCGTCTTATTATAACAATATCCGTTTCAAACAAAACCAGTCGCCTGCTAAATATCGACGACTGGCTTTAAAAGTTGTATTCATTCTGTCTCAAAAACGACAGTCAGGGTCCTAAGATAAAAGCTTTGTAAGTAAACAAAATTCTATGGCATATATTCATAAAAATCTTCTGTAAGAGAACCCACTACCCATTGATTATTTCTCTTTGTAAGTAAAGCATGTTGTATCAAACGTCCAAACTTTCCAGGTGCAGAAACCTCACGACTGATACTCATATTCGTGTCTTTTGGATAAGAATAATAACCTTCATCTTCGGACATATCCGTAAAGTTTAAGTTCCTCATAATTATGAGATTAATCATTTCATCCGTGAAATAAGGCTTTAAATATTGTCTTTTTTGAGCGACATTCGCTATTTTTTTTACTCTATTAATGGCTTCATCAAGCAGCTTATAGCCGTCCTTATAGAGCAGGGGTTGAGCATAAACAGTAACCCCATAAACCCCATACGGGTCTGAATATAAGTTGGCCAACCGTTCACTTTTATCCCAGTATGTGCTACCCCCTAATGCATCACCGATATATCTTATCGGTAAAAAAATGCTTCCATTTTCTAAAAGTAACGATACATCCATTTGAAGTTGCTCATTATTGACTTTTAGTATCTTAGAGCCAAGTGTCAGTTTGATCACTTTCTTGTCTTTGATTAAAGTGGCTGTTTTTGTTGCCTTATCCCAACTTACTTCTGCTTGTATCTTTTCACCAACAGCTCGAATAGGTGCGTAAAGTCTTCCGTTTACCACTTTACCATTATAAATCCCATAATTATTTTCACTTGCATATACAGTGCTATTCCCTGTACCGAAGTGGAATGTTGCTATTACTATTAATAAACAACAAACTACTAACCTTTTCATTTTACCCATACTTCATTCATTCCAATCTTTCATTATTATTCTATTAATTGATATTAAAAGCATCCTTATTATACATATTTTATCCAGCATTAACTATTGGTAAATAATTCATGTGAATACTGGTACTACAAAGAAATATTGGCCGGGCATGTCGGTCGATTTTTCCCTAATGTTTAAGGTTTTATAAATACTAAAGGAAGAAACAATTACTTGTCAGACCTCCACTTCTGCAAGTGCATGAAATATGATTTGTGGTACTTTTTGGGGTTCTCTTTTTTCTGAATCCCTCTCATCTTCCTATAATAATCTCATCACGCTCACTTGATAAATGGATCTGAAATCCATCCTTCTCATAGATAGTTAAAGTACCTTCTCTAACTACCTTTTCCCAACCATTTACCCATATGATAAGACTATAACTAATTGGAATACCATTTTCATCAGAAGACTTTGACCACTCATATACAGAGTTATACTCATTTTCCTGTGTTAGTTGGGCACTTATAGGAACAGGGAAATTACTATATTTTTCCGATAGCTCATATTTAGAAATAGCAACAAAATAATAGCTAATTCCTAAAAAAATAATTAATACAACAGCGAGATTAATTTTCTTATTTTTCATGTAAAACCTCCTCAATAAAACGGAATTAAATAGAATGGCGAATACAAAGCTGTAGAGTGTAACGACACTGAGGCTTTTTCCAAACACGTATACCCTTAACTATTCCTCTAACAATCAAAAAATAGGTTATTTGTGATACAATTTAATAAATTTGTAAATTATAAGGAGGTTTCACAAATGCAAAAAAATAACAAAATCGCCTTAATCGCTTCTTTATTTGCATTAATTGGTTTACCTATTATTTTTCTAACAGTATCATTGTACACAGGTGTGTGGCGGTTTTTTATAATTAGTGTTGGACCTGCATTAACTGTTGGTTTAACAGGACTAATTCTTACAATGCAGCAAATAAAAAAAGATAAGCGATTGTCTTAACGATTTTCGTACTATCCATAGTGCTTGTGATAATGCCATTAAAAACGACATGACATTTGGCAAATACTAAAATATTGGAGAGATACAAAATGAAGAAATCTATATCAGGCTTAATACTGGCGTTAAGTTTAGGGTTATTCAATTATTCACATGCAAGCGCAGGACCACTATCAGAAGAGAATGTTAGACCAATAGAAGTTGTTGCTAATGGTGAATTTATAAAGATGGATGTACATCCTCTGATGAATAATAATCGTCTATTTGTCCCTATCCGAGCGCTTGCATCTCTTGGTCTTTCCTATAGTTTTAACCCTACGACTAGAGTTGCCACAGTTCAAAATAAAGATGGAGATTATTTGAAAATAAGTGCAAATAGCAAAACTGCCTACAAAAATGGTAAAATTATACAAATGGATACACCTGCTCAAAATAGCAATGGCCGTATTCTTGTTCCTATACGATTTGTCTCTGAAACCTTGGGGTACAACGTTCAATTTGAATCCATTCGCAAATTTGTTTTTGTTAACTCAAAAGACTATTCGTTTGATTCGAAATTACTGTATCAAGATGACCTTCAAGCAGCGCGTAAAGCCGCTATCGCATTACCAATCAACACAGATTTCAAAACACTTGGTACATTAGATGGTTATCGTTTACACCAATATACGTTTCCTGCAGGAAGAGCAGACACTTACTTTTTTAATGATGGAATTTATACATTTGTACAAGTCAAAGATGGCAAAGCAATAGCCATTGGACAGTTATATCGGACAGAAAGAAAGACATCTCTAGCAGCAGGGGATGTTTCACCCGAAATGAGTTTAGATACAGACCCAATCATGGAGGCTTATGATCATCGTAGTGTAATCTTTTTTGAGAACAATGATGGTACAGCTACAACAGGTTACCACGATGATAAAAATGAACGGGTAAATATTAATACAAAAATGAATATATATTCTGATATCATCCAGAAACTTCCCAATCACAGATAAAGTGGTTGATCTAAATTTAAAATAGGCAGGGAATAAACCCTGCCTATCTACTTAAGCATTAATACCAGCTTTCTTTAATGAACCAGTCAAGTTACCGTTTGAGGTTGCATAAGTAAATCGTTGCGGAGTGGTTTGATGAGTATAACCTGTTGGCCAGAAAACTTCATTTACTTTGGTTCAATAACTTAGAAACTTCGACCATTTCATAGCGTCCCATTGTTCGAGTACTATAAGGACCAATTTTGCTATATTAAGATATACTAGAAGTTTTGAAAGGGGTACATATTTTGGATACCAACAATATATACATTAGGAAAATGACTGATAATGATTATGGTTTAATGGCTAAATGGTTGAGTACGAAAGAAGTTTTAGAATTTTATGGGGATATCAATTCACCATTTTCAATAGAACAAGTAAGGAAAAAATATGAACCACGCATTCGTGGTGAAATCCTAGTTTTCCCCTTTATTGTTGAGTTAGACGATTCCCCAATAGGATTTATGCAATACTATAAACTTCCTACTGAAGAACTAAAAGAATTAGGCTATTTGAACAATCAAGTGGTTTTTGGAATTGACCAATTTATCGGTATCCCTAAACTGTTTAATAAAGGCTATGGAACAATTATGGTTAGTAAATTTATTGAACTCATTTTTAAAATTACTGACGCCGAAATTATCATATTAGACCCTGAAGTTTCTAACGAAAGAGCTATTAGATGTTACGAAAAATGCGGGTTTACAAAAGTTAGAAAAATTAATAATGAACGTGCTTTGTTAATGGAATTTAAAAATACTAAAATCTAACTCTATATTATCATTTTATGTACAACTTCTTTTATTTCCGAACATTCTATTGGATCCTTAGCGAATTTTAGGGATCCATACTTGAACAATTTCTGGTCATACAAATGGTCATTAAACCCGAATGACCATTACGTTTTAAAATCTCCTTTACTATCAACATAAGGGTTTATCTGTATTAATCACAAAAACTTAGCGCTGCATTATAGCAACGCTTTTCTTAATGTTGCTGCACTTTTTCTTTCAATTACTCCACAAAGTGTACAGTTCATATTTGAATGCCACAGTTAAAGCGATCTAATATTAGTTGGAGTATAATTTTAATAGCTCGAGTATTGGTAAACTATTAGTATCGTTTACATTAAAAAAATATGGTAATTGCCACTTTTGTGTTGCTTTCGCTTGTTTGCTAGTGGGAGTATCCCAACTAGGATAAACTCTAATTGCCATTTTCCCCTTTGTATTAGCAGTTTTAAGGATGTTTTGTTTTAAAAGAACCTCTTTTGGAAAAACGAATTGGCCAAAATCACCATTATGATGAAAAGTGTTTATTACCAATAAATCAGTGGCATTGTCATATGAAAATGCTTGATTTTTATTAGCTTCATCCTTTTCCCAAAAGGAAACAAACTGTCCTATTTTGGTAGGTGTTGTTTTTGCGACTCTAAATCTAATCGATTTAGAATTTAACTGAAATACCCCGCCGCCATAATCTGAATTTTGATTTTCTTCATGGATGTTTTTTATAGTTAAATGATTTGGTTCATAAAGTAATTCATTAACATATGTTAACGTCTTATTAAATTTATTCACAGTTATTCTCCTTATCTCATACTACGATATACTAGTATACCATCCGCCAACTTATCACTGTAATTGTTCGGTAAGTATTTCTATTCCCCGATTCATTTTTATAATTTATACTTTCTAGGAATGAGGGAATATTTTTTCAATGAGAAGCAATTTACTATCAAAGTTTAAAGCCTTTGCCAAAAAATTAAAACAAAATTTATTTGTACTTTACTTGTCTTATAAAGACCCAAGAACTCCATGGTATGCAAAGCTTGTAGCAATTCTTGTAGTTGCTTATGTTTTTAGCCCGATAGATTTAATTCCAGATTTTATTCCTATTCTAGGGTTTTTTGATGATTTGATAATTGTACCTTTAGGAATTATATTAGCTTTAAAATTAATTCCGCCACATGTGATTGAGGATCACAAAGAAACTGCTGAAGAGTTAAAACAATGTGAAAAGCCAAAAAATTGGTTTGTTGGCATTCTTTTTATAATTGTTTGGGTTATCTTTGGAGTTTGGATTAGTAAAATTATTATTCATCATATTTAACGTACTGTTCAGCAAAATTCACTCTTCCTTGCTGAACAATATCTTTCAACTATTTACTTCCCCTCTGCATAATTACTACTTTGTTCAAATTCTTTCCAATCTCTTTAACTAGTAATAGGCTTGCATTTTATAGTTGCTTTACGTTTCGTGATCTAACTAACCTTTAAGTTTAGTAGGTGTATCCCAAAATCATCAATCCAAATAGTAGGAGGTATTAGAATGACTCTTAAGATTGTTAAAACTTTTTTATCTATCCTTATTGTGTTCTTGTATTATTTGGGCTTGTGGTCAGCTAACTCTACTATAAAAATTGTGTTATTCTTTATTATGATTCTCTTTATTTATGAATTAGGTGTTGAAACTGGTAAAAAGCAAAAGAACAGGATCTAACAAGAAAATTTTGCAGAGTTCTTTCGATTAATCCCAATCCCCGTTTCGTTTCATCACTTCTACAACCTTACTGATCCATGATGTTATTAAAATAGTTCACTTATATTGAACAGTCCTTTCAAATTTAGAAAGGACTGTTTTTATTTCATTAAGGCAAATTAAATCGAATAGTTGCAGATACACCGTTTGATAAAGAGCTACCTGAAGTTGTTATTTCTACAGATAGAAGAGTGCAACTATTTATTGGGAAATTTGACGTTGTAGTTGCACAGCAATTTGGTGAGGTAGATGTACTTGGTCCTGTAATAGTTGCTATAATACCCGTAGCTATCGGGGCAGTAAAACCACAATTTGTGCTTAAATATATTTGTGCAGATGCAATATCTCCAGCAGTTAAATTATGATCTCGTATATTAAGAGTTAAACTTGTTATAACTGCATTTTGAGGAACTACAAATGTATTTTTAATGAATGAAGCTGAGGAACTCCCAATCCCAATAAAATCATTGTTTGCAATTGATTGATCCGAACTTAGGAAAACTTCCATTCGTCCTGGACCATTCGTACCTGTTGGACCAGTAGTGCCGGTTACTCCTGTTGAACCTGTTATTCCTTGAACTCCCGTTGATCCTGTTGTGCCTGTTATTCCTTGAACTCCCGTTGAGCCTGTCACTCCTGTTGCACCTGTTATTCCTTGAACTCCCGTTGGACCTGTTGCTCCTGTTGCTCCAATTCTCCCCTCTATTATTTGCAAGCCGTTTGAATCCGTCTCTACTACTAACCCTGGGAGACCTGTCGAACCAGGTAATCCTGTTTTTCCTTGATAACCTATCTCTCCACTGGCACCTGTTTCTCCACTTAACCCTCTTTGAAAGTTACTAAATCTCATTTGATCACCCCTTCCCCTTTTTTCATAATATTTTTATTAGAATTTATGAAATAGACATAGCACTAAGTTATATGACTTAAAAATCATATCTTTTCATCTTCCCCATATTGTTTAGAATGAGCTATCTAAGAAAAATTGTACATTCACTCATCACAATAAATCGTTTAATTCAAACGTATCCTTGAACATTTCTTGCAATTAATGCTAATGTAAAAGTACACATTATTTATTTCAATTATGGAGGATACTTCGAATGTTTCAGATTGAATTACATAACGCACTATGGCTTTTCGTTATTGTTTTTATGCTTCATGATTTTGAAGAAATAATAACTGTTGAAAACTGGTCTCAGAAAACAAATTATCTAGTTAAAAACACTAATAATAATTTGAAACTACTAATTTGGAAGTTTTGGAATATCAATTCACATTCATTTGCTAAAAGAGATGTATTTATTTTTCTAGCAACTTCAAGTATTGTATTTTTAAAAGTTCAATTTATAGATAATAATTGGACAGCAGTATTATTTATATCTTTTTTATGTTTCGTTCTCTTTCATAATCTTGTGCACATCATACAAACAATTATTTTAAAGACATATACTCCTGGTCTTTATTCAGCTGTTTTTCTTGTTACCCCTTATACGGTCTATCTTTTAAACAGGTTAATTTAATTCATCTAGATAACAAACTATGTACTGTAGGTGATTTACCAGTTCTACGGTATTTCCATCTAACCTTACTGCACATTTTCTTTCAAATCTTCACTTACCTGTGTAAATGAATAATTCGTTCAAGTTCTTTTCGATTCTAACTACTATATGTTTGATCCCCTTTGCCCAAAGCTTTTTTATGAAAGAAAGATCTATACAAAACATTACAAGGTGAATAAAAAAAATGACCAGTATCTCATTTATTAAGAGAGTCCTGGTCATTTTGTATAGGGTCAATCCATTTTTCTATAATCCAATTACGTCTAAATAGTAGAGCGACATCACGTTATAAAACTTCGAAGTAAAGTCTTAGATTACTTTCTTTTATTTTTTCCAAGTTTCTCGTTTCCACGTTTAAAATTCCCTGTAATTTTAGCTAACAATAACGATTCTTGCGATAAGACGCTCGGCCTCTCTTTCTTTTACAATTTTAATCTGTTTACCCTCGTAATCTATTACTACCGTTCCTTTTTTCGTTATATGATAAGCAAATGGTTCATCGCTTAATCTGTTGCGTTTATCAATTTCACTCACTACACCATCTCCCTAATTCTTTTAGTTTCAAATATTATATTCAAAAAAATCTGGTGGTTCACTTGTTCTCTTTTTCTTCTCAATATGTATGTTTTAATTGCAAACCATTAAAGGTTAACTCAAACTGATTTGTAGTGTAGATAAACAACGCGGTTTTTCGGCGGGTTTGAACACCCGCTGAAAAGTAACTTATATTCCCATTCATCTCATTACCTATAGAGGTGGTAGCATCTGACGCTTTGCTTTCGCTACTAACTGGTGGTTTGGTCTGCTCCTTGAAAGTTGGGGTTCTGACCCTTGCTAAAATTTACTGAAAAGTCTATCAACCTCCCATTCCTGCACTACCGCTTACAGTTCTCTTATTCTTTCTGAACCCCGTATAGAAAAAGGTTTCCATAGAAAACAAAAAAGTCACTCATTTTTACTTATGAGTGACTCAGGTAATCGTAATAGAAAACATATTTAAAAGCTAATTATTTTATGCTCTTGAAAGCTTCAGTTTGCTCCTTAATTCCTTTTTCTGCAGCAAATCTTTCAATACTTGAAGCACCAAAGAATCCAACAATTCCATCTACTCTTTCAATAATATAAGCAGCATCTTCTGGTTCTGCAATTGGACCTCCATGGCAAATTGCTAATATATCAGGATTTATAGATTTACCCGCATTAATAATTTTTTGGATTCGATCGACACAGTCATCTAAAGTTAATGCAGTTTGTGCACCAATCGTTCCTTTTGTTGTTAATCCCATATGGGCCACTAAAATATCTGCACCCGCTTCAGCCATTTTCTTTGCTTGCTCTTCATCGAAGACATATGGAGTAGTTAGTAAATCTAATTCATGTGCCTTTCTAATCATATCTACTTCTAAATCATAGCCCATTCCTGTTTCCTCTAAATTTTGACGGAAAACACCATCAATTAAACCAACTGTAGGAAAGTTTTGAACGCCACTAAATCCTTGATCTTTCAGCTGCTTTAAGAAAACTTCCATTACTTTAAAAGGATCTGTTCCATTAACACCAGCTAGTACTGGAGTATCCTTTACAACTGGTAATACCTCATTACCCATCTCAACTACAATTTGATTGGCATCACCATAAGATAATAATCCAGCTAGGGAACCACGTCCAGCCATTCTATAACGCCCCGAATTGTAGACAATTAACATGTCCGCTCCACCGGCTTCACTACTTTTAGCTGTAATTCCTGTGCCAGCACCAACACCTAGAAGAATATTTCCTTTAATGACTTCTTCTTTAAAACGTTTCAATATTTCTTTTCTCTGCAACATGATTGTTTTCCCTCTCCTTATTTTCTATTAATTCAATCAATTTTTCCGCTGCGGCTAGTGCAAACTCCTCACTATTTATGTCCGCATTGATTTCAATCATTTCCACTTTACTTTGGTCAAGATTCTCTCTTAATGTATCAAATAACATTCGATCTTCCTCCAAACCGTAGAAAGGCTGCCCTTCAACATCAAGACCTGAGAGCCCTTTTAGCGGTAAAAATAATGCTGTATATCCATTAGCTAAAGCTAATTTTTCTGCAATTACTTCACCTATTTGCTTGTTCTCTTCAACCGATGTCCGCATTAAAGTAACTGTTGGATTATGCTTATAAAATTTTCGTCCTTTAAATTTATCAGGGACAGAATCAAATGGACCAAAGTTAACCATGTCTATTGCACCCACTGATACAACTTGAGGAATTTGTTTTTTGGAGGCTGCCTCTAAACGATGCGGTCCCGCTTTCAAGACACCTCCAATTAACTCATCAGCCCATTCAGTAGTCGTTATGTCTAGGACACCATCTATAAATCCATTTGCTATTAAATTCTCCATTGTACGACCGCCAACACCTGTTGCATGGAAAATTAATACCTCGTATCCCCTAGCTTCAAAGAAATCTTTAGCCTGATTAATACAAGGTGTTGTCAGACCAAACATAGTTGCAGCAATAAGTGGTTTCTTTTTTACGATCGTTTTATTGTCAAAGTTGAGCATACCTGCAATTGCAAATACTGCATTTGTAAATATTTTAGTCGAAATTATATTTAAACCAGCAACGTCTACTACTGAAGGAATCATAATGATGTCACTAGTACCTACATACGGCTCTGTATTACCAGAAGCGACAGTTGAAACCATTACTTTAGGAACACCAATGGGTAATGCCCTCATACCAGTTGTTACAATAGATGACCCTCCAGTACCTCCAAAGGACAATACGCCGTCGAATTTACCTTCTTCATACAATTTCGGCAAAAGCACTTTCATCCCTTTTGCAAGAACTGCGGTTGCATTTGCTCGGTCTTTTTTTGCTGCAATTTCTTGTATATCTTCTCTGGCTGCAGCCGCTACTTCAGCATTTGATACGTCAGGCTCAAATGCTGGATTAAAAACACCAGTATGAATCGTAAAAGTATTGAAACCTAACGATTCAATCAACTCTTTTACATATAAATATTCTTTTCCTTTTGAATCAAATGTTCCAGCCAAAGCAATTGTTTTCATATCAACTTTCTCCCTTCTTGATCTTTAAATCGTCAAAATAATCATATAAGAAAGCGATTACATTTATTACTCCATTCCATAATAACGTTTTCTTTTGGGAGAGTTAATGTGTTTTTGTTCTATAAAATTGTCTCTTTGTTATTTTATCAATTATGCCTTGGCATAATTGCGTCTGGAATCGGCTTTATGCTTAGGCCTGCACGACGCAGGTCAGTTAGCCGTTATCGCATGGATGCGATGATTTTAGGCTAACATCCCCTAAGAACTCCTTTCCAATTCCATGACATCCGCCGGAGGCTTTAATTTCTTTCAGCAAGTGTTTGGACACCCGCTGAAAAGTAGATTAAATCCGCATTCGTCTCACCACCTATAGCGGTGGGAGACTTCTGTAGCTGACGCTTTGCTTTCGCTACAAAAGAGGTTTGCTGAAAGAAGTTAAATAGTTTTTAGGTGACACGCCTTTATATTTTTTAAATATTTTACTAAATTGAGTATAATCCGGATAACCTACCATTTCGGCAATATTGTTCAGCGGTATTTTTTCCAATCTCAGTATTTCGATTGCGCGATTAAGCCGAAAGTTAATAAGATATTCAGTAAATGAAATACCCATCTCTTTTTTAAATAATGTGCTTAAATAAGAGCGAGACAAATTTACTATTTCCGCCACCTCATTCAACGAAATTTCGTCCATATAATGTAAGCTGATATACTTCTTTGTAAAATTAATATAATCATCTTGGCTTCCTAAACCATCAGTAATTTTACTAATTAATTCATCTAACTGAAAATCGTTCGTTTGCTTAAATGATTTCGTAATATGTATGAGCGTTTGTTCATTTGGAATCCTTTCAAAAACAGAACCTCCGATGTAACCCATAATAGAAGTATCATCGTACATATACTGAACATCTATTGGTTTATTAACCGGACCTCCATAAATCATGTTAATAATGTTTGGATTCAGTTCATTACATCTATTAAAAATAGTATGCGCCATCCTTTTGGCCGCCTGTAAAGATAAAATCTTTTTAGCGCCTAGTGATCCACCATTCGTTAAACCTAAGTGAACACAAATAATATCTGCACCCGCTTCTACCATACTTATCGCTTGCTCCTCGTTAAATACAAAAGCTACAGTAAACAAACCTTTTTCACTAGCGATACGAATAGCTTCTATCTCTTTTTTATATGTAATCCCTTGTTCCTCTAAAGCTTCTCTAAAAAGCCCATCTACCAGACCAATACTTGGATAATTATTGATGCCTGCAAATCCCTTTTTCTGAATTAAATCGATATAGCTATCTAATTCAATTGTTGGATCTGTTGCACATAAACCAAAACAAACAGGAATTTTTTTTATCATAGGAACGATCTCTTTACATGCAAAATCCATAACAACTTCATTACTATTTGCATATGGTAAGAAACCAGCTAATGAACTTACACCCATTAATCTGAATCTTCCTGAATTTAGAGCTAAAATAAAATCAGCGCCACCTTGTTCTGCGTATTTAGCTGTCATTCCAGAACCTGCAGCAACGCCTAAAATATATCTATTTTTATTAATTTGTTTATGAATATTATTTATAATTTCATACTTCTTATTTAGTTTGTCCTCCATATAATCTACACCTCTACTAATCCATTGTTTAGTTTTCAGTTATTTAATCAATTTACTCTTTTAGTGTAATGTACATTATCACTTATACCAAAGCTATAAATGTCTATTAGTCTCTACAGATTAAGGTGAATTACATCTTTAAAAACACTCTTCTCAAATCTCCCATAATCTTTCTACATCGACCAATTCTTGCCCATTGAATTCCATTCTGTATATGTCGGGCTTTGTTGTATGTAATAAAAAGTTCAAATCGAATTTACTATCATAAAACCCCATCATTAAAGTCATTATAGCCCCATGTGTGCCAATTACTACTTTCTGTCCTTGATAGGTGTTTATTATTTCTTTTAATACTTTTATAGCACGTTTCTGGCAGTCAGCATTTGACTCGCCTCCCTCTAAAGCATAGGTTGGATCAGAAAATGACTTTTGTAATAAAGGGAATAATTCCTTGTCAGAGATTCGCTTATCTCCAGCAATAAATATTTGCTCTTTTAGATCTTCAAATACAGTTACCTCTTTTTCTATTTGATTAGCTACTTGCTGAACAGTTAGGATTGAACGACTATACGGGCTTGAAATAACAGTCTCAACCCCTTCTTTTTGTAGAAAATCAGTTATTCTTTGAGCATCTAATCTACCTTTTTCAGTCAATTCTCTCGTTCTCTCATTTCCGTCTTTTGGTGAATCTCCATGACGTACCATATATATAAATGTTTTCATAATGCCTCCTATAATTTTCATACTTTCTATGCTAGAGTTTTTGACCTAAACTATTTTTGTGACGAAGCTAATAATCGATATTGTTCTGAAGAACTTCTACTGTTTATCTTCTGATATCGGTAAGACTGTAGAATATTTAATTTCCCTTAAAGATAAGTTAGTTTGAATACGGGATATGCCCATTCTATTTAATTTTCTAATAAAGCTATCTAATTCTTTTCGATCTCTAATAATGACCTTTAAAAGATAATCATACTCTCCTGTTAAACAATGGCATTCTAATATTTCGGTCATTGTTTTCAAGGTATTTTCCAAAGCTTCTAATTCCTTAGCTTGATGAATATTGGTACTCATGAAAACATAGCACAGTAAATCAAATCCCAGTTTCTCAGGATTTAAAATCGCAACTTGTTTGTCAATAAATCCTTCACTTTCTAAACGTTTTATCCTTGTGTGGGTTGCCGGCGGAGACAAATTAACACGTCTCGCTATCTCTGCATTACTTATCTGAACCTCTCTCTGCAAAATATCTAGTATTTGAGTATCAACACGATCTAATAATTTTCTTTCAACATCTCTCATGCAATTTTCTCTCCTTTTATTATTCGAAATTATAGCCACATCCGACAGCTATTATTAATTTTATTCTGTAAATCTTTATTTTTCTTTCTATTGTTTTGATTTTCAGTAACCTCACAAAATATTATACTGCGAAAAACGTAAAAGTGTTATGATTCTTTTATTAAATGTAACTTGATTGTACGTAAAGACAATCAAAGGAGAGATAGTGATTTGACGAATGTATATGTTTTATTAATGCTTTTAACTAGTTTACTTTGGGGAGGCAATTTTGTAGTGGCCAAATCTCTTGTTGACCATGCTTCTCCATTAACATTGACGAGCTTAAGGTGGCTCATTGCCATTGCGGCCCTTCTTCCAATGGTGTGGTGGAAAGAGAAAAAACTGTTTCCCTCTCGAGCTGCCCTTCTCCCTCTATTTTTAATGGGCATTACAGGCGTAGTATTGTTCAATATCTTTCAATTTTTAGCATTAGAAAGAACTACGTCGACGAATGTTGGTCTCATTTCAACATTAAATACAATTTCCATTGCGTTTTTTTCATTTGTTTTTCTAAAAGAAAAAATGAATAAACTTCAAGCACTTACAATGCTATTTTCGTTGTTTGGTGTTCTTCTCGTACTATCAAAGGGGAATATCACTTTCTTATTGTCTTTTCATTTTAATTTGGGTGATTTATGGATGATTGCAGCTGTATGTGTATGGGGAATTTATTCCGTTTGTAGTAAATGGGCATTAAAAACTACTTCGCCTCTAATGTCTACTTTGTATTCAGGAATATTCGGACTTCTTGTACTATTGCCGTTTAACGTTAAGGATTTTACCATTTCCAATGTTAATCATTCATTTATTCTATCGCTTTTATATACAGGGCTTATCTCCACTGTAGTTTGTATGGTACTTTGGAGCATTGGTATTCAAAAATTAGGGGCTACAACATCCGGTGTTTTCCTTAATTTTAACCCGATTTTCACGGCACTTTTAGCGTTTTTGTTTTTAGGAGAAAGCATCTCTTGGACTCAAGGGATTGGAGGAATGATTGTTATTATAGGTTGTTATTTATTTTCACATTTTAAGACAAAAACAACATATATCAAATATGCCTCGGCAGAATTGCGTCCGGAATCGGCTGAAAGAAGTTAAATACGTCCCTTTCAAATTAAGAAATTGTATTTTTATCTAAAGCATTAAAAATAGCTTCAAATAAAAAAATGTCAACAAAATGTGCTGACACTCTACAGAAATTAAAGTGAATTATATTTTTTCACTTCTAAAGGAATAGATAGTACATATAAATCTACAGCATATGTAGTAATCGTAATCCCTTTACCTTCTTCAGTAAATTTTGCTTGAAGAAAACGTTCCGATACTTTTCTTTTCCCCCACCTTTTAGGGAACCATTCAAATCCTAACATAAAATTTATCACCTTTTAGTATTTTCTTTTATAAGACCAAGACGACAATTTGAACTGCATACCAGTTAGTACGAACTAACAATTGGGATGCAGTTCATTTTATGAGCACCTAAAAAAGTTCTCATGTTTTTTTGAATTAATTTCATTTTAATATAATGTTTAATAATTTTCAAAAAAGCTTTTAGCCCTTAATCATTTTATGAATGTTCACTGTCTTGTTGATAATAAAGCAATCCCTTCCCCCTTTTGCCTTAGTACATGGTTTATACTTTATAGAAGATTTATTATGAGTCCTTACCAATGTTCTACTACTGAAAATTTAGCGGTAGAAAATAAATTGTACGAGGTGAATCAAAGTTGGGAAATTGTTGTAGTACCCCCCCAAAAAATAGTAATGAAAACACGATTATTTGTCCTTCTTGCAAAAATAAAGCTAAAAACATACAGCTAATAACAATTAAATCCATGATGAAACCATCTGTATTAGGATCAATAAATGCTATGGAAAATCACTATTTTTGTTCTACTAAAGATTGTCATGTCGTTTATTTTGATACGAATAATAAGGAGTACTCACTAACTGATATAAAGGTAACTGTACATCAAAAGGATGACTCTTTAAGCACACCGGTTTGTTATTGTTTTGATTGGACTAAAGACAAAATAAAACACTATGTAGAAAATGAACTCACTCCTAATCCGTTAGAACATATTCGTGCAAACATAAAAGAAAACCGTTGTGGCTGCGAAGTAAACAATCCTCAAGGTAGTTGTTGCTTAGGGAATGTTACGAAATATATTAAAGGTCTAGCCTAAATAGGAATAAAAAGGGGTCCTAAAATCCTGGTAAAACAGGAGTTTTAGGACCATTTTATTGTTAGTAAAATTGGTAAGCGCGATATGCAAAAAAACTATAAATATTATTTTTCATAAAAACCATTTTTATTGAAATCATACCATTTTTGAATCTTCTCTTCTGAATGTACTTGCAGATGATTCATAATTTCTTTTGCAAATTCTAATGTAGCAGTCCCGTTTGCTGTTATGAAATCATCAATGTTGACACATTGCTTTTCTATATAAAACTTACTTCCACTATAATTTGGACAACTGTTTACAATAAATTCATGAGAGTTGCCAGTATGCTCTACTTTATTCAAATAACCATTGTAAGCTAAATATGTAGTTGCATCACATATTGCTGAAATTAACACAGTATTACGTTGGCAATAATCAACTAATTTTTTCACTTCAGATAATTCATAGTTATTTTCTTTCCATATCGTCCCCCCACATAATAAAAGCATATGTAAGTTATTATTGTTCCTCTTTAAGTAACCCTCGATTGAATAGTCCGGAAAAATTTTTAGCCCTCCCATGGAGCATACTGTTTCCTTCGTTAAGGCTACCGTAACAATTTTAAAATTCCCTTCTGAATTATTTAATTCGGGACAAATAAACCCTAATTCCCAGTCGGCATAACCATCGGATATAAATACTGCTATTTCTCTTGTCATCATGAATGATCCCCCTTTTTCAAAAGAATAACAAAAGAAAGTTGACATAAACCTGTCAACTTTCATAAAGACTACTTATTTTTTTAATGGTGTTTTTTACATCTTCCACAAGAAATGGCGGTTCGAGCACTTTCACTTTGTCTTTTAAATGAATGACAAAATCAATAACCCATGCTATATCGGAAGTTTGAAATGTTATTGTTGATCTGTTGGAATGAAATTGAAATTTTTGAACCCCGATCGTATCCATTAAAAAAGCTTCATCATCCTGTTGATATTGCAGTACAACATCAAACAAATGGTAAAATGGTGATTTTCATTTTCCTTGAAATAGTTATTCTCAAAAAAGGCATTGAATCTGAAATTTCGTATTCTCGAGCAGTGAACGGTTTATTCATAATATGATAAGACAAAATTCGCTTCAGTTTAAATAAACGAAACTGGTTTCTTTCCAAACAAAAAGCGTATAAGTACCATGAAGAGTATTTAAATAGTAGTTTATATGGTTCAACCGTTCTTTTGCTATAGCCAGACTTTGATTGATATTCAATTGCCATTAATAAATGTGCTCTAATTGCTTTTCTAAAGTGTATGATGTAATCTTGAAAGCTGTTGTCTGAGAACCATGATGATAAGTCGATGACAATATCGGCATTTTCAAGAATCGTTTGCTCATCTTTTTCCACAATTTTCGTAATAAGATGATGAATATTGTTTTCTGTATTTATACTATTTAGTGCGTCAAGGCCGATTAGAATAGTTTGTAATTCATCAATAGAGAAAAACTTTTTATCAAGTTTGTAGTTGGCTAAAATCCCCAAGCCTCCACCTTGTCCGGGATAACTTACTATAGGAATTCCCGCTAAATTTAGTGATCAATGTCTCGATAAATAGTTCTTTTCGACACTTCAAGTTTTTCTGCCAGTTCTTGTGCTGTGAGTTTCTGATGATGAACTAATAAATTTAAAATACTAAACATTCGGGTCGATTTCATTTCCTCTTCCTCTTTCATATGTTTCTATAACGGTATTATTCTTTACCCTATTTGTTCAGTCTGCGTTTTTTTCCAATAAGTGTTTGGTCCATTACATGTTAAAGTGGCATGTTTCGGTACCTGTTTCATTATAAGAAGAAGATTTAGTAAATCAACTGACGATCCCATTGCGTTTAGTATGACCAAGAACTTTAATGTCGTCGTTAATAGTCCAAATACACTTAAAATTAGTGGCAAAATTATTGAAAGTATTATAAAAGGAGCAACCGTAATGAATATATATCTTGATTTTGAAATCTCTTCTTCCGTAATTACAAATGCACCGAACAGAGTAAGCCCTACAGAAGTTTTTTCTGATTTCATAAAATTAGGAATGAATATCAAATGTAGTAATTCATGAATGCTCATTAGTAAGACTAGCCACAAAATAATACTAAAGTTAATGGTTATAGTTATTGCACCAGATGAAAATCCAAAATCACTCAAAAAAATACTGGAGAAAATATTTATTATCCCAATAGAAATCATTGAAGCGATCATCATTAATGGGATCGATAACAATATAGCACTTATTAAATTCTTTGGTTCTTTCATCGGAATCCAGCCATTTTTAATTAAATCTACATGTAAATTTGGGTTCCTTTTCGGCAATTTGTTTAGTATTTTCATTTAACCCCTCCATTACAATCTATTGATTTTTAATAATTTCACTTAATTGGTATATGCCTTCTTTAATTTCATCGAGTGAAGCATACCCGTAGGAGATTCGTATAAACAACCCTGACTTTTCAGCATAAATACTTCCTGGATTAAGAAGGATATTGCATGATAATGCTTTCTCAAATAGCCTTTTCACTTTAAATTCAGGCTTTATTTTAACCCATATGAACAATCCACCTTTCGGGATGTCCCACGTAGCGTAAGGACTCAAATATTTATCCAGTGCATCTAACGCAACTTTTCTACGAATTTTAAGTTGTTCTCTTACTTTATCAAGGTGATCATCATATAGATTACTTGATAGCCACTCTGCTGCCACGAGCTGGGAAAGAGTACTTGATCCATAATCGGATTGCATTTTTAAATCTGCTAATCGATTAATGACTGACTCCGAACCGACTACCCACCCAATTCGTAATCCTGGACTAAGGGTTTTGGATAAACTCCCCACATACAATACATTTCCGTAATGGTCCATTGCTTTCAGTGGTTTAGGTGGTGGATTATCGATCCATAAATCACGGTACACATCATCTTCTATTACTGGCAGTTGCTCTCTTTCACAGTATGCAATTAATTTCTGTCGTCTCTCTTCTTGCATTAAGGCGCCTGTTGGATTGTGGAAGGTTGGAATCGTATATAAAATATTCTTTCCTTTTTCTTTTATCGGATAAATTGAATCTATGATAATACCCTCATTGTCCATATCTAATCCTTGCAACTCCATACCCGCAGACTCAAAAACTGTCAATGAGTACAGGTAGGACGGTATTTCTAACAATACCGTTGAACCTCTTTTCAGGAGTCCAATTGAAATTAGATGTAAAGCTTGGAGCGCACCCGAAACGATAAGGATAGACGACGGAGATGCTTGAATTCCTCTTACATTTAAATAGTCACTAATGGCTTGGCGTAATTTCATATTTCCTTTTGGCTCTTCATAGCCAAAAGTGGTCAATTGATTCGAAACCTTTTGAACAACGGATTTCATCTCTTCTAAAGGGAACATCTCTGGTGATAACTCCCCTTTACTCAATTGAATAAGATTCGCATTCGATTCCGCTTCGTTAATCTCCTGCACCATAGAAACGCTTGGTTTATGCGTTCCTAAAGTGACATTTTCATTCCAATTCGCCGAGGATTTTGCACCCATCAAAGTCCAAGTATTATTGGTGACCAATGTTTCCTTCCCTGCTTTACCTTCAATGAGTCCTTCTGCCATTAGTTCCTCTAGAGCCGTTATAACTGTACTTCGATTAACCTCAAACTGGTTGGCAAGATTACGTTGACTTGGTATGGGACTGCCGATCGCCCACTCCCCTTTTGCAATTTTCTCTTTTATAAAATCAATAATCATTTGATATTTTGGCTTTTTCATATGTACTCCTTATTGTTCAATTATGCCTTGGCATAATTGTGTCCGGAATCGGCTTTGTGCTTAGGCCTGCACGAGGGCCGACACGATGTCGGTCATTTCGGTAATGCCACAGGACGTGTCGTTTTTACCGATGCAGGTCAGTTAGCCGTTATCGCATGGATGCGATGATTTTAGGCTAACATCCTATATTGAACTCCTTTCCGATTCCGTGACATCCGCCGGAGGCTTTGGGCCAACGTGATGTTGGTCACTCAGTCATTGCCACAGGACGTAGCGTTCTTTGACTGAGTTCCTCTATTTCAGCGGTTGTTTGATACCCGCTGAAATAAGTTAAACTGGTTGGTATTTTTCATTTTAACCTGTTGGAGAAATTTTACCAAAATCCTATTAATATTGAAAACAAGAATTTGATTAGTTGGATTGAGAAAGTAAAACGAGGTGTATTCATGTTAAAAAAATTAGATCTAAAGATTATTTCTGCTCATTTCATAACTATCCTTTTATGGGCATCCGCTTTTCCAGGAATACGAGTGGCATTGACCGCATATTCACCTGAACATATATCACTTTTACGCTTATTAGTCGGCTCATTCGTACTAATCATCATCGCATTTATTACTAAAACTCCTTTACCTGCGCTAACAGATATCCCTATTATTTTATTACTTGGCTTTTTAGGATTCACTGTGTATCAAGTAGCACTAAATTATGGGGAGCAAACGATTAGTGCTGGTGTTGCAAGTTTACTTGTTTCAACGACCCCTATATTCACTGCTTTGTTAGCTGTATTCTTTTATCGTGAGAAGCTTGGATTATGGGGATGGCTTGGATCACTTGTTGGTTTTTGTGGTGTAGCATTTATTTCTGTAGGAGGTTCAACTGAAGACTTTGCTTTTAATACTGGGATTATTCTAGTTTTAGTAGCATCCTTTTCAGAAAGTGTTTACTTTGTTTTTCAACGTCGTTATCTAGAAAAATACGGGGCTCTTCCCTTCACGATGTACGCAATTTGGTCAGGTACTATCTTTATGTTATTATTCTCACCTGGCCTAGGTAAAGCCATTATGGAGGCGCCGTTAAATGCTACATGCGTCACTTTGTATCTTGGCATTTTTCCAACAATCATTCCCTATTTTATGCTAGCCTATGTTACATCACGAACAGGAGCAGCGGAAGCAACAAGTACGCTTTATTTAACCTCTGTTTTCGCATTTCTTATCGCATGGATCTGGCTTGGTGAAGTACCACATTTTTCTGCCATCACAGGTGGTTTGATTACTTTAGTAGGTGTATTTATTGCTAACATAAAGAAGGAAGATATTATGAAAGAAAATACGAATGCTCAAAGTTTAAACTAACTGGCTCGATTGAATAATCAATTTATGCCTCGACATAATTGCGTCCAGAATTTACTAAGTGCTCACATGACAAGTAGTGCTGTTCAATCCATATAAATAGAAAACCGAGTACTCAAATTTTTTTGAGTTAACTCGGCTTCACTTTAGTTTAATTCGTTTTTCACCTGCAAAGCAAACTGTTCAATAGCTTCTCGATTCTGATAGATTGTAATACCAATACCAGAACGAGTACATCTACGTGAATAAAATTCGCCTGCATCTATCCAAAATTGAAACTGATAAATCTTTTCGTCAACTAGCTCGCTATTATTCTCTTGAAGTGAAAATGAAAACGCAGGTTCAGTTGAGTCCCATACACCGACCCTTAAAATTTCATCCCAATTATTTAAAATTAGTATAGTTAAAGTTTCAAGATCGCTCCGTAGAACGGGAAATTTAAAGTCCAATTGATGTTCACCACAATTGAGAATAATCTTTATATGACTTGAAATAGAATCACTTTCTATATTTAATAATTCAAGACTTAATTTAGAAGCACCGTATGATCTATCGAATAAAGTGGCCATTCCTACCTCCTACCATGACCAGTTACTATTAACAAATTTTAAAGCAATCTCACCTGTACTCGGTTTATAAATCGTTGATACCTCTTTTGAATTCCCAATAAAAACTACATTTATATTACTTTCTTTATCATAAACTACTCTAGCTCGTGTAAATCTATCCATATATTTTCTACCATTTACAATCGCATCAGCTACTTGTTTAGATGTAAGTTGACGTTCGTTAGCACGTTGAATTGCATGTACAGAAAATCTGAGAGTAGCTTTCGGAATCTGACTCGCAACTAGTCTAGCACATGTTGCTGCAACAAACCAAACAACGGGAGCAACCCTTGGAGACGTAAAAGTTTGGTCAGATATCTGTGATTCCGTATCAAATGAAGTACGTGCAGTATTAATAGAATCCCAAAAATACTGTTTTTCAACATCAGAAAATGAGTCAAATATTCTTTTTAATACTGGATGCTCATTCAGATAATTTTCAGTATCAAAAATGTATTTATTATATTCCTCTGTATCTAGTTGAGGAGCTAAGAACTCATTTTCGGAAATAAGACTCTCATTATCATCAAAATCTATTGGTTCCATTGCTAATGAAACAGGAGGTAACGCAAAGCTAATAAATAATGTAAATGTTAATATAATACTTATGATTTTTGAATATTTCATAGTAGTATCCTTTCTCATTTTATTCTTGCTATAGCATTTTCCCCCTCGAGTGATTACTAACATATCATTAGCAACTTTTTTAAGTCAACAGTCGTTCATTCTATTATTCAGTCGTCTATTATACAAAACCGCTATAATACGCAACTTTATCATTTTTTTCGATTTCTTACGATTATTTTGATTATTTTTAAATTTGACTTTTTAGTCATTGTGTATTTTGGGATAAATTCATACTAATCTATCAGGAAAAGAGGCAGCTAAACACAACAATTTGTATAATTCAATGTGAAAATTCTATTTTATTTCAACTTTACCAAGTTTAGTCCCTTTAAAAAAATGATACAAATCAATCATTGCTTTTTTTTGAACATATTTTGATAAAAGCTTCTTCAGATCAGTATACTAATCATTTTAGCTTAATGAATAAAGTAGCAATCAAATGATTTTTCATAGAATTACATGAAAGAAATGACTTACCTAGAGTTGACCAACACGATTACTCTCAAAGCGCATAATAAAAACCCTCCACAATTAATGTGAAAGGGATTTAACTATTTTAACTATTTCATTAGAATGCATGAAAACAGTACTTCTACTCAAAAACTTACTTAAAATAAAAATTCATCGCGTTTTGATAAAGAATTTTTTTAGCTGAAATCGGATCAAATAATTCTTGAATCAGTTCAATATCTGCATGAGCAAAAGGTCTTTTTGCTCGTGTGGACGGCAAGTCTGTACCGAACATTAACGCTCCGGGATTGACAGCGTAAATAGATTTCAACGCATGTTCTACATCGAGCTCAACACGGCCAAAACCTGTCGCCTTTACTCGTACACCTTTTTCAACGAGTCTTAACAAATGCGGTAAGCCTTCCTCGGATAACCCTAAATGATCAATTGAAATCGCCGGTAATTTTCCAATCGTTGGTGCAATTTCAGGCAAATTTTTTGCGTCGATATATAATTCACTATGCCAGCCAGCTAAATCATAAACACGTCGCGCAAAGTAATCGAGTTTCGATAAATCTTCGGAGCCGCCACGCTTCACATTGAATCGTAGTGCGCGTACACCTTTTTTATGTAAATCCATAATCTCATCATCTGTCACCGAAAATGGTAGCTGCGTCACACCACAAAATGCAGATCCCATTTTCTCTAAAGCATTCACTAAATATGCTTGATCAAAACCTTGAAAAGAACCGGATACAATTGCTCCACCTACAATATGATAAGTCGCAGTTTCTTTTTGGTAATCTTCTACAACGTAGCTAGGTGGTACATATCCTTGATTTTCAGTAATCGGAAAATCAAAATCAATAATATGAAAGTGTGCATCAAAAATTCTCATCTTTACCGCCCCCTTTCTTTTACATTAACAAATACACAGCATAAAAGAAAGTTATGGTTTTTTATATAAGATCATAACTTTATCTTATCAACAAAAAAATCCTTTCTAACAAATATCGCGATTCCACAATGTCATTCAGTTATAAGAAATACCTTAAAGCATTGCTGCCAGATGTAATTAACGCCAAAAGACCTGCAACCATGATCCATATAACATAGCGATTCTCTTCTTGTTTTCTCTTGCTTATCCAAAATAATAACAGGCTACTTAATAATAAAATGACACCCAAAACTGCACCTAAAATAATGCCAATAATCATTCCCATCCCTTGTTCCTTCTCTTTTTTTATTGTGAGCACCCATATTTATTACTAAAACTCTTCCGTTTCACATAGTCTTTTGAATATGATTTACCACACTACAAATTACATCGCATCCACATTTTCAATATTACGAATACCTATGTACGCAATTATAACTCCAACTGCTGCAAGCCCTAGTTGAAGTGGAATGAAGGTCACGAATGAAATTTCAGGGTTATAAGCACAAGCAATTGCCACCACGAGTAGAGATGAACCAATCGTGGCTGGAACAGAATGATTACGCATCCCAAAATACAATGGAATTAAGCTTATTCCTGTTGAGGCTATAGCAAATGGAACTATGTTTATGACTTCACCCACAAACTGATTTACAGTTATTGCAAATGGAACGATAGGAAAATAACTATTAATGATCGAAAATAGACCAGCTACAACAATATTAGAAAATATTATCGTAATTAATGTTAAAAAAGCTATCAAGGTCAGTTTACTAGCAATCAGTTTCTTGCGACTAACAGGATAAGTGAACATAATCAAAATTGTTCTGTTTTTATATTCTTCAATAACTAGTTTCGCAATTAATACAGAGGCAAACACAATAAACGTTGCTCTCACACTTGCACCAATCATTACATAAACATCTTGATACGTTGAAATGGGTATATCCCCTTCTCTCTGTGCAATATAAATTACGCAACACACTATTGCTGTTATAACGATGTTTGCGATAATTGCACCTTTTAAATACCAACCTAAATTAAATTTCTTCAGTTCCAGTTTTAGTAGATGTAGCAGCATCGTATCATCTCTCTCCTCTTAATCTTCTTAGCCTATTGCATGATAATATAAACAATACTCATTATGTTAAATATTGATATTCTATAGTGATTCTTGTATTCATCAATGATTAAACGTAATAAAATAACAGCTAAAATAATGATTAATGTTGTTTTTATAAGAATATTCAATAAGAACATTAGTCCTATATACTCTGAAAACAGTAGTTCACCTTCACCTTTAAATCCCCACTGCACAAGACTAACATGAAAGAAGTTTGACATAATATAAATGATTATTCCCATAATATATTTAGATAAATGATATTTTTCCCATCCTAGTTCCATCAGTTTAAGCATGGATTCTCTCTCCATTCGTTTTTTAAGAAATACTCCTCTAAAGAGAAAAAAAACAATAGAATTTCACCTTTCTTCATAGATATGTTTACACTAGAAACGACCCCTTTCATGTACTTTCATTGTACGAATCGATCATCTCTTTTTTCTTACTCATTCCTTACAAAATTATTAATTGTAAAAAACAAGCTAACAATTAGTATGCATTTCTGTTCTAGCTTTGCTGGTTTAATTGTTATGAATAAGCGAAAAAACAATATGGTTCGTTTTAAGCGAGATAAAATATCTAAATAAAAAATACCAGGCTCAAATTAATGAGTACCTGATATTCTTTAGATCTTACCTTATGTCATTGAAAAATTTACATTAATTGAATACCTTATCTGGAGTCTAGTTATTTTTTAATACAGAATTTTTAAGTTTCTTTACTCCGTTCAAAATGAAATTATGTATTCTATGCTTTTACCTGACTTCGTACTGAATTACTCTAGTTTGGTTTGTAAGTTGCAATATAAACGCCTACCAGCACCATTACCATCCCAACGATTTGTATCAATGTAATTGTGCTGCCATATGCAATAACTGCAAGTAATGTTGCGACAATAGGCGTCAAGTTTAAATACAAGCTCGCTTTACTACCTCCTAAGCTCTCTACCCCCTTGTTAAAAATAACATAGCCAATCAACGTCCCACATACAACCATATAAAACATTTCAATCCAACTTTGAACCGACATATTGACTACTTGACCCCAACCGCCTTCAAATACTGTACTGATTGCTAGGAAAACAGCACCAGATAACATCATAATCGTATTTGATAACATCACTGGTATACCTTTAAGCATGGATTCACCCATTAATGCATAAATAACTCCGCATAAAAGAGCCCCGACAAAAAGCAGGTCTCCTAGATTAAAAGTAAGAGAAAACAAAGCAGAAAGTGACCCTTTTACAATAACAATAGTTACCCCAATCATCGATAAAGTTAAACCTGCTCCAGCTTTATTGTTCCATTTTTCTTTACCTAACATGACGGCACCTAGCATAGTGAATACAGGCATTGCAGCTATAATTAACGCACCGTTTGTCGAAGAAGTATACTTCAATGCCGTAAAAAAGAAAGCATTGTAACCGAAAATCCCGGTAAAGCCAATAAATAACAAACCTTTCCATCGATTTCTGATGACTTGCCACTGCCATTCTTTTTGAATTGTTATAATTGTAACGAGTATAATTCCTGTTATGCCAAAACGAAGCGTAGCTGCAACAAGTGGTGGAACTTCTGTAATGACATGCTTCGCTGTCGCAAATGCTCCACCCCAAAACAAAGGAACGAGCAGCATTAATAAATAAATGTTTTTTGATTGATTTTTGTTCTTACTCTTCATTATTTAATCCTCCTAATATTATTAATAAAGTTTGTATGTTTAAAAGTTTAAACATACAAACTTTATTTGTAAAAAAGAACAAATCAGTAGCTTTGTTCAATAGATTGAATTAACTCTTTGATTTGTTTTAGAAACTCATTAGAACTCAATGAATAATATTTTTCATTCCCATTTCGTTTAAAAGTAATTAAACCTGCTTGTCTTAAAATTTTCAAATGATGGGAAACAGCTGGTCTAGAAAGCTCTATTCTTTCTGTTAATTGATTTACATTTAAGCTATCATGTGTGAGTAAAAGCATGATAATTTGTTGACGATTAACATCACCAAGTGCTTGAAAAATCGGGGTTGATAATTTAAACTTCTCTAAAACTTGTTCTTTGTTATCGCAATTAAAATTTCCCATAATTACCATCCATATGTTTAAATTTTTAAACATATTTATTTTTAATTAAAAATCATAATTTGTCAAGATAATCTTTATTTTCACTAAAACCCTTATAGAAAACTGCTTCTAAATGGATATAGCGATAAAACTTTTATAAAGCCCCATTCATTTAAACAAAAAAGCTAGGCTCACAAAAGACTTGTGAATACCTAGACTTTTTTTATGCGTGTTCATTTGTTAACCATAACATTATTAGTTTACCAAAAATTCACAATAAATTCCGAACAAATTGTGAAGTTCTTGATTTATACATAGTCTCCATTGTAAAGCAACAGAATCAAAATTATTTGCGCTAAAAAGTTGCTACATTTTTTGTTTATTTCTTATTATTTTTTAGGAGATGCAGTTATGTTATTTTGAAAGATGACCCTTTAAATATCACCTTCACTTTAAGTTATTAGATTAAAAAAGCTTTTATTAATATTTTTCACTTTTCATATATTTGACTTCTTCGACCATACTTGAAAGCTTCATGAGCGTTTTCCAATTGCGGACAGTTGCTGGAATCTCAAGCTTTTTTAGATTATTGCCTAGTTTGGCATTTCGAATGCTGTCAAAAAATAAAAGATACACATTTCTCCCGTTTATGACACTAAGTTCTCTTTGGTTTGTATAGGATAAAAACTCGTCACTATTGACCTTCGAAGGAGCTGTCGGCAATAAAGCAACATGTAGACATTCCCCTTTACATGATTGGTCCGCTTCTGAAATCTCCTGATCTGAAAAAGGGGATTGACTAACAATCTGCTGTATTTCCTCTGCTGTCCTAATAACAACAACACTAGATACCCCAAAATCCTCTTTAATTTTTTCGTGTATTTTCGTTTGCAAAAGCTCCTCGGTTTCGTCTGATTCAAAAAGGATGTTTCCACTTTGGATATACGTCTTCACATTATGTAATCCTAATTGCTCCAGTGAATTTCTTAATTCTGCCATGATGATTTTATTATGCCCGCCTACATTAATTCCTCTAAGTAATGCAATATATATGGTCATACTATCCCGCCTTTCTATTTATATTTTACTTACTAAAAATAGCTACATCCTTATATTGCTGTAAAGGCTTATCCTCTAGAAAATCTATAATCATCTCATTAAAAATATCTCTGCGCATCGTACTTAATGGATCGAATGCATTTTCGAATAATGCTAATTTTGCATTTTGAATATGTTTAAAAATAGTTCGAGATCCTTTCCCTTCATCAACGCCTGTTATAACTTTCCCTTCACCGCCCATTACAAGCGTAGGTGACTTTATTCGATACAATTGCTCGGTATGAGTTGGAAATGGTGCTTTTTTCATTGCAAGCAACATCTTTTTATCAATCGAAAAAGATTTTCTTAAGATCCGTTGCGTATAAGGGTCCTCTTTATAAAATTTCATCATGATATTTATAATTGTGTGGTAAGGAAGTAGACTAAATATAAAATTTGATATCGACAGTACCCAGTTAGCCGCGATTGTGGGCATCTCACTATAACTATTAGAGACTACAAGCTTATCTATGTAAGTTGGGTATTTTATTGCAAGTAGAGTAGCCAATTGACCACCTTGCGAGACACCGACGACATGAATTTTGCTAATTTCTAATACATCCAAAAAACATTTGATATCCTCCACAATGATATGATGATCATATTTATTATTCGGGAATTCCTTTGTCGTATCACCATGTCCTCTATAATCTGGCATAATCATTTGATAGTGTGAAGAAAATGCTTCAAATTGAGGCTCCCACATTTTCCACGATGCTCCGCTCCCATGCAAAAACAATATAGGCGTTCCTTGACCTTTAATTTCGTAATGGATAGTGATATTGTTCGCATTAACATTTGGCATAAAATATCCCCTTACTTTGTATTACTAGCATTTTGCTCTTTTCACTGTACTAAAATTGGCTCAGTCTGTTTGATAAACTTGATACTATCATCGATTGTTGATAGAGCTTGTAACTTCTTTGCTCTGCACAATTAATGTACCATCATTGCACTTTGAGGAATGCTCGTATGCAAAGTCCATGCCCATTCATCTGAATTTAGTTGATCGAAATCATGCTGCTTCAGGGAACTCATAGTAAAATTTAAACACTTTGTTGAACGGACAATGTTGCCGTACCTTTTTTGCACAAATTAAATAAATAAGGAATTTATTTCGTTAATTGATTGAACTATTATATCGGGTCGATCAAAATGTATTGAATGACTTGCTCCTTGTGCGATATAAAATTTACTTTTTAAAGTCAGATTAACTTGGTTCATAATAAGTTCTTGCCATTTTTCTTCAAATAACCTTAACTCCCACTCTGGTAAACCATCCATTGTGCCAAACTTAATGGTATACTCTTTATCTCGACTTATAACAATTAAAGGTATATCAAGGTATACTTTTAAATTCTTAATAATCTCTCCGTCCCTCTTCCAATTGCTAATTTCAGAATACATTGCTTCGTATAAAGAAGGATTTATCTGGAAATTCATTAAGCGTTTTTGAATATCATTTGGAAGTAACTTTTGTTTTTCTGTTAGTGTAGGGTTAATAATTCCACGTAATTCTTCCCTTTTCATTTGAGAGTAAGCACGACATTTTTCCATCCAAATTTCATCTGTCGATCCTTCATTTAAAACAGGTACATTCAAGTCATCTAACACCTTTAAATCAACAGAAGTTGAATCTACTAATACTATTCCAGCAACCTTTTCAGGATACTCTTTCACAAAATGTTGTACACATAACCCACCATAGGAATGACCAACTAATACTACAGGTTCAGATAATTTAAGCAAACGTATCATTTCACTTACTTCGTTTACGACTGTCTGTGTATTACGGACCCCATGACCAATTTCACTTGCGCCTAGCCCTGGTCTATGAAACATTATCACTCTATTTGATTTACTTAATGACTCTGTCACTTCATACCATTCATCGAATGAACACCCCATTCCTGTAAGGATTATTATTGGTGTCCCATTTTGCCCTTTTTGTAGTATCTCAATCTTATTTTGATTTATTATTAAAAATTGACTAATTTTACCCACCTCTTTATTTAAAAATCACTTAAGTTTTCTCGTTCAAATAATCTGTTCCTTTATTTTCACAATCTTTATAGAGATATTAACATAAATTCCCAACAATAAAAATCACCTCACTCTAAGAAATCTATAGAGGTAAGATGATTTTTATCAATCTTTATTATAAATGGTCAAACTTTTTTACAAAGCCACATTATCGGAAATTGAAGAATACTAGGAAAATAATAAGTTGCAATTACTCGAAAAGGAACCCAACAAATATGAGTGCCCTAAAATAATTTTCTTATCGATAAGAATCATGTGTAGGTTGAAACAAGTCTTCTTCTGAATTTCTAACAACAGAAAAGTGATCGACATTGTAATGACCATGCAGTGTATGATTATGATGCTTTATAATATGTTCTGCACTCAAAACATCACTGTCCACAGTTGAATGCCCATCACCAACTAACGTGACATCCAAACCACTAATAGTCGCCGTTCTTACTGCACTATCAATGCAGTGCTGCGTCGAACAGCCCATCATAACAACATGTTTAATTTCTTGAGATCGTAAATGATTTAGCAGTTCAGTCCCATGGAAACAATTTGTTGCCTTTTTATCGAAAATCTTGGCTTCCTGAGGAACGCTAATGCCATGATGAATTTCGAACCCTTCCCCTTTACCTTCAGCAACATCAAGATCCCTTACAAAAACAATTGGTACATTGGATTTCCTTGCTTTGTTAATGACTAAATTGATATTTCTAATAAGTTGATCCTTCTTAAAAACAGCTTTTTCTTTCTCATTGCCATCCATTAATTCTTGCTGAGCATCAATAATAAGTAATGCTTGATTCAAATAATTTTCCCCCTTCAATTTGAGGAAACTAGTAATTAGATGGTTTCCCCTTTTTGTTTAACACGCTAACATTATTATTGTTCATAGTATCTACCCCCTAAATGAAATTGTCATTTAAGACTAATTAATTTTACCATTTATTCCAAAAGGGAACAGCTGATAAAATGGATTATTTCAGGCTCATCACTAAAACGTGTGGTTGTTCCGTCTGTGCGCTTTCCTGAGGGCGTCAGTCTCCCCTCCAATCAACTTATATACATGACATACGTTTTAACAAATGTCATCCTTCAACGTTGATCATAAGCTGCATTTCACTAATTTTTGATACTATTACAATGTTTGAGTATATAATCCATACATTGAACAGTATCATCAATGCATTGTTTTTTCGAATTACAATAGCGTATATTTGAACCTTCTCGAATACTGATAGCTTCGTTAATAATATCGTGGAATTCTTCCGGTAAATGATGTATTGCATATTGACAAGCATCTACTTTTGAAACAATATCATTTTCTCTTAACGTGTAAAATTGCCGTAACATCCCAGTAATAGACCATTCTACTTCTACATTAACTAATTTATTTGGTATCAAAAATGCTTTAGTTTTATATTTTTTAAATGTTTTCAATCTATTCGACCAATAACTGTTCATGTTTTGTAAAACATAATCAACAAGCACTCTTTCATCTACACTGAAGTTATATGTAGCTACATCCGGTCCTAAAACGGTAATCCCTTTATTTTTTAAAATCCACCAAGTGATTGGGTTAATATCATCAATACCCCTGTATGTTTTGCCTTCATTTACCTTTAGACATCCTTTTACCTCACTCTGTTTCTTGCCAACATCCTCAACTAGTATATAACTGCCATCCATCCCTATATCCTTATATTTTCGATTTAATTCTTTGTGTAGATTGGCTATAACTTTCGCATCTTCTTCGGTTAAGGATCTGTTTACAACCGTAATAAAGTCGATATCACTAGAACCATTTATGTATGCGTTAAGAGCAATTGAACCATGTAAATAGAACCCTTCAAGTATATTAGGTATTTTATTTTGAAATAGAGTTAAATATTCATTTAAAACTGTTTGAACCGGAATAGGAATTCTAGAATCCATAAACACTCTCCTTTTAATCTATATTACCAAAACACCCACTATATTTTCCATTATTGATAATAATATGGTTTATTAATGAGAATAAGGGATACAATTTGTTAAAACGTATACCCTGTAAAAAAGTTGATTGGAGTGGAGGCTGGGCGCCTTCTCGGGGATCAGCAATAGAGGAACGAAGGCTAAGTGCATCACATCCTGTGATAACGCCTTCGTGACCAACATCGTGTTGGCCCGAGACCCTGCAGCGTAGCGAAGTGGCTCATCGGACACCCCCAGGAAGCATTGCTCTGTGCGAAAGCGAAGCGTCAGCGACAAAGCGCACAGACGGAACGGAAATCACCCCTACTTTATGATGAGGAACTAATGTGGAGTATCTTTTAAAAATTCATTGGGTATTCTAGGAATTAGATAAGGAGTGGGGGAATTTGTACACAGGTTATATACAAGTAGTTGTTCAAACGGTTATTACTTTTTTTGTTCTTCTGACACTTACGAGGTTTTTAGGTAAAAAACAACTAAGTCACTTAACCTTCTTTAACTACGTAACTGGTATTACAATTGGTTCTATTGCAGCCAATATGGTGATATTAAAAACAATTGTATTCACAAAATTTTTAGTAAGCTTAATTGTTTGGTGTGCGCTTACAACTTTAATTAGTTATATCGCTCTAAAATCCGGAAAAGCAAGAACGTTACTTGATGGACAACCGACAATTGTTATTAAAAAAGGAAAAATAGATAGAGAAGCTTTATCCACCACTAAAATTAATATTGATGACCTTACGATGATGATTAGACAGTATCAAGTTTTTTCAATTACTGAAATTGACTATGCTATTCTAGAACCAAATGGCATGCTTAGTATTCTGAAAAAGCCTGAATTTCAAAGCCCACAAAAGCTGGATTTAAAAATCGCTACTTCCTCCCCGGCTTTTATCCCCATTGAAATCATTACAGATGGGAAGCTATTGCCAAGAAATTTACTAGAAGTTGGAAAAAGTAGAGAATGGCTAGATAACGAATTAAAAAAGGCAAATGTAAAAGCAATCGAAGAAGTTTTTTATGCAGAAATTCAACCAAACGGCAAC
This sequence comes from Lysinibacillus sp. NPDC093688, assembly GCF_050280145.1. Lineage (NCBI taxonomy): Bacteria > Bacillati > Bacillota > Bacilli > Caryophanales > Bacillaceae > Lysinibacillus > Lysinibacillus sp. NPDC093688. The sequence continues at coordinate 89,630 of NZ_JBNNUX010000016.1, forward strand.
ATATTTATCCAAAAATTTGATTAAGAAGATTTTCTTATTCAGTTGCTTCCTAGCACCTAAAACTTGACAAAAAAAAATATTTATGCAATAATTTACTTTTATGATATTTATTTGTACAATAGGATTCTCCTGGCCAGGGGAATCCTATTTTTTTTGAAGGAGTGTATTTGCATGAATAAAGGTGAATCCAGTTTAACTTCATTAATCTCAGCTTTTGGTAGAGCTTATCATAGTCAATTTGATACCCCTAAAATTTTCAATGACTATCTAGCAAAAGAGTTAATCACACAAAAAGAGTTCCATGACATTCAAACAAATATGGTTCAGGGCATCCAGTTTTTTAACAAAGAAATCGCCGAAAAATTAAAAGGACAAACTGAAGAGCAATTAAAATGGATTGTGCAAACTCAACTCTCCCCTACGCCCCTGGCACGTGCAGCATATTGCGAAAAGGTTTTACTCAATGAAATAATGCTAGGTTTACAGCAATATGTCATCCTTGGGGCAGGCTTAGATACATTTAGCTTAAGACACTCTGAACTTGAAAACACGTTGGAAATCTTTGAAATTGATCACCCTGCAACACAGGAATTTAAAAAGAAAAGATTGACTGAAGTTGATATAAAGCTTCCGAGTAATGTACATTACGTTTCAATGGATTTCACAAAAAAGTTTGCCTATCAAAATTTAATAGATAACGGCTTTGACAATAAAAAAACTTTCTTTAGTCTACTAGGTGTATCCTATTATTTAACGAAAGAGGAAACGTCAAGCTTACTTGATCATTTGTTTGCCACTGTACCATCAGGAAGTTCTATAGTGTTGGACTATGCAGATGAAAAACTATTTGAAGAAAAAGATATTTCGAATCGAGTAGATAATACGGTGAAAATGGCTGCCGCTAGTGGTGAACCGATGAAATCATGCTTTACTTATGAAGAAATAGAAAAAATGTTAGAAAACTCTGGCCTGCTTATTTATGAACATCTAACGCCAGATACAATAAATGAGCTTTATTTTGACAATCGAAAAGATTATTTAACAGCCTTCGAAACAATTCACTACATTCATGCTGTGAAAAAATAATTGAAGTTTGGAGGAGTTTAATGAAAATTTATCAATTGTCTAAAGAAAACGGCAAAAATATAACACAATTTAAGTCAAATTTTATTATGTCTCGAATTATCAACACTGAAGCATCAGCTAGTATCGGGTGTATGTATTTAGAAGAAAACGGTGTTATTGGCTATCATCAAGCTGTAGTTCCCCAGCTTCTCTTAATTATTGAAGGAGAAGGATTTGTAAGAAATGAACAGGTGCAATATTTTCAAGTCCAGCCTGGTGACGCAATTTTTTGGGAGAAGGACGAATGGCATGAAACAAAATCAGATAAAGGATTAACAGCTATCGTGATAGAATCTGAACAATTAAATCCCGCAGCATTTCTGCCTTTAAAATAATGTACTAATATTTTCAAACTATTTCTCAGGCAATTAACTATGCAAGAATAACATCGTATCATATTTTAGTAATGTAAGATGGTTTAGTCTTACACCTCCGATGCTTTGTTACTAAGGGTCACTTATAATAATAAGTGGCCCTCTATAAATTTACTGTTCAGGAAATAGTGTTTCTATATAGTTTATTGACAAACTCCTAGTGGATTTCCGTCTGGATCATAAAAGGTAAAAAATTTCGTCTCTCCTTCTCCATCTATTTCATTAACTTTTACATTTTTTTCGATTAGTGATCGATATGTTTCTTCAATGTCATGCGTTATAAAATTAAAGAACTTCCCGACGCCAAAATAATTCTCTGGGAAATTTAGTGGTATATGATTTTTTGCTTTTACTAAACAAGCAACAGTTTGAGATTCTGCATCAATTTTCATTACTGCAGCGCCCTCTTCTAAGTATAGAAGTGAAAATCCTAGTTTCTCCTCATACCATTTGGCAGATAATTCGGGGTTCTTAATTGGAATAAATATTGCTTCTACTCCCTTTAATATTGGTTTACTCATATTTTCCTTCCTTGTATTTTTCTTTAAAAATAGGGCTCAGCTCACTCCACACATCAAATTTATTTCCGTCTACATCATAAAAAACAAAATTTCTTCCGACATGACCCCTATTTTCAACTTCTCCAACTGTAATCCCTTTATCGATAAAAACTTTACGAATAGTCTCTAATGCACTTAATCCATCCACCTCAAAGGTTATTGAAAAATGTTCTTCCCCATAGCAATCAATAAAATTTGAGCTTTGATTGTTCATAGATCTAACAAGAAAAAAACTTTGATTGGCAAAATTAAGAATCGCCTTATCACTATCTTGGTAACAGCGTTCTGCGCCCAATTTACTTACATACCATTCACATGACCGTTCTATATTGCTAACTGGAATATAAGTCGTTCCAATTCTAATTAACGTTTCACTCATCCACTCACCCTCTCCAATGTCTCTAGTGAATTATTCTATTCTCGGCCTTTATATTCCTTTAATCCTTTGCACAAGATGTAATTAGTGGCGATAATGATAGAGAGAACGATAACATAGAACGCCAAATAATTTTACTTTATCTTCTACAATGGTCTTTTCATGTCTTAGTCAACTAAAGCACCCCGTTACTTTAATAAAAAAATAACTTAATTTTTATATTTTCCCATATCTTCTTATATAAATTGAAACGCAACCTTTAAACCAATAGGGATAGTTAACCAAACCAGAGAGTTGCTCAATACATTTTAAAATAAGAAGTATTTTCTAATTTGTTTTTAAAAACAAATCTCCACATCAATAATACCCCCATAGCTCATATTGGTAAGATTAAAAAGAATTCTGGTGTTAAAGCATCAGCTTCACCTAATGCTCCTTCTGCAAAAAACCAAGAAATAAAAAGTGCAACCAAACCACTAGTTGTAACATTACTCATAACTAAAATTGATTTCATCTTAACCTCTCCTTTCTCTTGTAATTGATTCTATATATTATAGAGAGAGAATTGTAAAAGGCACTTTAATATCAAGTGTAGTTGATTCATAAAATTTTATGGAGAGCATGTGCTGTCGGAGAAAAAATATATTCTTTAGTATGGAGGAATTTTGAAATATGGAACAAAAGCAATTAACCTTATGGCGCCCAAAAGGTTTTTTCCAGTGGCTATTAACAGGTCTTTCCGTAGTTCTAACACTTCTTACTGCCATAATAACATATGCCATTTTTCATACAACTAATATTCTCAGTGTAGTTGGTTTCATTGGATCGCTTGCATTGTACACTCCATGGTTTTTATTATTTCTAACATTTGTTATCATAATGCTATTAATACTTACTTTATGGAAGAAAGTTAAAATCGCTCAATTCATGTTGATTCCGCTATTGTTAATAAATATATTTTTAAATGTGGAGCCAATTATAGAAATGAAGAGCTATGCTAAAAAAGAAAATGTTCAAGTTTCACTTTACTCTCACTTTTTTAACAAAACAGAAATATCATCAAAGTTTACAAAAGATATCGTATACGGAAAAACTACAGATGGCGTTGAGTTAAAGCTTGATATGTGGCCCGCCAAAAAAAAATTGAAAAACACACTTACCCCTGCTGTGATAAAGGTACATGGAGGCGGATGGGTTGAGGGTAGTAAAGCGGGTGCCCCTTATTTGAATCAATGGTTCAGCGAATTAGGATTTACTGTTTTTGATATAGAATATCGCATGCCTCCTCAAGCAGGATGGAAGGATGAGGTAGCTGATGTGAAATCAGCAGTAGGATGGGTAGTAAAACATGCGGATACTTACAAAATTGATCCTGAAAAAATAAACGTAATGGGTGATTCAGCAGGTGGAAATTTAGCTATGCTTGCTGCTTATAGTATGGGAGACAAAACTTTACCACCGTCCATCAACGTACCATCAGTATCTATTAATACTGTTATTAACTTTTATGGACCGTCAGATATGACAAAATTTTTTCAGAATAACCCTAGTCCAGGCTATGTGCAAACTGTTATGAAAGAGTATATAAGGGGCACACCTTCACAATTTCCTGATCGTTATCAAAAGCTTTCTCCGATCAATTATATTGGAGAACACACACCACCTACTATTATGTTTTTAGGAACAAGCGATAGTCTTGTCCCAACTGAACAAGCTAAAATATTAGGCAAGGAACTCTCAAAGAATAATGTTCCTCATGAGATCTATTATCTTCCGAAAGCTGAACATGTTTACGATGGAGTACCAGGTAGTTTGAATACCCAAATTACTTTCGAGAAGCTCAAGGTATTCCTTCAGAAATATAACAAATAAATTGATACAGAAAGGTAAAGTTGATTTTAAAAAGAGCCCTGAATAATTATAGTGGTCCCTGTCAAGCAAAGCAGGAAATGAAGTAACCTAAGCTCTAATGCCTGTAGTGGACTTTCACCACCGAGTCGTTGTGCATACTGGTGCACATTACAAAATGACCAGACTCTATCTCGAGTTCTGGTCATTATTTTTTCTTCTGTTTTGGCTCTTTTCGTATAGATCGTAGCTTTTGGTTTGGTTATCTTCTTCAACTAAGCCCCCATTAGTTAAAGAAGACAATTGTATGAAATCAATTATTTTTAATAATCAAGTTGTTTCCTATCTCAATTTGTTTAGTAGATTTTTCTTCATTCTCACAGTCCAATATTACTTCAACTGAATGTTTTTTAGATTCTACAAAAGAAATGATTTGTCTTCCTAGAGAAACAGTGATTGTACTATCGTTCATTTTATAATCTTGAAAAAGTGTTTTTATTATATTTTTGTCTTGTTCAGCCAATGTGCCATAAATCTTTACTTCTAATATTCCATTAATGTTCTTTTCCCTACTATTCGGTACCATATATTTTTGCATAAATGCTTTACTTTTTTCATCATTAAGTTGTTGTAAGAAAAATTGAAAAGGCATTCCTTCAAATTTAGGTAAATATGAATTTTTCCAAGGCATTGTCTTACTTAGTAGTTTAAAGAACCATTTGAATTTTAAAGGTTCTGGCGTTGATGCTTGAATGTTCTGACTAATAAGTTTCTGATATGTTCCTTCAATATCATCTACTTCTAATGCAAAACCAATAAGTCCCCTATGCCCACTATGATAGTCCTCAGTCCAACTTTCTATCCAGCCCCCACCATCTTTTGATTTGATTTTAATCAACTCAAAATATTCATTCCCAATCCATATGTTCGATACCTTAAACCCTTTCGTACCCTTTCCCCATTTCGGTTCATATGGAAGACCAATAGTGTGAACTTTCCTAATAAAATTTTCATCTTCTTGTACAAAACTATCAATATTTACAACTAAATGGTCAATCTTCAAATAATTCTCCCCCAATAAGTGATTTTCTTTCACTAATCTCCCATTGCTCTGATACGTTTGAACCATATTCTATACTACTTCAACATTTTTTATAAATATCCCTTCTTATTCAACTAGCCTTCACCGTTAGTTGAATAGCAACAATCTTTTCGAGAACAGCCTTTGCTTTACTTTGAACAATTATTGGTCACTATACTTGAATGTTTTTAAAGAAATAATAAGTGTCAATGCTAAGCACCCTATTAAAAGGAGTAAAGATTCTCCCCATGTACTAAAGTTATTTATAAATGCAGCTTTAATCCCATTTAAAAACCATTCAAATGGATTTACTAGACTAATATATTGTATAATTTTCGGTGCTTTTTCCATTGTAAAAAATGCATTACTACAAAGTAGCATTGGTATCATCAGTACATTGGCAGACATACTTAAATGTCCCTCGTTTTTCACGAGACTTGATATAAAAAAGCTTAAAAAAACAAAACTTAATGAGGCTATTAGAATAATCGGTGTCATATATAAGAAGATATTAATAGAAAAATTTAGTTGGTTGATAACGATAGCGAATAAAAGCACGATATAAGATAAGATAATGGCAACGATTGCCCACGAACTCGAAATACTAATGATATATTTCCATAAAGGCATAGGTGTAGCGTGAAGTAAATTATAAACACCTCTTTTTCTTTGCGATAACGCTATAAAAGCAGTGGTCATAAACGAATAAAAAAATACACTCATAGCAATGATTCCTTCTACATAATTTTCTGCATAGCTCGGTAAAAATAACCTTAGCGCAATAATCGCAGCAAATGGCATTAATATTGACCAAAATAGTAAATACATATCTTTTATATTCGATTTCAAATTTAATACAAAAATAGCCTTCATTTTATCGCACCTCACTTCGTTAATTCAAAAAATAATTCTTCTAAATTTTGAGTTTGGTAATGCTCCATTAAACTATCAGGTGAGCCATTGGCAATTATTTTTCCATGATGCATCATCAAAACTCTGTCAGCTACGTTCATTACCTCCAACATATCGTGGGAAGAAAATAAGACGGCAACCCCGCTATCTTTTAAACGTTTAATGATTTGTTGAATTTCTCTTTGTCCTCTAGGGTCCAATCCTGCAGAAGGTTCATCCAAAATCACAAGTTTAGGATTATGCAAAGTTGTCACGATAATTGCCAGGCGCTTTTGCTGTCCTAATGACAGTTTAATAGCAGGCATTTTTTTCACTTGCAATAAATCAAAAGCTGTAAGTTTTTCATCTATCAGCATTTTTGTTAGCGAAGCTCCATAAAATGCAGCAAATAATTTCACATTATCCTCTACAGAATAGCCTTCGAAAAAAGGTGTTGTTTGAAGCTGTGTACCTATTTTCTTTTTGTAATCAGATGTCCAGTATTTAATTGTTCCACTGTCCTGAGGAATAATGCCAAGAAGCATACCGATAGTTGTTGTTTTACCAGCACCATTTGTGCCCACTAAAGCTACTATCTCCCCCTCTTTAATATCAACATCTATATGATCAACGACACACCTAGTTTTATAACTTTTCATTAATTGACTAGCACTAATTAACTTTTTCATATTTTCCCCCCCTCATATCAATTATGCCTTGGCATAATTGTAGGTGTCCAAACGCCTGCCAAAAGAAGTTAACATTGTATATTCAACGTTGAATATACAGCTAATTTTTAACTCCCTCATACGAGAGAGTTATTGTTTTTCATAATTTCAATAGCTTGATGTACAAATTTTGATTGTACTTTCACAATTTCTAACATATTATCAAATGTTAGTTTTGTTAATGCTGGCAGTTCTCCTTGCATAGCAATCAGTTTGGCCTCATAGCCAGCATGAATAGCCTTTTCTTCTTGTTCCAAAATTTTTTTCTGCTTTTCTAATGCTTCTACAGCTTTAGCATTTGGCAGTTTAAATGCAAAGGATACACCAGAATACAAAGTTGTAGGATAAACTACAGAAGATTTTTCAAGAGCCTCGATAATTAATTCTTGCTCATGTTCCCTGCCCTTTTCAGTAATTTGGTAAATTGCTTTTTGTCTATGACCCGTGGATTCAATACAGGCCACCTCTATATAGCCATCTTTTTCAAGCTTTTTTAAAGCATTATAGATAGAGCCGATTAGCACACCACCCCATCGTTCAGCATCACTTAATTCAAGCATTACTTTAATATCATAGCCAGTCATTGGTTTTAGCCCCAACATAGCAAGAACTAATAGCCTTGTCATAATAATCACCTTTTTATATTCAACGTTGAATAAGTTGAATATACCGTTTTTAAAATTTTTTGTCAATTTGTTTTAATTATTTTTAAAATGTTGTAAAAATCTAAATTCACTATAATAAAGTATTTTATGATAAAATATATTATATTGCGCCATCAAAGGGGCATGTACCAATTCAGGCTGTAGCAAATTTATTTGCTACAGTTTTTTTCTTTTCAATTTTATTTCCTATTTTCTACTACTCCCTTTATTGCAATTTAACCAAATGATTCACTAAGATTATTGCTAACTGGCCAAGCGTTTTGTAAAAATTCATGAAACGTTAGTATATTCGGTTCATTTGAGCGAACTTTTAAATTAATGGCTGATGTAATTATAGATTGTGAAACATCCTGGAGGATCGTAATCGAACCGTCCTGTATTTCATTCTCAATAGCATTTTGACCTAAAATCGCATAGCCTGTTCCGTTCAACACCGCACGCTTTATCATCTCATCACTTCCACCAATCATAATAGTGGACTGAGGTTGAAATTCGGCTTTTTTGAAGTATTGTTCTATGATATTGCTGAAACTACAATGATAGTCATAGGAGATAAAGGTAGCTTCTCTTATAATTTCATGAAAACTTCTTTCTTTGCAAATTTCAGGCGAAGCAACTAAAAAAGCCTCTTCCTCTTCTAAAAAAGTTTTTCTCATATCGATATCATTACACTCATTCGCAATAATGGCGATATCTGCCACATGATCTCGTACACTTTTGATAGCATGTACACTATTTAATGGTAGAAGGCTTATTTTCACAGTCGGGTATATTTCCAAATAAGCATTTACAATCGGCGAAAGATGTTGAGTACAATAATATTCTGAGGCAGCGATCGTCAGAATGCCAGAAGGTCCATGTAGTTCTTCCATGTCTTTTTCTAACTTATCTATAAAAATAAATAAGCTATCGACATGGTCTTTTAGCTTTTTTCCAGCAGCTGTTAGTAGCGTCTTTTTACCAACTCTTGTTAATAGAGTGTGATTCAGTTCTTTTTCTAAAGACTGTATTTGTAGCGTAATAGTTGGCTGTGTATACCCTAATCTTTTGGCAGCCCTTGTGATATTTAATTCTTCTGCGACTACTTGAAAGGTTTTTAAATTCCTTAGTTCCATCTAATCACCATCTACTTTCCCCTTATTCCCACAAAAATAAATTTTCCCAAAGATGTATTTCCATTATAAAGTAATAATTACCCTACTTCCATTTAAGAAATTGAGATGTATTTAACTTCTATTAATTTTCATTGTAGCTGTTAACAATCATGGAATCCCACTTCAAATACCATTTATCAACAATTTTTTAACTATTAATTTTTCTTATAGTAGGCATTTGACGTATTTTCAGAATTAAGAGAAAATTCTTTCAACACCAACGAAATGGGGATGAGTTTATGATCGATTGGAAAAACATTAATGAAGAAGGCTTATTAGCGCCTACAATGGCGAAGGATTTTCCAAACTTACAGGTAGTTAAATCGGAGGGATTATTTTATATAGGCGTCGACGGTAGAAAGTATCTAGACTTTACTTCCGGTATTGCTACAGAAAATACAGGGCACAGACATCCCAAAGTCATTACTGCGATTAAAAATCAAGTTGATTATTTAGTTCATGGTCCTATCGGTATTATAAATTACGATTCCATTATTCTATTAGCTAAGAAATTGAGAAAGATATTACCACAACCATTAGATTGTTTTTTCTTTGGAAATAGCGGAGCAGAAGCAATTGAAGGTGCAGTAAAATTAGCAAGACATGTAACTAGGAGACCTTACGTTGTTTCTTTCCTTGGAGGATTCCATGGAAGAACGATGGGCGCCTTAAGCCTCACTACATCAAAAAGTAAATACAGAAAGAATTTACCAGTTGGAGCAAACATGACATATCAATTACCATATGCTCAATTATCGGAAACACCAGCAGGTTTAAACCATGATGAATATTGGTCAGAACACGTTGAAAAAGATTTTGAACGTTTATTTAATCATCAAGTATCTCCAGATGAAGTGGCAGCTGTTATTTTAGAACCTGTTCTAGGAGAAGGCGGTTACGTTATCCCTCCAAAAGCATGGTTACAAAAAATAAAAGAAATCTGTGACCGCTACGGAATTTTATTAATTTTTGATGAAGTTCAGACTGGTTTTGGTCGAACTGGTGACTGGTTTGCGGCAAATCGATTTGGTGTGACCCCTGATATTATGGCGATTGCAAAGGGAATTGCAAGTGGCCTACCCCTTAGCGCAACAGTAGCTTCACGGGAATTAATGGAACAATGGACAATTGGCAGTCATAGCACTACATTCGGTGGAAATCCTATTGCATGTGCGGCAGCATGCGCTACAATAGACGTTCTTGAAGATGAAGGTTTAATAGAAAATGCTAGAATATTAGGTGACTATGCATTAAATAAATTAATACACTTAAAAGAAAAGCATCACACGATTGGAGAAGTTCGTGGAATTGGTTTAATGCTAGGAATTGAAATTATTCATCCCGAAACTCGAGAACCAAATGGTAAGGGGTTAATGAATATCCTGGAGAAGTGTCTGCATAAAGGGGTTATTTACTATTTAAGCGGTAATAAGGGAGAAATAATTCGAATGATGCCCCCATTAAATATAGATAAAGAACATTTAGACTTAGGAATTTCCTTGCTTGACGAAGCAATTACTGAATACGAATTAGAATTAAGTTCGGGGGGTGTATAAATGAATATACTGGATACTTTTGTTCTACTTCTCTATTTTGGTGCTTTAATAATTGTCGGAATAATCGGAATCAAAAAGGCGAAATCTGAAAAAGATTTTGTCCTCGCAGGAAGTCGTCTAGGGTATTACAGCCACGTTGGTTGTTTAGCAGCTGTTATTATTGGTGGTGCGGCTACCATGGGTTCTACGACTTTAGGTTATAATTACGGGGTTTCTGGTCTTTGGTTTGTTTCGATGATGGGCTTTGGAATAGCTGCCTTGGGTCTTTTCGTCGTTAATAAAATTGGTGGATATGAGGTTTTTACTATTAGTCAGTTACTAGGAAAGCGCTTTGGTGAAGGAACTCAGCTTATTAGTGCGATTGTTACTGCCATCTATACCCTGATGGTCGTGGTAACACAAGTAATTGGTATGGGAAATGTTATTCACGTATTACTGGGCTGGTCCCTTATCCCTTCTATGATTATTGGCGGAGGGATCGTGCTCTTTTATACAATATTAGGGGGCATGTGGAGTATTACCTTAACCGATATTATACAATTTATTGTCATGACTATCGGTGTGTTTTTCATTATGTTCCCGTATAGCGTAAACAGTGTCGGAGGATTAACAACTCTATTTAGTAGTGTGCCAGAAGCGCATCTTAGCCTTACAAATATCGGCTGGGATCGTATCTTCCAATACTTTTTATTGTACTTCTTTGGTTTAATGGTTTCTCAAGACATCTGGCAGCGTGTATTTACAGCGAGAAATCAAAAAGTAGCGAAAAGCAGCGCTATTTCGGCCGGTGTATACAGTGTTTTCTATGGTTTAGTACTAAGTATTGTGGGGATGTGCGCACTTGTGCTACTACCAAATCTAGGCGACTCTCAATCAGCGTTTACTAGTCTTGCATTAGAAATTCTTCCACCAGGCTTGTTGGGACTTGTTCTTGCTAGTGTTTGTTCTGCACTTATGTCCAATGCTTCAGGAGCTATCTTTGCTTCTGCGACCCTAATCACCAACGATATTATTAAGGTATACGTAAAAAAAGATATGACTGATAGAGATATCATCAATACATCGCGAATGATCATACTTGGGTTAGGTGTAATAGCCATCATTTTCTCAGTATGGATTCAAAACATATTAGTGGCATTAGACATGGCCTACGCAATTTTATCAGGTGCTATCTTCGTACCTCTCATCATCGGTCTTTATTGGAAGCGTGTAACAAGTAAAGCTGCTTTCTATTCAATTATTGCTAGTTCACTAGTTATCTTTATTTCATTTATAATTTTTGGCATCACTTCTACACTACCGATTATTTATGGTTTAATTACTGGACTCGTCGTTATTGTTGGTTTCACGCTTATTATTCCCGAAAACAACATTGAGGTTGGTAAGAAAGATACGACAATTTACAAGTAAATATTTACAAAAAGATCACAAATTCAATGTAAACTGCACTCCAAAAGTTAGAAACCTCTAACAAATGGAGATGCAGTTTTTTATGAGAAAGTTTAATTCAGGATTAAAAAAAAGCATTTTCATAGAATATTCTTCGGCATCATGACATCCCTAAGGTTTTCTTCCACCATTAAAAGTGACCTTTTACTATTTTAATTCAAATATTTGCTGTTATTAGGTAAAGCAATCTGCTCGAATTCAGTTGCTAGTTTATGCAAATTTCTAGAAAGCTCTTCCCCCTTCATTGGTAATCCATGTCCTGTAATAGCAACTGAAGGTTTTAGGGCCTCTAATTTTTTTACAGAATCCCAAGCAGCCTGCCAATCCGTCGTGAAATATCGTGGCGGCCCGCTAATTTCCTTTTTTTGTAGCAACACTTTGTAAAGCGACTCTTGTTTAACCGTAACAAATGCATCACCAACAATTAACGCTCGATCCTCTTCGCGAAATAATGATATATGCCCTGGCGTATGACCCGGTGTATGAATCCAACGAAAACCATCCATAAATGGAATACTGCCATCGGATGGGAGAGCCTCAACGTTGTTTCCTAAGTTAATGGCTTCATTCGGAAAAATGGATGACACTTTTGCTAGTAGACCACCATTTACACTAGGATCAGGTACAGGATAATTTTTCATATCCATTAAATAAGGTAATTCTAAAGAATGTGCATAAACCGGCATACCCCAGTGTTCGATTAAATCGATTATCGCCCCAACATGATCAAAGTGACCGTGCGTCAAAATTAATGCTTTAGGTCGACTCTTGGATCCAAATCTCTCCTCGGCTATCGAAATAATTTCCTTTGCACTTTTTGGCATACCTGCATCAATTAATACGAACTCTCCCTTATGAGGTTCACCATAGAGTACAATATTAACAATTTGAATCGTATGTTGGTATAAATCAGGCAATACTTCTACACCATCTCCACTCCAAATTGATGTTGCTGGAATATATTTAAAGTCGTTACCATAATGCATATCCTTATGCATGGAAAACCCTTCTTCCTTCATTGAATTGTAGATAATCCTATTTTTCCTTTATACAGTAAAAATATAGCAAGAAAAAAATGGGTTTTAATTAAATCCAATAAACTTAACAATCCAGTCGGTGTAGCCTTAGAATAATGATTGATTAAAAAATTTCCTTCAATCTTTTTTATCCGCAAATGCAAAAAACTCCATTTTGAAAAAAGATTGATCAAAATGGAGTTAATCTTTCTAACTAAGTATGAGATTTTTATAAATAAGTTTGATCAATAATACGAGCCTTCTACAACTAAAGTATAGTTAGTTGTAGAACAATCTTTTATTCCAAATAACCAAAAGCCTTTAGCTGCTTATATCTATTAACGGCAAGTATCCCTTTCCAAAATACCCTTGCTTTTTCGAAGCTTTCTGGATAACTTCCCCAACTCCAAGAAATATCCCAAAGTCCCTCATTAGTAATTTGTTCTAAGTAAAAATCTAAGTTTTTTTGAACTAATGTACCAAACCTTGAACAAAGCGGATGATCAGGTTTATCAATAAAATCCAAAGGAATAGCTTTATAGCCATGTATCCAAGTAGATGTATCCCAATCCACGCATTTTTCAGCAAGATCCATAATTTTTTCAGAAACTACTTCAAGAGAATATTTTGTTCTATCCTCAAAATTAGATTCATGAGGTTTAATTATTTTAATAAGCTGCTGAAAGTTGTTTATTTCATGTCTATCCATTTCGCTCTTATTCATTAAATAATTTACTGCTTTACAAATCGAGCTCCAACCTATTTCTGAAGATTCACTTTTCTCGGTGGACCAATGCACAAGAAATGCAGCTAATTCCACCCCCGGATTAAACATCCAATTTTCTTGTATACCTTCGTGCCAATGCCACCAAGGCGCATGAGGATTCTCATTGTTCTCTGGTAACACAGTATCCCACATTCCCGTTTCCATATGATTAGTATTTATTAGATAGGAAATCATAGATCTTACCATTGGTTCCTCTTTATCAGCCCCAATGTCCATTAATATTTGCCCTGCTTTCCAGGTAGCCATTGGCGATGAATGCGGTAACCAAAAATCCGGCTCTATTCCATTCCCAAAGCCACCATCCTTGTTTTGGTATATTTTTAGCTGTCTGAGAACACTTTCCTTACTACCACTTTCAAACTCATATTCAAACAGAGAACGCTCTAATCCTCTAGCTTTTGTTTTTATAAACACTTTCGCCCTATCAAAATTACTATTAATAACTGTATTTTCCAATTAGAATCTCTCCTCATTTTCCAATCATGTGGTGATTATTTAGTATTTTTAAAACTTCCATAGTCACTATACTTTTCCACTCGTTTTCTCCCAACCCAGCATCCCGTAACAGCAACCCGAATAAATGGACAAGGTTTATAAAAATATTTAGAAAAAAAACTGCTAGATTTTAGCTTTTTACTTAGCTAAAATCTAGCAGGTATATTTATTTACGAACAGCTTCAAATGTAATTAATGAATGCTCTACTGAAGGCTTCTTGTTATAAACATATTCAGCGGAACAAGTAATATTAGAAAAACCTAAGTTTGTTAATATGTGCTGGAATTCTTCTATTCCGTACCATTTCAATGGAAATTTTTGCAATTCTGTATCTATTAATTTACCATTTCTCCATTTTTCATATTTCAAAACGGTTAGCGTATATTGATCGATCCAGTTCATTTCAACAGCTTTTCTTTCTAATGCAATTCCTTCCTCTTTCGAAATTTCATAGTAGGATGAAGAAATTTCCCCTGTTCGCCAGTCTGTAGGTAAAAGTAAGTCTACAATTAAGCGACCTCCAGGTATCAAATGATTATACATACATTTTAATGCATCCATTGCATCTTTTGAATTCTCTATTAAACATAACGAACCTGTCGGCATAACAATCGCTTCATATTTTGAGTCTAATGAAAAGTTGCTCAAGTTACCTTCATATAGATTTGGCTTGAATCCTCTTTCTTTACAACGTTTTCTGCATAAATCTAGCATTTCAGGTGAGTAGTCGATTCCTTCAACATTATATCCCTTTTCTAGTAAAGGAATTAAAAAGCGTCCCGAACCAACTCCCGCTTCAAGCACTTTTCCCTTAGTTCCCTTTAATCGTTCAAGATAATATTCAATATCTCCACCAATAGAATATCCTACTGGTTTTGTCAAATCATAAAGTTCTGTACATAATGGACCGTAATAACTATACAATGCAATTCCTCCAATTTTTGCAGAAGAATCTATTATTTTTAGTTCTTCCACACCTTATTTATGTTTGATGGAAAAATAGAGCTGACTTTCATAATAAATCACTCACTTTCGTTATAATATAGTAAAATTATACATAATTACCTTAAAATACTCAATATAGTTATTTTACTACTATTAAGCAAAAGTGAGAATGAAATTTGTTGATTGGAGTGGAGACTGGTAAGGAGAGCCTTACTGCTGGTTTTGTGCTTTTAAAAAAAATAAGGAGAGAATACTATGAATATAGAAAAAGTGTTTGCAGAATTCCCATTATTAAACTCCGAAAAGCTAGTACTAAAAAAAATTGAAGATGCACATTTACAGGAAATATTTGCGATTTATGATAATGAAAAAGTATTTGAATATTGTGGGATAATCCCTAAACATAATATCCAAACAGTTGGTAAAATGATTGGTCATTTTGACAGAGATTATCAGAAGAAAAGCAGAGTCAAATGGGGCATTTTTCAAAAGTCTCATAGCGATCAATTAGTAGGCATTATAGAAGCAATGGATTTTAATCAAAAGGTGAATATGGTGACGATTGGTTACTTTTTAGCAGAGGACTATTGGGATAAGGGCCTTGCAACTGATGCGGTAAACATACTTGTCAAATTTTTATTTGAGGAAGTTAATATAAATCGAATACAGGCTGAGGTAATGCCATTAAATGAAGCATCTAAAAAGGTGCTTCTAAAAAATGATTTTTTAAAAGAAGGGCTTTTAAGACAAGCAACGTTTTGGTCTGGTAAAGGTGTTGTAGATTTAGAAATATACGGTTTGCTTAAAGAAGAGTACAACCATAATAACTGCTGACACCATTTATGAGATAATCAAGATTAATCCATACTATCAACACGCTGAAAGAGTGATTCAATTGACTAATAAGCATAAACCTAACAACCTGCAATACCGTAACATGCGAATAGCTTATTTGATAGCTATTGTTATCACCATTTCACTCGGCTTAGCTTCTAGAAGATGGAGTACCCCACTCCCGTCATTTGTAGCGCAGAATGCAGGGGACATACTATGGGCTATGATGGTCTATTTCGGTTTTCGGTTGTTGCTAGTGCGTAAGAGCACTCTCACAGCTATTTGGCTCAGTTTTTTGTTTAGCTTCGGCATTGAATTTAGCCAGTTGTATCAGGAGGACTGGATTAATCAGATTCGCGGGACCACGCTCGGGGCTTTGGTCTTGGGCAAAGGTTTTCTTGTAGAGGATTTGGTTCGATATACAGCAGGGATCATAATCGCTGCTGTTTTA
This sequence comes from Lysinibacillus sp. NPDC093688, assembly GCF_050280145.1. NCBI lineage: Bacteria > Bacillati > Bacillota > Bacilli > Caryophanales > Bacillaceae > Lysinibacillus > Lysinibacillus sp. NPDC093688. Next base: position 105,966 of record NZ_JBNNUX010000016.1, read on the forward strand.
GATAAGGCGGCACTTAAGTTCACGCTTCGAAGTTAAATGGAAAATCGCTAGAGAATTATATTAATTCTTTAGCGATTTTATATTTAGGATTTAATTAGAACTATATATTAAATGCTCAATCTTTATTACATACCCACATGAGTAACTGGTCATCATTCTATTCATTAATCCAATTGATTAATTCCCTATCAAAAGTATTTGGTTCTTCAAACATTGGGTTATGGCCACTTTTTTCAAAAATGACCTTTTTTACATTTTCAAATGAATCATCAATTAAATCCCAGAGCGAAACAGGAGCGACTAAATAATCATACCTTCCTAACCCTAGAAAAATTGGTTTATCAAAGTGGGCCATTGATTGGATTAGATTTCGTTCAGCGAAAGCTACACCCCAAAGGTAATCAATAACATCCATATTTGTATAGACGCCATCCCACATATAAGCAGCATCGAACGTATAATCATAAAAGCTATGCGCCCCCATGCGAATACACATATGCACAAATCTTCTTGCTGGATCATTGTGAATATCATTCTCTAACAATGCAATATCATGCTCAAATTGCTTTGTACGTTCAGCACTGGCAGTCTCATTAAAAAATGAAAAACTTTGCTGTTGTCTCTCTTGACTATTTGTCGGTGCTGAATTTAATAAAATGACCTTCTGAACATATTGAGGATATTTTTCGGCATATGCTAAGGCCATAAATGCATGTCCCGAATGTCCTAAAATGATAAAATCCTCAAGCTTTAGCATTTGTCTTGCTGTTTCGATATCCTCGACAATTTTATCTAAAGTATAATCTTCTTTCTTTAAAGCACGTGGTGGCTTCACAAAACCTCTATGATCTAAAAAGATAAATTGAAAATGTTTATATAAATTTTCCGAGAACAAGCGTGGATAATATACACTGCTACCCACTACCAAGATCGGTTTACCTTGTCCCTTCACACAGTATTTTAAATCAAATCCTTCACTAAAGATGCTTTGATAATTATTCATCATAATAGTCCTCTTTTCTTTTTATATTGAAGAGCTATCAACAAAATGCTCCCCTTACTATCACTCCCTTTCTTTTCTACGTTCCCGTGTTTTCTCCATAGAACGCTCTAGCATTCTACCTCACCTCTATTTTGATGTTATTAATTTCCGCTAAGAGCAAGCGTTAACCCGCTTCGTTGTGTACACATAAAAACCCTATATTTCCCCACTTGATATGCCTGATAATATAGAAAAGTAAAATTATTAAAATTAGAATCAAGTATACAATATTAATTTAAAAGTTTAAAATTATTTAATATTAAGAAAAAGTAGAAAGTTAGAGGGCATAAGAAAATGGATAAGCGATTACAACATATCATAGCCTTAAGAGAGAATGGTCAATTGGAAGAAGCAAATCAGTTAATGGTAGCACTAGTTCAAGAAGAGCCTGAAAATGGATACTACCAATTTCAATGTGCATGGTCATTTGATTCATTAGAAAAAGAAAATGAGGCTGTCCCCCACTATGAAAAAGCAATTCAATTAGGGCTTAAACCCGAATTTTTAGTTGATGCTTATGTAGGATTAGGCAGCACTTATCGTACATTAGGGCAATATGAACAGTCCAAACGTATTTTTGAACAAGCTATAAGTGAGTTTCCAGAAGCCGAACATGTAAAGGTTTTCTATGCAATGACTCTCTATAATCTGAGTGAACATTCAAAGGCTATGGAAACTTTATTACATACAGTAATTCACACTACTAACCATGAAGGTATAAAAGATTATCGCAAAGCCATAACGTTTTACAGTGATAAGCTTGATCAAACTTGGGAATAGCATAAAAGATCAGGCTCCTATTTATGAACCTGATCTTTTCATATTACTTCACTATATTTGTCTTTTTAACGGTAGAAAAAATTGCAACAAATAATATTAAAATTATACCGCTAAAGAAAAATAAATAACTTAAAGGAATTAAAAAGAAGTTTCTTTCTACGAGTGTTCCATCTGGCAGTAATTCGTCCCCGATAATTCCCTTCATAAATAAACATAAAACTCCTATTAAAATCGGTAAAGTTGCAAGGATATATTTTTTCATCATTTCTCCCCCATTATTCATTATCTTCATTTTTTCTGTATTCCAAAATGTCACCTGGTTGGCAATCTAAAACTTCGCATATTTTTTCTAATGTAGAAAATTTAACGGCTTTTGCCTTTCCGTTTTTCAAGATAGAAACATTCGCCATTGTAATGCCTAGTTTTTCCGATAATTCTGTAACACTCATTTTTCTTTTAGCCAGCATGACATCTAGATTTACAATGATAACCATCTTTTACACACCTCAAATCGTTAGATCATTATCTTGCTTTATCTCACTTGCTTTTCTAACTAAATAAGAAAGCATCGAAGTAAAGACAGAGATGACGATTGCAAAGAATAAAATAAGCAACATAATTACTAGGACATTCGTGTGATAGCTACCAGCCGAAAAAATATAAATTAACGCAGCTACATATAAAACACCTTCGATCATAGCTAACACGCTTATTATTTTTAATCTATCTGCGTTCACAACAGTAAAATCTTGATTAGAGCCAATATCCGTACATATTTTCCATCCTAAAGCTAATGCTAAAAAAAATGGAATTCCCGTTATCCAAATGAATGCAATAAATGGTTTATACAACGATAGTAATTCTTCTGAATCTAGTAAAACTTCCTTCCCAGTTTGTGGCCCTAGATAAATACAAAATAGTAATCCAAATAAAGCACAAAATACAATTATCAATTTTAACCATCTTGATAATTCTTTTTGTTTCATAAAGCACCTCTTTCATAACTTGCTAATGACATATTATCTTGTCATGCATTCCAAGTCAATAATTATTTATCGTAAAACAATAAATAATTATTGTTACATATATATCATCCCCTTTTCGCCCGAAATGCTTGTTAAATAAGAGCAATATGATAAAATAAGAACATGCATTCCCTCTCCCTTAATTTTCTTCACGGGAATATTTTGTTATAAAAATAAATTGGGTGCGAGAATATATCTTCAACTACAAAACCTAATGTCGGATAATCTGTGGTTGTAATAATAAAAATAACGGTCGCTTTAACTAGCAAGCCGTTTTCAATCTGTAGACAATCCCATTTTTAATTCCATAAATCTGTATGTTATTTGTAGGACCACGTATTCTCATTTCGTGAGGAGAGTCGAAATTGTCACTTTTCCTCTATCGTGGGTTTCCATGATAATTCAGTTTTTCAAAAAGATGGTTGTGTTATTATATTAAAAATAACATTGTATTCACTAAAGAAATTTTGATCTAGAAAATAGTGGATTTTAATGATGTAGCACTTTATTTAACTTTATTCAATATTAATTAGGTCCTCCTTTAGAAATACAAGTACATATATTTTATATTTTAGGTGGAATAAAGAATGCGTTTAGAAAAAGAAATGATGAAATTGATATTAAAAGTGGCTAATGAAGATGATAGAGTAAGAGCTGTTGGAATGAATGGTTCTAGAACAAACTCTAATGTACCAAAAGATAATCTAAGAGATTACGATATTGTTTATCTTGTATCAGATTTACAGTCGTTTTTAAATAATCCTGATTGGGTAGACGTGTTTGGGAAAAGGATAATAATGCAAACACCAGAGGATATGGAGTTAATTCCACCTGAATTAGATGGAAGATTCACATACTTAATGTTGTTTGAAGATGGGAATAGAATTGATTTAATGCTTATTCCTATTGAGGAAAAAGGTGAATATTGTTCTGAAGATGGCCTGACAATTATTCTGTTAGATAAAGATGGAAATATGCCTAAACTGGCTGAACCAACAGATAAAGAATATTGGGTTAAAAAGCCATCCACTGTCTTTTTTGCTGATTGTTGTAATGAATTTTGGTGGATTTCTACTAATGTAGCCAAAGGGTTATGGAGAGAAGAAATACTTTACGCTTATGAACACTTAAATAACGCAAGAGAAATGTTACTAACAATGTTTGAATGGAAAGTTGGTATAGAAACCAATTTTTCATTGAGTGTAGGAAAAAACAGTAAGTATCTTGAGCGATATGTTAATAAGGACATATGGAAAAGATTAATGAAGACGTACCCTAATGGAGATTATGAACACGTATGGAATTCTCTTTTTGAAATGATTTGTTTATTTGAACAAGTAGCTATTGAAGTAGCTGATATTTTGGAATATCAATACCCTTATGAAGAAGCGAATAAGGTAAAGGATTACCTTAATAAAAAATAAACTCAATATTTCTAAAGAATTACACTTAGATGATACGATAGTAGAATCAAAATAAACAACTTTATTATTCTTTTACATGTTTACAATTATGCTTAAATGAATATTCTTAAAGAACTTTAATAGGAGATACTACTTAAAATGTAGCATCTCCTTTGTTTTAAAAAAATAGAATTGAATAACTTCATAATCTCTACTGTTGGTTTGGAATAAAGTTTGATCTAAAATATCCCCAAAATCCATATTTTAAGTTAAATGATAAGAACTCGTTTTGAAAAAATGATTGATCAAAACGGGTTACTTCTTTGTGAAATACTATGCGATTTTTATAATAAAGTTTGATCATTTTCTACCTAGTAATTCTAAAACAATAGCACCCGATTGCGGTATAAATATTATATTTTTGCTAAGACAGAGTTAACAAAATCGGTTTTTTCTTCTGGAAATTTGTGTTTATTATGGGTCGAGACATTGATAGCTTACATTTCTTTCCGAGAGATCCTATTCTACTAAGGATTCTGTTATTTTCCCATCTAGATTTTTAATCGCCAACATCGAATTATCCTGAATGATTCCTGTATCTACGAAACCAAATGAAGCGTATAATGTTTTAGCTATGACATTACTTGTTCGATAAAAGAGGGATACATATTCTGCTGCCCCATCTGGCGTAGTTTCAATATCCATCAACATTTTTTCAAAAGCAAGTTTGCCATATCCTTTCCCCTGGTAACTCTTATCAATCATAATATGCCAAATAAAATAGCTCTTCTTCCCGTAAAAAACTTCATTTTCAAATGATTCATGATCCAACGTATCATAAATATACATCAAAAATCCAACCGCAACTTCATCGGCATAAATGGCGAAGGGAGTCGCTGGTATACCGTCTGCGTTCAACATATGAGCGTCTGCAAAGCTTCTGAGGTTAGTAGTTTCTAAAAAGTCTTCCTGGTTTTCTTCAACTTCAAGTGCTATTATTTCATCTATGTTATCCCCGGATATCTTTCGTAACTCAATCATTTTTTTATCTCCTCCCCTAAAACAAGTCACTTCCACACATGGCCTAAAACATTTCAAATATCATTTCCATAATTCTCAAAATAGGGTACACAAAATATTCACCAATGCTAACTCTTTTTCCCCTGTGATTTCTAATCCTTGTTCCGCAAAATGGCCCGTTTGTTGAATTGTCATAATCCATCTTGTCAATGGTATCAAACCTTTTTACAAATTATCGGACTTTATTACAAATGATCAAACTTTATTTTAAATCTACATCTACACTTTTGTTTCAGCTTGTCTTTTCATACTAATGATAAGGAACCGTTGATTTTTCACGGAGAGTGGCGACTCCTGCGGGATAAGCTTGCGTTGAAAGCCCCGCAGGCACGTAGTGACGAGGAGAATCAATTATGCCTCGGAGTAATTGCGTCCGGAATCGGCTTTGTGCTTAGGCTTGCACGAGGGCCGACACGATGTCGGTCATTTCGGTAATGCCACAGGACGTGGCGTTTTTACCGATGGAGGTCAGTTAGCCGTTATCGCATGGATG
>NZ_JBNNUX010000017.1:0-23741 GCF_050280145.1 Lysinibacillus sp. NPDC093688
AGCTTCCTGGGGGCGTCGGGGCAACAGGATGTTGGTCACGAAGGCGTTATCACAGGACGTGATGCTTTTAGCCTTCGTTCCCCTCCCGCTTCGCTGCAGGGTCTCGGGCCAACAGATGTTTTCTGCGCGAAAGCGTAGTGCTAACGTAGCGGCAGCAAAGGGTTTTGTCTGTGCGAAAGCGAAGCGTCAGCAACAGCACCGATGTTGGTCACGAAGGCGTTATCACAGGATGTGATGCTTTTAGCCTTCGTTCCTCTAACGCTAATCCCCGAGGAGTCGCCCAGTCGTAACGAAAATCAACTAAATAAATAGCAAACATTTTAACGAATGTCATTCCTATTATGTAATGATGAGCCTATTAAAAGCATAAAAAATAAGCTACCTTAAAAAGAATTTTAAGATAGCTTATTTTTGACTTTTCACTAAAATATATACTTAACGGCTTATTCCACTAAACAAAAACAGATTATGGATTCTTATTTTTATAAAGATTTTTCTGCCCACTCCATAGCTTCATTGTATAAAAGATCAATGTTTGATAAATCAATATTGAGCTGAGGACCTAATTTCTCTAATGTAGACCAATCTAACTTGCCTAACGCAGTACTGAATTCCAAATAAGGTGTCATTTCAGTTTGATTACCTAAAAGCGTTGCTGTAATGTCTTCTGAAAAAGGTAGTTGCTGTAAAATAACATTCACCGGTCTTTGCAACATAGTGTCTATTAATGAAAACATCCCAACTAAAAAATATTCAGAGAAGTTTTTCTTATAAGAAAGCTTGGCTAATTTCTCACAAACTTTTGCTCTAAATAAAGATGTACGCATGACTTCTTTAAAAATATCATTATCAGCATTCCTATCAATTTCTCGCATCGCCAATAAATAAATCCACTTTCGTAAATTTGGAACCCCGAGTAATATAATCGCTTGTTTTATCGAACGAACCTTGGATTTAGAACGCATCTCTGAATTATTAACCATATGCAATAATTTATACGTTAATGAAATATCACGCTCAATATTATCTGCTAATAACTGTATATTAGGTTCCTCTTCTTTTAACAGCGTAATAATATATAAATATTGAATCGTATTTGCAGGTATATCGGTTGCTGTAATTATTTGAGGTTGTTCAAAAAAATAGCCTTGAAACAATTCATAGCCAGAATGCTTCGCCACTTCAAATTGCTTACGTGTCTCAACCTTCTCAGCGAGCAATTTTATGTGAGGGAAATTTTCTTTCACTTTATTTTCAATTTCCATTCGCTCAAGTAATGGTGAAAATAGAAAATCAACTTTTATATAATCGATATAAGTAAATAATTCATCATAAACTTGTACTTTATCATCCAAAATAAAATCATCTAATGCAATTTTAAACCCATAGGATTTTAGCTCCATAACTCTCTCAACTAACTGAGGTGTAATAGGGACATCCTCTAAAATCTCAATAACAACTTGCGATGGATTTATGTATTCATTTATAGGACTCATAAGCAAGTTTTCTGTAAAATTAACAAAACTAGGTTTTCCTTTTGTTACCTCTTCAATGCCAATTAAAAGAAATGAGTTTACTAGTACATCAATTGTGGCAGCATCTGAATCGACCATTGGAAAAGCATTCTCGTTTTTGCTGCGATATAATAATTCATATGCAACGATTTGTTCATGAAGGTTAAAAATTGGCTGTCTGCCGATAAATACTTCCATTTCATCGCCCCCATTTCTCCATTTTCAGTAATATTATTATAGCATTTTTCAGTACTATCTGCTTCTCATTCAAGTAATTGTCTAAAAATTGACTAACAATAATTAACATTATATACAATAAAATAATCGCCACATAGCGTGGTGGATTTCCGTTCCTGCTGAAGACATCCGATGAGCCACCATGACGCTATCCCCAAGGAGTCGCCTATTCTCCACTCCAATCAACCTATCCTCATTAATGCGCTTCTAAAAAATCGTTACCCAAAACTCCAAATTACTCATATAAAATGCTCTTCCTTTTTCCGATCTATCTTTTCAAATTCACTCAATCCTTCTTTAAATAAATTTGTAAGATATTTTCTTTTCATATAGACATTTACCAAATTGCGATGTATAGTACATTACAACACTAATGCACTGTATTTTGTAGCAACGAAAGGGGGTTTTTCGATGCACGTTCATCTAGATGGTACAACACCGATTTATATGCAAATTGCTGAATGGCTACAGCACGAAATCATTGCCGATCGATTACAGGCAGACCAGAAAGTTTATTCACAATATCAGCTAGCTGAGTTATTCAATATAAATCCCGCCACAGCTGGTAAGGGATTGACAATTTTACTGGAAGAGCAACTTTTATATAAAAAGCGTGGATTAGGTATGTTTGTCACCCTGGATGCAAAGGAACGAATTTTATTGAAACGTCGCAACGAAACATTGACCAAAATGGCACAAGAGATCGTATTAGAGGCAAAACGTTTACTTGTATCTGATGAAGAATTGCTAGTGCTCATTCGAAAAACACTGGAGGGATTGGAATGAATATTATTCAATGTGAGGAGTTATCTAAAAGCTTTGGACGTCGTCATGCACTGCAACGCGTAACCTGCGCTATTGATGCTGAAAAAATCATTGGCATTATTGGTCGCAACGGTGCAGGTAAGTCGACATTGCTGAATATTATTGCAGGCTACACAAAGCCTACGACTGGTTCATGTAAAGTGTTTGATGAAAATCCCTTTAATAATATTAAAACAGCTGCCAATATGATTTTTATCGATGATCGATTAAGCTTCTCTGATTACTTGTCGCTCGAGGATATTCTGAAGATGGGGGCTGATTTTTATCCTAATTGGCAAAATGAGTTAGCTTATCGCATGCTCGATTATGCGGGTATAGATCTCACAGCAAAACATCAGCAACTATCTAAAGGTCAATTGGCAACCTTTAACCTTGTTTACGGATTAGTAAGTCGCTGTGCACTAACCATTTTAGATGAGCCGATGAATGGTATGGACGAAGCGATTCGTACAGATTTTTACAGAGCGATTTTAAAAGAATACCTAGCATTTCCACGGACATTTTTAATTACTAGTCACCATTTACAAGAGATGGAATCTATTTTAGAAGAAATTTTATTAATAGATGAAGCCTCTGTCATCGCCCACGCGCCATTGGATGAATTTAAGGAACAGCTCATATCGCTTAGCGGACCAAGTGATGCACTTGCGGATCTGCTATCTGAGACGGAAGTTTACGCTCAAAAGATTGTGGCAGGGATGACCTCAGCAATAGTAGATACTAGTAAACTATTCGTCTCAGAAGAAATACTTCGAACAAAAGGCATCAAAGTATCAGCCCTTTCTGCAAGTGAAGTTTGCAAGTATTTAACAAGTAAAAAAGGACGTGATATTGATGCAATCTTTGACTAATATTTCACTTAAAACAATTGTAAAAAAACAGGTGAAATGGAAAGCTCAATTATATATTTCTGCCCTTAGTTCCTTAGTTATTTTACAGATCATTTTTGGCGTTTTAACATTTAGCTCTGGAAGTGGATCTTATGGTTCTGGGCGTGGAAATTTAGATGTTCAATTCTCTATTTATTCACTCGATATATTTCTTATTATTTCAGCAATATGGGCATTTATTGTAGCGCTTCTTTTTACAACAAAAGCATATCGTATTGATGATTTATCCGTTGTTTCTAGTCGGACATCTAGCGCCATTGCAAATATATTGGTTATGATTATATACAGTTTTATCGCAGTTATCCTTATGATTTCGACATACTATTTACAAGTATTAGGAATTTTGTTAGTAGAAAAGAAATCTTTTGTACTAGACCATCTATTTATTTCACCATCAGTATTCATATTATGTTTCAGTAGCATCTGTTTATTTGGCGCAATCGGCTTACTATTTGGCACCAGCTCCAAGGGGCCCGTAGTTATAAAAATATTTCTATCGACTTTTATGCTGTTTTGCTTTATATACATTTTTATGGCACCCAATTCTATTAACATTGGTTCGCTAATGATGTTACCAAATCTTATGATTAGTGTTCTTTATTTGCTTGCGGCTTTACTATGCTTTAGCCTCACTATTTGGATTGCTAATAAATCGGAGGTGTCTCGCAAATGATAGCGACATTTTTCTTGTTTTTTATTCCACTACTGCTCGTAGCAGCTATTTTTCTACTACTAAGTAAATTAAGTAAAAAAACTAAAAAAATTTGGACACCCAAGCGTATTATGATTTGCATTACCTGCTATATCGTACTTGGGCTCACTGCCTTCATTTATGTTAACTTTTTTTCAGAATCAAACATACCAGTGCTTTCTTCTTCAGAAATGAAACAAATTGAGAAAAAATTGGATCAAATCCGAAAGTATGATCAAGAATACGATTCTTCGTATTTAACTGAGGACTATAAAAAGAAAACATGGGAAATTAACTTTGAAGGAGATACATTGCCTATTGTTATTAATGATGACAATAATTTAAGCTTGAATATTCGACAGCGTTTTAATGACAATATTGAATCGGGGAAAGCTCTTGTTACGTATTATCAATTTCCTTTCATAATAAATGGTATCGATCTTTCAGATGAGGTACCTTTACCTAACGTATACGTGGCACAGAACCAGCTATTCATTGAATCTCTTTCTAGACAACAAGTAAATTATTATCGTATAAAAGCCACATTAGGTATCTTAGATTTTAATCGAGAAGTAGAACGAGAACGATACGAAATGGACTATTCCTATTCAAATGTCTTAGTTATCGACATACCAAGAAGTACAGATCTAAAAGATTCCCAAGGCCTTGTGCAATATATTGAATAGTAAAAAACGGCTCATCACCTATAGATGAGAGAAAAAATAAAGACAGTCCTATGTGATTTTTCACCACATTTAGACTGTCCCTTTTTATTTTTTGCTTGTTTTTGCTTTAACAGCACCAATAACAGCTGGTACAACTGAAAGTAAGATAATTAATATAAGAACCGTTGAGAAGTTATTTTTAATAATTGGAATATTACCAAAGAAATAACCTAGGAATGTACAGCTGAGTACCCATAACACCGCACCTACAACATTATACATAATGAAATAGCTATACTTCATCTTACTTGCCCCTGCAACAAAGGGTATGAATGTACGGATGAAGGGCATAAAACGTGCGATGACAATCGTTTTTCCACCGTGTTTATTAAAGAACTTTTCTGCTGCCTCCATACGTTCTTTTTTAACGACTCTACCAAGGAAGCTCTTTGGCGGAATAGATGTTCCCACTTTATGACCAATATGATAATTCATCGTATCCCCTAAAATTGCAGCTGCTAAAAACACAGGAATTAATATCCACATGTTAAACGCGCCCATTGCTGCTGCCAATGTACCACTTGCAAAAAGCAAAGAATCGCCTGGTAGGAATGGGAAAATTACGACACCTGTTTCAACAAAAACGATTGCAAATAAAACGAAATAACTCAAATTACCAAACTCACGAATGATCTCTTCTAAATGCACATCAATATGCATAATAAAACTAATTAACTCTTTGATGAGTTCTATCATTTTTCCATATGCTCTCTTTCAATTTAATTTTCTAAAGGCTTTGACGTAGCTAGACACCAAAGGGTTCCATTCTTCTTGACGGTCTGTAGTATTACTTCTCCCTCACTATATGACAAGCCTTTAAAAAGTATGTAGATTTCATAAGTTTGATTTTATCACTTACAGACATCTACACTCAACTATTTAAATAAAGTGGCCATACTTTTTTACATTGCTGTAATGATGTAGTAATAAAGAATTACAGGTGTGTTGATTTACCATTTTTACATTCTAATTAATTCGAAGAGGCTGATTTCCACTACGGGCTACTCGCTTTGTCGCTGACGCTTCGCTTTCGCGCAGAGCAAGGCTTCCTGCGGGCGAGCCTCGAGCCGCTTCCTCCGCTGGTGTTGTTGCTGTCGCTTCGCTTTCGCACAGATAAAACATTTGCTGCCGCTACGTTAGCACTACGCTTTCGCACAGAAAACATTCGCTCCGTGCAGGGTCTCGTCTGTCTCGCTTTCCCGCGGGAGTCGAGTAGCCCTACGTTACAATCAGTTAAAATGGGAGTATCTTAGCAAAATAGCAACAAAAAATCCTTTTTTCTTAATCAACACGCCTGAAAGAACTATCTTAAATTATATTAGCTCCCTCTAAAATTTTTTTACAAAAAATAAAAAAGCTACCAAATAGTAGCTTCTTTATTGGTTTCATCACCAGAAGTTTGAGATGACATTGGTTAAAATGCATGCCATGTATATAAGTTGATCTTCGTTACGGCAGGTCGACTCCTTGGGGATTAGCGGTAGAGGAACGAAGGCTAAAACCATCACATCCTGTGATAACGCCTTCGTGACCAACATCATGTTGGCCCGAGACCCTGGAGCGAAGCGGGAGGGGAACGAAGGCTAAAAGCATCACGTCCTGTGATAACGCCTTCGTGACCAACATCCTGTTGCCCCGACGCCCCCAGGAAGCTCTGCTCTGCGCGAAAGCGAAGCGTCAGCGGCAAATGTTTTATCTGTGCGAAAGCGAAGCGTCAGCAACAAAGCGCCCCGTCGGAACGGAAATCAACCACACGTTATAGTGATGAGCATTTATTTTATACTTTTTCTTTTAATGAACGGCGTAAAATTTTTCCTGTCGTATTTTTCGGTAATTCATCCAGAATCTCAATTACTTTAGGAACCTTGTATTTCACCATATGTTTTGCACAGTATGCGAGAAGGTCTTTTGTTGAAGTTGCATCTTCATCTTTTAAGACAACATATGCATGAACTGCCTCTCCTAAATTAGGATCTGGGAAACCTACAACTGCCGCTTCAACGATATTTTTATGTGCAAAGAGTACTTCTTCAACCTCTCTTGGATATACGTTAAAGCCGCCTACAATAATCATATCTTTTTTACGGTCAACGATGTAGAAGTACCCTTCCTCGTCAACTTTAGCTAAATCCCCTGTGTATAACCAGCCATCACGTATAGCCATAGCAGTTTCTTCAGGTAATTTATAATAGCCCTTCATAACGTTAGGCCCTCGTACAATTAGCTCCCCTACTTCGCCAACTGGCACTTCTTGTCCATTAACATCGACCACTTTATTTTCAACATTGGAAATGGATGCTCCAATAGAACCTGCTTTACGCTCACGATCCAATGGGTTAAAGCACGTTACTGGTGAAGCTTCTGATAAGCCAAAGCCTTCTGAAACACGCACATTAAATTTCTTTTCGAAATTATGTAGTAGTGCTACAGGTAAAGATGAACCCCCTGAAATAGCTAAACGTATTGTTGAAAAATCTTCAGGGTTGCCATCAGGTAATTGATACAAGAAGTTATACATAGTTGGCACACCCGCAAAGACTGTTGCTTTTTGTTCCTTCGTAAATTTAAAGATTTCAGTTGGACTGAAACGTGGTACAAGTAGAACTGTTGCTCCACTCAATAAAGGTGCATTGACGACGACAGTTAACGCAAATACATGGAAAACTGGTAAAGTAGCGATAATACGATCATCTGCTTTATAGCCTAAATAATGCGCCACATCTCGTGCATTTGAATAGATATTGCCATGCGTCAGCATTGCACCCTTTGGAGTACCTGTCGTTCCTGAAGTATATAAAATAATTGCATTATCTTCGTTAGCTACTTCTACTGGTTGGCAAGAGTCTGATACACTAGCAATTACTTGTGAAAATAAATGTATTTTTGCCTTTGCCTCATCGGATAGAGTAGTTACTTTTTCAGCAACATCTGCTGTTGTTTCACAAACAACAAATGTTTTTACTTTCGGAAAAGCATGTACACCCATTTCTACTAATGGAAGAAGTGCATCCAGTGCAATAACAGCTTTTACATCACCATTATGCAAAATATACGCAATTTCATCCGGTGTATAGATTGGGTTAATCGGAATTGCCGTTGCCCCTAAACGCATTGTTGCATATAACGAAATTAAATAATGTGGTGTATTGCCGAGTAAAAACGCCACATGGTCCCCTTTTTCTATCCCTAAATCTTGTAACCCCTTTGCAAAGCGACCAACTGTCTGTTCAAACTCACCGTACGTCGTATCTTTCCCCATAAAATGATACGCAATTTTATCCGGTTGCTCTAATGCTTGTTGACGAACACTTGAAACTAAATTCAATTACACCATCCCCTTATCGTATAAAATGAATCCTTATTCAGTAATATTATATAAGAAATATATTTAAAAAACAACGAAACTTTTTATTTCATGTCATAAATTACGTCAAATAATTCATTTTTTTCTCTCTTACAAATATTACTACGAACGAATATGCGAGATGTATCGCCAACGAATCAAGTAAAAATAGACTACTTGTATTAAAACAAAAAAGCTAAAAGATAAGACAACTTCTTTTGCAATGGAAATATTAGCAATATCCTTTAAAATACCTTGAACCATCAGAAAAGCAAAGAGGCTATGCATCATTGCAACACCCCAAGGCAAGAAAAATTGTGGGAATAAATGACGATTCACAAGCTTTTTGAGCTCCGTATCTGTTAAGCCCATTCGCTTTAAGACATCGAATTTACGCTTTTCTCTTTCTAGAGAAGCATGGAGTTTAAAGTAAACGAAGCTACCTGCTGCTAATAAAAATACTGTTGCTACTAAGACCCCTACTAATGTGAATAAAGAATAAGTAGCTAATATATAAGAATAATTTAAACCTGCATTTTCAAAGTAAAATGGGCTAAATTTATTCTTCTTATAAAAATATTGAGCCGCTTCTAACGTATTTATGTCCTTGCCGATATCTTTCGTTTCCATCCACTGAGGAATATAGAAAGTAAATAAATGATAGATTGGCTGATCAACGTTTTTATCGGTAATCGGCTTTATGAGCTTTACAAAATCCTCATCACTTATCACTATAGAATTCACACTAACAATAGACCCAGGGAATACTATTTTAGGATATACGCTATCAATGGTGATTGGGATAGAATTTTCCTCTAATACTGTATGCACAACTTTATTTTTTAGTTTGTTTAGAGACTCTTCCGAATATGGAATAAACACTGCCTCTCCTGGAGCCATATCAAGTAATGGGTAACTGTAGGAAGAAAGTAATACATTCATATCTGATTCCCTAAAAACCTCAACCTCATTGTGCGTATATGAAGAGGTTTGCTTGATAACAACAAAGCGAGATAAATGATAGGACAAGCCCTTTTCCTCTAATTCAATTCGTAAAGAGGCGATATGATTTCGCTCATATGGATTATCGACATCTCCCTTATAGACAAGCCCTAGTGGATTTAAACGATCATAATTTATTGTATATGAAGACATCGTTGCTAAAGCACCGACTGATAAAAAGGCCATTGTTGACACCATCGTTACTACAAAAAACATTTTCACATTATCCATCATAATATGAGTTTGCTCAGCTAACGACAGAAGGCGATAGCGTTGCCAATGAAACTTCCGTTTCCCTCGTGCTTTATCTAAAAAGCAAGGTAAAGAATCACTGAAAAAATAATACGTTCCAAAGGTCGCTAAAAACGGAATTAATATTGATAACTCTATTAATGATGTTTTCGCTACGATAAATGATAGTACATACGTTGATAAAATAAGGGTAATACCAAATACAGCACGAGTTTTTGAATAGGTTGAAACACTATTTAAATAGTCACTCCCTTTAAGTAGATCGCGCAATTTTCTTTCACGTGTAAAATATACACTAATAAAAGAAATAACCACAAAAGCACTTGTAAAGACACCAATTGTCAGTAAAAATGGCTCCCATGAAACATATAAGGGTAAATCATCTAAATGTAAAATTTCCCGTACAATCATGAAAAAGAATTTCGAAAACGAGAAACCAAATATAATCCCAACAAAAATAGAACCAGATCCAATAATCATTGTCTCCAAAAAGACAAGCTTATTCATCTGGCGTTTTTCCATTCCTAAATGTAATAAAATTGCAAATTCATGTGATCTTGCCTCTAAAAAAGCACTCATCGAATAATATAAAAAGAATAATGTGAAAAGGACGAGTACGATTTCCGCACCGACCATCCCAATTAACGATGCCTCTCCTAAAATTCCTTGTTCAATATCCGGATGAAACATGAGCATTGAATAGATAAAAAACACAGCTACAGAAAAAAAGCTTGCCATGAAAAAGGCACCGTATATACGGCTGTTCCGTACGACATTACGGTAAGCGAATTGTCGAAAGGTCACCTACTTGTCCTCCTCCTAGTAAGCTCAACACATTTAATATTCGCTGGAAAAACATTTGACGACGGTCATCTTTGTAAATTTCATTAAAAAATTCTCCATCTTTAATAAATAACACGCGATCACAGTAGCTAGCTGCAATTGGATCATGTGTTACCATGACAATCGTTGTTCGTCTTTCCTGATTGATTTTTGTTAAAAGCTCAAGTACATCACGCGAAGAATTCGAATCCAAATTCCCGGTCGGCTCATCTGCTAAAATGAGACTTGGATTATGAATAAGTGCCCGACCAATGGCTGTTCTTTGTGCTTGTCCACCTGATATTTCATTTGGGCGTTTATGCAAGAATGAAGTTAAATCGAGCTTTTCCACAATGCTTGCAAGACGCTCCTCTATCACTGCTAATGGCTGTTGGTCTAATGTCAATGGCAGCACAATATTCTCTTCCACTGTTAACATATGCAAAAGATTAAAATCCTGAAAAATAAAACCAAGCTGTCTTCTTCTAAAGTAGGCTAACTCAGTTGCTTTCAGCATATGAGGGTTCATATCATCTAAAATGATTTCTCCACTCGTAGGTTCATCAATCGTAGAAATGATATTTAATAACGTTGTTTTTCCACTTCCTGATGGACCCATGACTGCTAAAAACTCGCCTTCCTCCACCTCAAAGCTTAGTTGATTTAATGCACGATGGGTTACTTTTCCTTCATACACCTTCGTCACGTCTTTTATTTGTAAAATAGGCATATCTTGTTCACCTTATTTCTTCATTAATTCCATAGATTCTGGTAAAAGCCACTGCAATACTACCTCAAAGCCAATTTGAAAATGCGGCCCTGTTAAACATTCAGCTGACTTATTACCATCCTCCTCCACTAGACTAAAGCAATGTGAACCAACAATTAGATCCCAGGCATCCATTTCACCTTCAATTACTTCTCCACAAATCGTATAATGTCCACTGTACATCACTTGTTCACCTTCTACAGGAAAAGCGTGAAGTAAAGTTGGTTTATATAAGTCTAGCCCAAGCTTATTCGAAAAATGCATGACTTCTTCATTAAGAAAAAGACTAGCCTTACGGAAATTTTTGCAGGATAAACACTCACAAACTTCGTTATGTGATTCGTATAATGCCTCTGTTCTCTCCGTCTCTACATTTAAAATCCACTCAGCCAAACATACCTCTGTCATTTCCGATCCCCCTTATTCGTAAATGTCACTGTAACAATTGTTCCTTTCTCTACCTCTGATGTAATGTTTAATTCGTGACCGAGTTTTCCACAGATTTCTTTCGCTAAATATAAGCCCATGCCTGTAGATTCCCCAGTTTTACGCCCATTCTCACCAGTAAAGAAGGCTTTAGTGACACGGGAAAGATCGGAAGCAGGAATACCAATACCTTCATCACATATGGCTAATTGTACGTGGTCATTCTTTTTAACGGCAGAAATCACTATTTTTTTATTTGCCTCAAACGTATATTTAACCGCATTGGTGACGAATTGTCCGATAATAAAGTGAAGCCATTTTGAATCACTTGCTACGATAATATCATCCTCAATATGAATTTCTGGGAAGACACGCTTCGTAATAAATAAACGTTTATTTTCATTTACAGTTGCCGTAACGATCGTTTTTAAAGCAACCTGTTCTACTTGCATATCATCTTCAAAATTTTCTAATCGAGCATTCACCAACACCATATCTAAGCCTCTGCGCAAGCGATCAATTTCCTCTTGTACATTCTTCTTATCGAGAGGACGTTCATCCTGCAATAAAAGCTCAATAACAGAAATTGGTGTTTTCATCTGATGTACCCATTGATTTATAAACTGATCATGTCGTTTTTGGCCAGCATATAACGATTGAAGCTCATGCTTATACAGTCGATATAATTCATGCATATATTTTTCAGCCTGTATCGCCTCAGGTGTTTTAGCATTTTTTTGCAATACATCCTCCATTGTTTTAGGCAGCAGCGATATTTTAATTAAATAACGTTGACGCATTAAATAGCGGATAAGTAAAAATGAGGCTAGTAACACTAAACTAATACAGAAGGAATATATAGCAGTATCAACATTTCGAAAGCCGTCCAACCAATACAAGACCATAATAAAACCGACTAATAAGAACTGGAATACAATGAACGATGCGTAATCACGCAAAAACAATTTCCAGCCCACTATAACTCACCTGCACTTAAAATAAAGCGATAACCTGCTCCGCGTACCGTTTCAATAGAAGACATAATTTGATAATCAGCTAGCTTTTTGCGCACTCGTGTCATATTGACGTTCAACGTATTCTCATCGACAAATGCCTGATCGTCCCAAAGCTCTTCTAACAGTTGCTCACGCGCCACTACTTTTGGAGCATTTCCCATTAACAGTTCTAAAATGATACATTCTTTTTTCTGAAGTGGGATCTCTAAATCATGTTTATGAAGCTCCATTCTTTCTAAATGAAGAACAAGCTGTCCTTGTTTAATTGTCCGTTCTTCTTGTCTTGTTGCGTATTCGCCATATGTACGACGCAAGTGACTACGGATTTTAGCCAGCACAATCTCATAATTAAATGGCTTCGTAATGAAATCGTCGCCCCCATTTTCTAGCGCAAAAATTTGATCCATTTCCCCAGAACGAGCGGAAATAAAAATAATTGGACAAGTTGTATGTTGACGTAGTTGACGACACCAATAGTAGCCATCGTACGAAGGTAAATTTATATCAAGCAACACCATGTGTGGATTAAATGCTGTAAATTCTTCAACGAGATGATCAAACTCTTTGATCGTTTCCACTTCGTATTGATATTTTCTAAGCGTTTCTGCGAGCAATGATGCAATCTTTACATCATCTTCGACAATAAATATTCGATGCTTCTCCATACCAACACTCCTTTCTATCTTATATTGTATCAAAAAAAGGCCCGCCGACATAACTGTCAGCGAACCTTTTGTAGCAAAAGTTAACCCGTATCGATTTATTAGAAATCATTTGTACGGCTTATCATCAAAGCGTGAGGTTGATTTCCGTTCCGGTTGGCGCTTTCCTGGGGGCGTCCGATGAGCCGCTTCGCTTCGCTGCAGGGTCTCGGGCCAACAGGATGTTGGTCACGAAGGCGTTATCACAGGATGTGATGGTTTTAGCCTTCGTTCCTCTATCGCTAATCCCCAAGGAGTCGCCATCCTCCACTTCAATCAACTATTTTCATGGCATATGTTTTAATAAAATGTTATCCCTAATTTCCGATGATGGACCAAAATACATTGGAAAATCACTTGCATGGCTCATACCAAAACATGGGGTTGATTTCCGTTCCGGCTGGGCACTTTCCTAGGGGCGTCCAGCCTTCACTCCAATCAACATCTAAACATCGCATATGTTTAACAAATGTCATCCTCTTCTTTTGATATTGAGCCCTCAATAAGGACATTTGCCAATTTCTTCACAAGCTTTTCTTAATAAATTAATTGTAAAAACTCTTCTGTCGTAATTCCACCAAAGTATGTTGGAATATCAATATCTGCTAACGCATTAGCAATTGTAGTTCGATCATAGTTTGTCCCAACTAATCGTTGTTCCACATCTGTCATGTCGCCCACACCGAAGAAATCACCAAAAATATGTGCTTCTTCAATATTTCCGCGATTCACCTCTAAGCGAATATCAATGCCCCCTGTTGGGAAGCGATGTGTTTTTTGAATATTAAAGCGTGGTGATTTCCCATAGTTCCATTCCCATGTTTGATAACGCTCTGCAGATAGCTTGTGGATATTTGTCCAGTCTTCCTCTGTTAGCTCATAATAGCGAATATTTTCTTCACCACCGAAAATGGATTTTAAAATTTCTAGACGGAATTCTTCGACTGTCATTTTATCCTTTAAGAACTCAGAAATATTAGCTACTCTTGAACGAATCGATTTAATGCCCTTTGATTCAATTTTATCTTTCTTCACCTTTAATGCAGATACAACAGCATCAATTTCTGTATCAAACAATAATGTACCGTGGCTAAACATACGGCCCTTTGTAGAAAACTGTGCGTTTCCGGAAACCTTACGTCCTTCCGCTAAAATGTCGTTACGTCCTGAAAGCTCAGCATGAACGCCCATTTTTGCAAGTGCATCGACAACAGGCTGCGTGAATTTTTTATAATTCATAAAGCTATCGCCATCGTCTTTAGTAATAAAACTGTAGTTTAGGTTCCCTAAATCATGATACACTGCACCGCCACCAGAAAGGCGTCGTACAACGATTATGCCATTATCCTCCACATAATCTGTATTAATCTCTTCGATAGTATTTTGATTTTTACCAATGATGATTGAAGGCTGATTTATGTAAAAAAGTAGCACTGGCTCTTTTTCAACATCCATCGTTTTCAATAAATACTCCTCAATGGCAAGGTTAATGCGTGGATCATGAATCCCTTTATTATCAACGAATATCATAAATTACGTTTCCTCCTTCACAAAATATTCATATTTATTTTAACGTAAATTAGGCATTTTGTGTTGACGAAAAGCATCTGTTATAATACACTATAAAATATCAAAACAGTAATAGTACAGATGAACTTAAAGGAGGAGTCCACAATGTTAGAAAATGTAGTTGAATTTTTCAAGAACCTACCTGCAAAGCAATGTACAGAATGCGGTGAAAAAATTGAAGAACAAAGTGAATGCTACAGCAACACTTGTGAAAAATGTAACCACCTATAAGCATTTGCCTATTCTGTATTAGTCATATACGTGCCCCACACGTACTAATAATGACACCCCTCATCATAATTTTGATGAACCCTTAATTAAATCTCTTACACTTAAAAACAGCAGCCGATACGCTCATATCAGCTGCTGTTTTTTGTATGATTTTTTTGCATATGTGCTGTTTTGTTGAAGTCGAGCCGTTATTCCTGGTACTTGAGCAATTGTTGAAACTACCCAATCACATTCTCTCGTTACCGAGCAGTTCTCCCCGCTACCGAGCATCTCTTCCCTTGCCAGACAATCATTCAACCATAAAAAAACACCCACCAATATCGGTGGGCGTAAAAAATTCCTTTTTTAGTTTTCTTCGGCTACTTTTGAGTAACGTTTTGTGTGTAGTAACATGAAGTAACCGAATGTAATAGCTAAGAATGCTACTAGGAAGCCTGCTAGAATTCCGTAGTTTTGCATTAAGAATGATGTATCACCAGTTGAAATACTTGCTTTAAATGCTGAAACAGTATATGTCATTGGTAATAGTTTATTAAATACTTGTAATGGTGATGGGATTAACTCAAGTGGGAATGTACCCGCACTTGTTGTAAGTTGTAAAATTAATACAACAATCGCCATGAAGCGTCCTGGATCACCGAAAATAGATACTAACATTTGAATTAAAGCTAAGAAAACATAGCTTGTTAATAATGCTGTTAAGAAGAAGTATCCGAAATTGTTTACTTCAAGGCCTAAGCCCCATTTTACAATAATCACTGTTAATATAGTTTGAATTAAGCCGACTATTGCTAAAACTGAAGCTTTACTTGTAAACCAAGTTGCTCCATTTTTTGGACGAATCGCTGGTTCCACAAGTGGGAAAACGATAGAGATTAATAACGCACCAACGAATAAGCCAAGGGAAATAAAGTATGGTGCGAAACCTGTTCCATAGTTAGGTACATGGTTAACAGATTCTTTATCAACCTCAACTGGGCTACCTACCATATCATAAGTGTCTTTGCTTGCATGAACTTCTTTTGCTTTTTCACTTGCTTCACCTAGTTTGCCAGATAAAGTTGATGTACCATCTGCCAGTTCAGTTGAACCATCAGCAATTTTCCCAGAACCCTCTGCTATTTCACCTGATTTAGATGCAAGTGTTGATGTACCCTGATTCAATGTTGTCGAACCACTTACTAGTTGATTTAAACCTGAAGCCAATGCTTTAGAACCTGTTCCGACTTTCTGAACACCGGCATTTAATTCGCCTAATTTTTGAGCAAGTGTTGCATTACCAGCTTGAAGACCTTTTGCTCCTTCGATTAATGCACCACTTTTTGATGTTAATGCATTAGCTCCTGCTAACACTTGTGATTGACCAGCTGCAATTTGTGATGCACCAGAACTTAATCCGTTAGCACCATCTTGTAATTGTTTTGTACCAGCAGTTAAAGCACCTAAGCCATCATGCACGTTATTACTTCCTGCTTGTAGCTTTTGTAATGTTTGTTTTAATACTGCCGCTTGCTCTTCAGGCAATGAACCCATCATGCCTTCTAATTGTTTAGATAATTCATTGATGCCTGCTGCTACTTGAGCAGAACCATCTGTTAATTGACCTGCTGCACCATTTAATTGACCTGCACTATTAGCAATTGTAGCTGCGCCTGCAGTAATTTGTTTTTGATTATCGCTAATCTTAGCTAAGCCTGCTTGAACTTGCGCTACACCCTGTGTATATTGTGATACACCTTGTGAAAGAGTTGATGCTCCAGATGCTGCTTGCTGTGCACCTTGTTGTAACTGTCCAGTAGCGTTTTGTATGCTTCCTATACCAGTATTTAATTCATTTGCACCGTTTGAAGCGTCTCCAATACCTTTAGCAATTTTATCTGCACCATTCGACAATTCAACCGAACTCGATGCTAATTTCTCTAAATAACCTTTTAGATCTTTTGTACCGTCCGCTAAAGTTTTTGCACCCTCATCTAGCTTACTTGAGCCATCTGCAGCCTCCGTAAAGCCATCTCCCATTGTTGTAATAGAATCAAATATTTTTTCAGCATAAGTAGTTGAAACTTGTTTATTCACTTCCGCACGTATTTTTTCCATTGCTGATTCACCAATTTGTGCACTAAGGAAGTTTAATCCTTCATTTGGAATATAATTCATGACTAATTTAGAAGGTTTGTCATCTAATAACGTAGTCGCATGCTCAGAGAAATTTGATGGAATTTCTAGAGTCATATAATAATCACGGCCATTTAGGCCTTTTTCAGCGTCTTCTTTGGATACTTCAATAAACTTAAAGTCGTTACTCTCGACAAGCTTATCGACTAAATCGTTCCCTAAATCTAATTTAACGCCTTCCATTTCAGCGCCCTTATCTTGGTTGACAACTGCTACTGGCAAATTCGGCAGGCCTTTATATGGATCCCAGAACGCCCATAAGAACATGCCTGCGTACATGACCGGGATAAATAATACAGCGATTATTGAAACAAGCATTTTTCTTGTTTTAAAGATTTTCAGCCACTCAGCTTTAATCATAAGTTTTCTTCACTCCTATTAATATTTGACCGAAAACATAAGTCGGTCATTTTTATTCAAAAAAAAAGCTAAATCTTCAGAGGGTTTAAAACACCTAGACTGTCATTGATTCACCTTTTAACTCAACGAAATCAAGTTAAAATTAGCCCACGGAAAATTGTTTCCTTGAAAAGATTTAGTATCTTTTCCTCTGGAATAATTTCGCCATGTAGCTCATACCAATCAACGATAAATGCTAGATACGCCTTTAGCAACAGGAAGCTTACTAATTCTGCATCACAGTCTCTAATTTCTCCTATCACGATACGTCTTTGAATTAATTCAGTAACGTAGGATAAAATTTCAGTCTCAATGCGAACTAAAACTTGTTTAACTGCCGGTGTTCGTAATTCCTTTTCCTCGTCTAATAACTTTACAAATAAAAGATGTTTTTCACGGAACTGTAGCATTTTCATTAAAGCATTGTGCGCATTATCCATAAAGCTAGCTGATGCATCCAACACTGCATCCGCTTCTGCTTGCATCTCTCGTACAAGTGACATAGCTATCTCTTGAAATAAAATTTCTTTATTTGCAAAGAATGTGTAAATCGTCCCTTTACCGACATTCGCAATTTTAGCTACTTGCTCCATTGTTGTCGCCTTGTACCCAAACAATGTAAAGGATTTTGTAGCTGCTTCAAGAATTTCCTGCCTACGATCCATTAGTAACATCCTTTCCTGTTATATTATGTACATGCCTTTGTACACGAAAATGATAATGACCAGAAAACCATTTCGGTCATCTGGTCATTATCATATTCCTATTTTAAAAATAATGCAAGCATTTAATGGTGATTTTTTTCACTTTTTTCGTGATCACTATGCTCAGCACCCTCTGATTTATCATTGCCGTGATCCATCATGTTATGATCCATGCTGTTGTTATTTGCTTTTTCATCCTCTGGTAAAACTTTTGTCATATCAGGACTGCCAGCTACAATTTGTTGCTTCGGCATATTATGAATACCATTAGCTGTCGTATGAGCATACATATAATATACGCCATCGTGGTCAAACGTAGTCTTCGCTTTATAAACGCCATCTTTCTCTAATTTACCCTCAAGCATTTGCCCTTCATCTCGTTTACCAGATTCCCACACTTCAAATTTCACATCTGCATCATCGATATTTTTACCACCTTGTTCAACTTGCGCAGTAAGCTCAACTGTTTCATTTATTGTTACTTCTTTTGGTGTTAAAATTTGAACCTCCAACATTTGTGGCTCTTCTGGTTCTGGTAAAGCAGTCGATTCTTTCTTTTCTCCGCAACCTACTAATAATGCAGGTACTGCAACTAATGCCAATAACCATTTTTTCATGTTTTATTCCTCCATTAACGGCAATGTAATTTTTACAATTGTGCCCTTTTCAACTTCACTTTTAATCTCTATCTTGCCCTGTAATTGCTTCAACAATTGTTCAACAATCGACAAGCCTAGTCCACTGCCACCATCTGCTCGGCTCCGTGCCTTGTTAACACGATAAAAGCGTTCAGTTACATGTGCTAAATCCTCCTGAGGAATACCAATTCCATAATCCTTTACGGTAATTTGTGCATTCCCATTATCCTCAAAAGCAGTAATTTCAATCTTTGACTGCTCATACGAGTAATTAATAGCATTTTCAATTATATTAATAAAAACTTGTTTAAGTTTTATTTCATCAGCTTTGATGATTAATGCATCATCAGCATCTAAATGGAGTGCAATGCTCTTCTTCTCTGCCTGATGGATTAATATTTTTTGAACCTCACGTAATGTTTCGGCAAGAGGGATTGGATATAAAGTAATTTCCGCCTGTTCATTTTCCATACGAGCAAGTTGAAGTAATTCATTCGTTAAACGTTCCATACGATTTGCCTCACGTACAATTAGCTGGATTGTTTCCTCTCTTTGATTGTCTGGAATAATGCCATTCTTCATTGCTTCACTATACCCTTTTACATAGCTAATGGGTGTCCTTAGCTCATGTGAAACTGTAGCTAAAAATGTTTTTTGAGCCTCATCCTCTTGTTGGATCGACTCAGCCATTTTATTAAAGGTGCTAGATAATCTTCCTATTTCATCTTTTGAATGAACTCGTACGCGTGTTCCATAGTTTCCGTATGACATTTGCTCAACAGCTCTTTGCAAATTACTTAGTGGTCGCATAATCTGACGAATTCCTTTATAAATTAAATAGCTGATGACAATTAAAAATATAAAGGCACTGACAAATAAGAAAATGACTTCATTATTCGCTAACTCACTAATTTTTGCTAAAGGGAAGTAAATATAGATAATGCCTTCAAGCCTATTTTGATCTACTAGCGGAAGTACTACAGAAATTAACTGTCTATCAAATCGAGGTTCATACCCAATTTTCTGTACATATTCACCTGCCAGTAATTGCTGTCGCTCTTCTGGGCCAATTAATGTTTCAAAATCAATATCAAACGGCACACAGGCACTTAGTTCTCGCGGATTTCTTACAGCGAAAATATTCAAATTCGAATAATTAGTATAATGTTCAATATCTGCAATAAATTCATCCGTTACTTTACTACCGGTATACATCGTTTGTAGCTTTGACCCTACTTCTACCATCATCTCTTCCGTGTCTTCTACATAAAGCCGTTCATATAAATAATCAGTCAGGACATACATGAAGACAACGGTAATAATTAAAAACGCAAAGATTAATAGCCAAATACGTGTTGAAATCTTTTTCATTCGCCAGGATCAAAGCGATAGCCCACTCCCCAGACGGTTTGAATATGCCCCGCCGCTTCCTTTCCAAGCTTTATACGTAAGGTTTTTATATGAGTATCAACAGTTCTTGTGCCCCCTACATAATCTATATCCCAAATGCGTTCTAGTAATTGCTCCCTTGTATACGCATTTCCAGGGTTATTCATAAATAAATGTAATAGCTCAAATTCCTTTAATGTAAGCGGAACACTTTTTCCATCTACAGATACCTTGCGTGCAGTCTCATCTATTTTAATAGGTCCAAACACCACATATTTTTGCTGTAATTCTTCAATATTAGTACCACTTCTTCTTAACACAGCATGAATTCGCGCAACTAACTCATCGTTTGTAAAGGGTTTTACAATATAGTCATCTCCGCCAATTGTTAGGCCTTTCACTTTATCCTCATTGGCATCGCGTGCTGTCAGGAAAATAATTGGTATATTCGACATCGCACGTATACTTTGACAAACCGCAAAGCCATCTTCATGCGGCATCATCACATCAAGTAAAACTAAATCAATTTTTTCCCGCACAACAATATCATAGGCTTCTGTACCACTTGCTGCCGTTAAGGTCTCAAATTTAGAATTATTGAGCATCATTTCTATTAAATTACGCATATCTTGCTCATCATCAACAATTAATACAGTTGTCACATTTTTTCCTCCCTCACTAACAGTTGAAATGCACCTTTCCCCACATCAACTGTTTTTTTCACCTGACCTTCTTTTATGAAATACAAAGTATGGTCATCATAGCCAGCGACAACAATATAATCTTTAAACTGATTTACGGCAAACGGATTAGCCCCTACCTCTTGCTGCCATTTCACATTTCCATCAAAGTCAGCAACATATAATTTATTATGGCCATGACTAACAACGAGGATAGCATCCTTTGTTTTAGTTAATCCGACAGGCATTAAAGGCATTTTTATCTCCCCTTTTTTAACGCCTGTCATCAGATCATATTTTTTAATAGAGCTATTCGGTTTACTGCCTTCTCCATGACCACCTATCCAAAGTTCATTTGTCTCTTCGAGAATGGTTATTCCATGGGATGATTTTTGAATCGGCCACTCTTGCTCAACCTTTAGATTTTCTATATTTAACACCGATAATTTCGTATCTTTATAATTAATCACATATAGCTTATCTTTATAGGCTGCCATCGACATAGGATAATTACCTAGCTTCTGCGTTGCCAGTTCGTTGCCCTTCTCATCAAAGCTTGTCACTGTATTTGTTTTACTATTCGCAATAAAAAACTGTTTTTTATTTTCAGCATAATACACATTCGTTGTACCAAGCTGTACTTTTTTGGAATAGAGCTTCTTTCCGGTTGATAACGTATAGACGTCTATTTCATTTAATTGATGACCGTACAATAACACACGATCATTTTCAAGCAGTATTGCCCCTGAGTAAGCTTTGTCAAATAACCATGTTGCCATCACATTCCCTTGTCCATCTATAAAATCTAGCGAAGGCTCTTGTATATTTAAGGACGCAATAAAATTCTGATCGCGTTCAATAGGATCAAACGATTTCTCCGTACACCCTGCTAGCCATATAAGCTGTACTAAAGAAAAAATGAAGAATACCCATTTTTTCAACATCATCACCTCTGTTTCTTAACTATACTTCACAATTGTGAAATTCGCGTGAAACTTGAGAGGTAAATTTATGACAAAGAAAACAAGCAAATTTCACGATTATTACTATGTAATACTACATCTACGAGCATTTATCCAAACCAAAAAATATAGTAGTTCATATACTACATAGATTACGGTAAGGAGGAATCCACTTTATGGTGTCCATTAGTTTATGTATGATAGTGAAAAATGAAGAAGATGTCATTGGTAGATGTCTAGCATCTGTAAAAGGATTAGTCGATGAGATTAATATCATCGATACAGGCTCTACCGACAATACAAAGCAAATTGTTAAACAGTTTACAGATCGTATTTTTGATTTTGAATGGATTCAGCATTTTGCAGCAGCAAGAAACTTTTCCTTTCAGCAAGCAACAAAAGAGTACATTTTATGGCTAGATGCAGACGATGTATTGTTAGAAGAGGATCAGAAGAAATTTAAAGCACTAAAAGAATCCTTGAGTCCTGAAATAGATGCCGTTTCGATGAACTATAATTTAAGTTTTGATCATGAGGGCAATGTAAGTTCTCTATTAAGAAGATATCGTTTAGTAAGAAGAGATAAACAATTCCAATGGATTGGTGCCGTACATGAATATTTAGAAGTCGGCGGGAAGCTTTTGGATAGTGAAATAGCTGTTAGCCATTTACCGCTTAGTCATGATCATACGCGGAATATTAACATCTATAAGCAATTAGTTAAATCAGGAGAACCACTCTCTCCACGAGATACATTTTATTATGCAAATGAATTACTAGATCATGAACAATATGAGGATGCAGTATTTTACTATGAAACGTTTTTAACTTCTAAATTGGGCTGGGTAGAAGATAATATCCGCGCCTGTTTTAAATTAGCAGATTGTTATTCTCATTTAAATGATAAAGAAAATAATTTGAGTTCCATTTTAAGAAGCTTTGAATATGATATTCCTCGCCCGGAAGCTTGTTGTAGACTTGGTTTTCATTTCATGGAACAAGCCAAAAATTATGAAGCAATATTTTGGTATGAACAAGCACTTGTCATCAAGCAAAATCCTAACACTCCTTTTCAAAATAAAACCTTTACAACATGGTTGCCCCACTTACAACTCTGTGTCCTCTTTGATCGGTTACAACAATATGAACTTGCCAACGCACATAATGAATTAGCAAGATCCTATTTACCAAACGATGAAAAAATACTGCACAATAAAACATATTTTGATCGTATTTTAAATAAAGAAAATGAGATATCTTAAATACCTTCTATATTAATGGGTTGTATTAAACAGTGATTAAAAAATACTTTTATCATTATTGATATTTTTAGATTAACCAAGTAGTTAACTGTCTATTTCATCTTTTCCCTCTATGAATACGATGTTTGAGAGAGGAGGTGAAACAATGCATTTTGGACAATTTAAAAATAGAATCTGCAGCAAATGTAATACATTCCCGTGTTGTTGTACTCCTTGTGCTCCAAGCTGTCCTGTTTGGCCTGTTAAACCTGGAAGAACTGGCCCTACAGGAAGTACTGGGGCTACCGGCGTGACCGGTTCTACTGGTGCGACTGGCGCCACTGGTGTTACTGGCGCCACTGGTGCTACCGGTGTTACTGGTGTTACTGGTGTTACTGGTTCTACTGGTGTTACTGGTTCTACTGGTTCTACTGGTTCTACTGGTTCTACTGGTGTTACTGGGGTTACTGGGGTTACTGGGGTTACTGGGGTTACTGGGGTTACTGGGGTTACTGGGGTTACTGGCTCTACTGGGGCTAC
>NZ_JBNNUX010000017.1:23839-24765 GCF_050280145.1 Lysinibacillus sp. NPDC093688
ACTGGACCTACTGGACCTACTGGACCTACTGGACCTACTGGACCTACTGGACCTACTGGACCTACTGGACCTACTGGACCTACTGGACCTACTGGACCTACTGGATCTACTGGACCTACTGGATCTACTGGCTCTACTGGTGACACTGGCTCTACTGGACCTACTGGGGCTATTGGTGTGACTGGTTCTACTGGGGTTACTGGCGCTACTGGACCTACTGGGGCTACTGGCGCTACTGGTGTGACTGGACCTACTGGCTCTACTGGTGTTACTGGCTCTACTGGCGACACTGGCGCTACTGGTGTTACTGGCTCTACTGGCGACACTGGTCCTCCTGGGGCTACTGGCTCTACTGGCGACACTGGTCCTCCTGGGGCTACTGGCTCTACTGGCTCTACAGGAGCTACTGGGGCTACTGGGGCTACTGGGGCTACTGGCTCTACTGGCGTTACTGGCCCTACCGGCTCTACTGGCGTTACCGGTTCTACTGGCGTTACCGGTGTTACTGGGGCTACTGGCTCTACTGGCGTTACCGGTTCTACTGGGGCTACCGGCTCTACTGGAACTACTGGGGTTACTGGTGAAACTGGAGTTACCGGCTCTACTGGTGTTACTGGGGTTACTGGGGTTACTGGGGTTACTGGTGCGACCGGTTCTACTGGCGCTACCGGCTCTACTGGGGTTACTGGTGCGACTGGTGCGACTGGAACTACTGGGGCTACTGGGGCTACTGGGGCTACTGGGGCTACTGGGGCTACTGGGGCTACTGGGGCTACTGGGGCTACTGGGGCTACTGGGGCTACTGGGGCTCCCGGTGTGACTGGCTCTACTGGCTCTACTGGCTCTACTGGTTCTACTGGTGTGACTGGCTCTACCGGCTCTACTGGGGCTACCGGCTCTACTGGTGTTACTGGGGCTACTGGCTA
>NZ_JBNNUX010000017.1:24862-100919 GCF_050280145.1 Lysinibacillus sp. NPDC093688
CTCTACTGGCTCTACTGGCTCTACTGGCTCTACTGGCTCTACTGGCTCTACTGGCTCTACTGGCTCTACTGGCTCTACTGGCTCTACTGGCTCTACTGGCTCTACTGGCTCTACTGGCACGACTGGGGCCACTGGGGCTACTGGTGAACGTGGAGTTACTGGCTCTACTGGGGCTACTGGGGCTACTGGCGTGACTGGATCTACTGGCGTTACCGGCTCTACTGGGGCTACTGGCTCTACTGGCTCTACTGGCTCTACTGGCTCTACTGGTTCTATTGGCGTTACTGGCGTTACTGGCGTTACCGGCGCTACTGGTGAACGTGGAGCTACTGGGGCTACTGGCTCTACCGGCTCTACTGGCTCTACCGGTTCTATTGGCGTTACTGGCGCTACTGGTGAACGTGGAGCTACTGGGGCTACTGGCTCTACTGGCTCTACTGGCTCTACTGGCTCTACCGGCTCTACCGGCTCTACTGGCTCTATTGGCGTTACTGGCGCTACAGGACCAGCATTTACAGAAGGTTTCTCAGCGTTTAATAATGCCGTATCGGTAAGTGCTTCTGCTACAATCACCAACTGGAGTGTTGCATCTCCTTATTTCACAACACCAGCATTCAATCCAACGACCGGAATTTTCACTGTTCCAACAACTGGAAGGTATGCTTTTGAGGCTACAATCAACTACTCTACAACTGCAGCACTTACTTTAAGTTTAGGTTCTACTGTCAATCCTTCATTTGAAATTCGCAGAAACGCATCAACAAATTTAATAACTGGGTTATTCCCTGTATTAAACGTAGCAATACCTATAGTGTTAACTTTGCGAGCTGTTCTTGGTGATGGCACAGTAACATTAGCAGGTGAAGTCGAGTTAAATGCAGGTGATGCCATTGATTTATTCTACAATGCTAACGGTTTAACGATAGGGCTTACTCTTGGAGGAGCTAACTCTGGCGGTATTGTATGGTCATGTCACCGAATTTCATAGCATTAAGATCTTTACTGGGAAAGTAGAAACTTACTTTCCCAGTTTTTAATTCGAGACTCTACTTTGCCCTATCAAATTTTAAAATAAAAAAAGTAGTACAAACATTGATCTTCAAGTTTGTACTACTTATTAATAACCATTTATTTCTCACAAATCTCCAAACATTCCCTTTAACATTTCTTCAGCAATATTTTTACCTTGCTCAACGCATTCAGGTATTGATATTCCTTCGAAGGAACTCCCCGAGAGCTTAACAGTCGGAAAATGTTCACGTAATTCTTGTTTTACTCGCTCTACCTTCGCTTCATGTCCTACGGTATATTGCGGCATGGCATTTTTCCAGCGGGAAACTACCGTCATTAACGGTTCTCCATCTACACCAATTGTTTTCATTAAATCCTGCAATACGGTCTTTTCAATTTCAGTATCGGATAACGCTACAATTGCCTCGTCTCCCACTCGGCCAATATAACTACGTAACAGCACGTAATCATCTGGTGTTGTGCCAGGCCACTTTCGATTCATCCAAGTACAAGAAGTTATTGAAAAATCACTATTTCGAGAAACAAAAAATGATAACGCATCTAGATCACCTAACTGATCTTTTTTAAACGCCATTGTCACAGTAGCAATAGTTGCTGCCTTCATCGTACTCAATTCAGTTAATAACTGGTGTTTACTGAACATTTTTCTTGCTACATTAAATGGTGTAGCAATAATAACAGCATCTGCTTTTAATTGTGTAAAATTGTTTAACACAACTTGGACAGCGCCATCCTTACCATGCTCAATTTCCTCTACTTTAACACCCTTCATAACTGTTCCAGGAAGTAGTGATTCTTCAAGTTTTTCGATAAGCGTCTCAAGACCATTATTAAATGTTTGAAAAATCCCCTTATCTTTCATATTGAGATCATTACTTAAAAAATTCGTACCAGACTTTTTCATACCAATAAGTAGACTACGGTATTTTTGCTCTAACCCATAGAGCTGCGGAAATGTTGAGCGCATGCTTAACTGCTCAATATCACCAGCAAATGTTCCTGCAAGTAATGGCTCTACTAGATTTTCTACAATTTCAGCACCGAATCTTCTTCTAAAAAATTGCCCTAATGGTTGGTCATCATTCTGTGCAGAACGAGGGATGAAAAAATCCCCCGCTGCACGAACTTTCCCGCTAAGTGAAAACAAACCTGATGTAATAAATGAAGAGACATGTGGTGTTGCTCCAGACAAAAGATTGCTAGGGATTGGATACAATTGACTACCAACAGCAACGTAAGTAGGTCCTGTATTGCTTGTAATCATTTCCTGTTCAATGCCTAAATCCTTTGCCAAAGCATATACATAGTTCTCCCGATCAAAAAAAGATTCTGGACCGCGCTCAATAATAAAGCCATCTTTTCTCAGTGTTTGTATTTTTCCGCCAAGACGTAATGACGACTCGACAAGTACGATATCTAACGGCAATTCTTTTTCGATTGCCTCTTTTTGCAAATAGAACGCAGCTGTGAGGCCAGTAATGCCACCGCCTACAACAACTACCTTTCGTCTTTTCTGAGTCACCAACATCATCACTTTCTTTTCGCTTAGCTTAATTTTTTATGAATGGCATCGACCATCGCATCGATAAATAATGGGTGTGTATTTGGCATTGCTGGACGATAATATTTCGCGCCAAGTTCATCACAAACAACTTTACATTCATAATCGTTGTCATATAAAACTTCTAAATGTTCTGTGACAAAGCCAACTGGCGTATATACGAATGAACGGAAGCCCTTTTGCTCGTAAAGTTCACGTGTTAAGTCCTGAACATCTGGACCTATCCATGGCTCTGGTGTTTGTCCTGCTGATTGCCAGCCAACTTCTACATTATTGACAGCCGTTGCTTCTTTGATTAGTCGAGCTGTCTCAATTAATTGATCTTCATATGGATCGCCCAACTCTTTAATTTTCTCTGGAAGTGAATGTGCAGACACGATTAAACATGCTTTTTCACGTTCTTCATCAGACATTGCATTAAATGTTTCATTCACTTTATTTTTCCAATACTCAATGAATTTTGGTTCATCATACCATGATTCTACAGAAGTAATTGTTAATCGATCTCCTGCCGTTTCTGCTGCGCGACCATTATATGACTTAATGGAGAACGTTGAGAAATGAGGAGCTAATACGATAGAAACCGCTTCTTTAATACCTTCTGCTACCATTCCTTCTACAGCATCTTCAATGAATGGGTGAATATGCTTTAAGCCGATAAATAATTTATATTCCACATTATCTTGCACTTCATTTAAACGTGCACATAAAGCTTCAGCCTGCGCCTTTGTAGCAGCAGCAAGTGGTGATAAACCACCGATTGCCTCATAACGGCCGCGTAAATCTTCTAAATGCTCTTCTGATGGTTTGCGACCGTGGCGAATATGCGTATAGTAAGGTTCGATGTCTTCTTCTTTATAGGGTGTTCCGTATGCCATAACTAATAAGCCTTTAACTTCTTTCATTACCTTTTCACCTCTAAATAATAGTTAAATATATCTTTATTCGTACAGTATGTGACAAAAAGAAGCTGTCCAATTCATTAGGTTGGACAGCACCCTTTCTACGATGAAATCGAGATATCATTCATAGAAAAGAAATATGAGAGTTAAATCTTGTTCACATCTATATTAATAGCGTGCTTGGATTTGTTGAGCACTATACTCATGAATAAGAGCTGTTAAACGTTTTAACACGTCTGGGTCAACCTCTGGGAATACACCATGACCTAAGTTAAAGATATGACCTGGCATTTCTAAGCCTTGATCGATAATATCTTTCGTGCGTTTTTCAATAATAGACCAATCAGCAAGTAATAGTGATGGATCCAAATTGCCTTGTACTGGTTTAGTTATACCGTTAGCACGCGCTTCTTTAATTGGTAAACGCCAATCTAAGCCAACAACATCGATTGGCAAATCATTCCACTCTTTCGCTAAATGACTTGCACCAACTCCAAACTGAATAAGTGGCACATTTTCTTTTTGCAGCTCTGCAAAAATACGTGTCATAATCGGTTTAATGAACACACGATAGTCTTCAACATTTAAAGCACCTACCCAAGAGTCAAATATTTGGATAGCTTTTGCTCCCGCTTCGACTTGGGCTGAAACATCAGAAATAATCATGTCAGCTAATTTGTCCATTAATGCAAACCAAGCTTGAGGCTCTGATACCATAAATGACTTTGTTTTATTATAGTTTCTTGAAGGACCACCTTCAATCATATAGCTTGCGAGAGTGAATGGCGCACCTGCAAAGCAGATTAAAGGTACATTCAGTTGTTCTTCTGTTAACATTTTTATTGTTTCTAAAACGAATGGTGTATGTTCTTTCGCATTAAATTCGCCTAGTTTTTCTATATCAGCGACTGATCGGATAGGATTTGAAATGACAGGACCTACGCCTGCTTTGATTTTCACATCTACTCCAATACCAGGCAGTGGTGTCACTATATCTTTATATAAAATCGCTGCATCAACATTGTAATTTTCTACTGGTAATCGCGTTACATATGCACAAAGCTCAGGTTGATGTGTAATTTCCTCTAAAGAATACTTTTCTTTAATCGCACGATATTCTGGCTGAGAGCGTCCTGCTTGTCGCATATACCATACTGGTGTATGTTCCGTTCTTTCTCCGCGTGCAGCACGTAGAAGTGTATCATTAAAAGTTGTCATGAATAGTTCCTTCCCCTCAATAAAATTCATATAGTAAAATTCTCTTATTTATTCTGTTATTATTGATATCCGTTTTCAATAGTAAACGCTTCCTCTGTTATTGTATAGTTTTCATAGGGAAATGTCATAAAATTGTTCTTTCTAAGGGGTTTCTTTTTTGACAAAACTATAGACTTACACTTAAATGGAAATAATCACACTATATTTCGAAAATTCATAAGGAGGGCATTTTTATGTATATTTATTTAACTTCTGGTACAGGTGATTTTTTAGAACAGTTAAAGAACAAATATCCAAACGAGGGTATGATCTTAATACACGGAGAAGGAAACTCTGTGCTTATACATGAAACCAAAGGAAAATCTGTATTTGCCACACCTCGTAAGTTTGAAGTGCTAGATTCAGTAAATGATCTAGAAGAACGTGGCTTCTTTGTTTTCAACAATATTCCTGTTACAGATGAAGGTCGACCAGTATTTGAACATCGCTTTTTAAATCGAGCACGTGCTATAGAAGATGAACCAGGCTTTGTAGCATTTCGACTACTTCGCCCATTAAATAGTGAAGCATACATTGTCATGACACAATGGAACGGTCCTCATTCGTTTGAAGCATGGAAAAGCTCAAAGGCCTTTGCATCAGCACATGCCGAACGTAAAGAACCAACAGGTGTGAATCAACAAAATATTTTCTCAGCAGCTTCCTATGTCACAACCTATAGTGCTGCTCCAAAAGAAGAAAACGAAGATTAGTTGAGGAACGCGGGTATTTGCTGCTCTTCCGCGGGTATTTCCCCTGGAGCGCGGGTATTCACTGCTCTTCCGCGGGTATTTCCCCTGGGAGCGCGGGTATTTCCCCCGGGAGCGCGGGTATTCACTGCCCTTCCGCGGGTATTTCCCCCGGGAGCACGGGTATTCTCCCGAGACGCGCGAAGATTCATTACTTTTCGCAAGGATATTCTTCATGAGTAGCGCTGACCCTCTGTTTATCCAGTTTGTAAAACTATTATGTTATTAATAAAAATCTAGGATAATCCGTTTAAGGAGGTTTACTATGAACCAACATCTACTTGAAAAAATTGATGCTCACTTTGACGAAATGGTGGCGATTCGCCGTCATCTGCATATGCATCCGGAGCTAAGCTTTCAGGAGCAAGAAACTGCTAATTATATTATTCAATATTATAAGAATCTCGGCGTACCGGTGGAGGCTAATGTCAGTGGTCACGGTTTAATTGCGCGGATTAAGGGGAGCAAGCCTGGCAAAACGATTGCCTTACGGGCAGACTTTGATGCTCTTCCTATACAAGACGAAAAAGACGTACCATACAAATCAACTGTGTCTGGTGTTATGCATGCTTGCGGGCATGATGGTCATACAGCTACTTTATTAATTGTCGGGAAGCTATTGTGGGAAATGCGTGATGTGTTAGTAGGAGAATATGTACTAATTCATCAACATGCTGAAGAGGTTGATCCAGGTGGAGCAATTGGGATGGTACAGGCTGGGGCTATGAATGGCGTTGATGCTATTTTTGGTACACATCTTTCTTCTAACCATCCAACAGGGCTGATTGGCTACCGCGTAGGACCGACAATGGCCGCTGTTGATAGTTTTGAACTGAAAATTCAAGGTCAGGGCGGTCATGGTGCTCATCCGGATCAAACAAAGGATGCGATTGTTATTGGCTCTCAGCTTGTTATAAATTTACAACAGCTTGTCGCGCGTCGTATTGCCCCAACCGAATCGGCTGTTTTGTCAGTTGGTTCATTCGTGGCATCTAATGCTGACAATATTATTGCCGATACAGCCTATTTAAATGGCACAATTCGAACGTTTAATAAAGATGTTCGTGAAACGATGGAACGTGAGTTTAAACGGGTTATCCAAGGTACAGAAATTGCGCATGATTGTACAATTGAACTGAATTATCGTCGTGGCTACCCTGCAGTTATAAATCATGAGAAGGAAACACTCTTTGTGCGTAATATCGCACAGGATATTTGCGATGTTACTGAGATTGAAGCAACTATGGGGGCTGAAGATTTCGCTTATTACTTAGAAGAAAAGCCAGGTACATTCTTCTTTACGGGAGCCAAGCCTGCTAAATATGCACCACATCATCATCCAAAATTCGATATAGATGAAAAAGGTATGCTCATTGCTGCAAAGGTATTATTAACAGCAGCACTAGATTATCAATTAGTAGAATAGAAGACAAATGTGCTAAAGCGCTCCACCACTTAAAACTCAATAATTTCTTTAACAAAAATAAGCTCATTTCTCCAATTCTATTCTTGGAAAAATGAGCTTCTATAATTTGCTGATCACCATAGCGTGGGTTGATTTCCGTTTCGGCTAGGCGCTTTCCTGGGGGCGTCCAGCCTCCACTCCAATCAACTTATTCACATGGCATACGTTTTAACAAAATGCCTCTAACCTTTGACAATAATCCAAAATTAACCATATTTAAGATTTTGAGGCCTTAGCAGTCAATTCACTTACAACTAAAATGATAATAAAGGTTACATAGAACATTGGCTGCGTGACACCACATAGACCTACTATAATAGCTTGCGTTATCATTGCAAGACGCACAATTTGATTGACTGCTACCTTACGTGCTTCATCCGGTAAAGGATAAAGCATGTCCATGCGAAATTCACCGCTTGATAATAAAGCCGATTTTAATTGAATAGTTGTAGCAAAGCTCAATGCACCTGCAATAATCCATGTAACGACTGGGATATCTACAAAGGCTGCAATAACAGCTGAAATCACTGTTAATCGGAGCCATAAATAAAAATGATCATCTGTTCGGACGAATGTACGGAACACTAAGTACTTTTGGGCATTGTCCTTCTTATATGGCACAAATTTGTAAAGCCAATCTAGCCAACCACGACGACGGATACTACCACGTAAATGTGGAACGTCCGTGAAATAATTAGCAAAGCGATAGAAACTCATCATGCGATTTTGTTCCAGCTTTACAAAATGCTCGTACGGAACAGGCTCACCTGCACATTTTTTTCTAAATACTACAATATACACACACCCAACTGCAGCAGCAACAATTGCTAAAATTAGCTGCATATGAAGCGCCATGTACACAGTAACACTAAAGATAACAGCTCGAATTAGCCTGTCTACCCAAATCATTTGACCACGTTCACTATAGCGATAACTAAATTCACCTTGAACGCTCAAATACTTCAATATAATAATAAGTAGAAACACTGACCAAATTTCAGATGTTGTTAATTCAGTAACAGCCTTTAGTAAAGGGATGCTTACAATATAAACAATTGCCACAATCCAAACTTGTGACCAAAACGTCCACGCTAACGCCTTTTTAAAATACTGTGACATTTTTGATTCTAATGGTAATAAATACACTTGGTCTGGCTCTCTCAAAAGTGAAGTTGGACGACTTAATGCAAGTAAAATCCCTACAAACACTGCGATTAATACCTCTGCTGGAAAATCAGGCTTTACACTTTTCAACCATTCACTATACTGATAGCCCCCTGCTCCAATAAGAAATACTAGTACAATCGCTAAATGCCCTGTAAAAATAAATCGCATATATTTTTGCACTTCACCTATATAGTGCATGAAGCGAGAGGACCATACGTCATGCAAGTTCTTCATGGTCGTGCTCCTTTGTCATTGCAATATATAAATCATCCAATGTCGCATGTGGCATCGCAAATGCCTTGCGTAAATCCTCCATTGATCCTTGTGCTCGCACACGTCCTTCATGCAATAAAATGATGCGGTCACAATGCTTTTCAGCGGTCGATAAAATGTGCGTAGACATTAAGATAGAAGCGCCTTCTTTTTTCTTTTCATCCATCTGATCAAGTAATGATTGAATTCCAAGTGGATCGAGCCCCACAAAAGGCTCATCAATAATGTAAAGGCTTGGATTGACTAAAAAGGCACACATAATCATAACCTTTTGACGCATCCCCTTTGAAAAATGCGAAGGGAACCAATTCAGTCGCTTTTCCATTCGAAATTCTTTTAATAATAATTGTGAACGAGCTGCAAGTGTTGCTTCATCTAGACCGTAAGCCATCGCGGTTAATTCTAAATGTTCCCGTAATGTTAACTCATCATATAATACAGGTGTTTCAGGAATATAAGAAAATGCTGTACGATACTTGTCCGTATTTTCCTTTAAGGTCACACCATTTAAACGTATGTCTCCTTCTTTTGGAAGCATCGTTCCGATGATATGCTTTATCGTTGTACTTTTACCAGCTCCATTTAAGCCAATTAAGCCAACAAGCTCGCCTTTTTCAATCGAAAATGATAAATCTTTAATAACCGGTTTTCTTGTATAACCACCTGTCACATGTTGTACCTCTAATACCGTCATGCCATCACTCCTCTTCTCGTTTATATTTTATCAAAAATTAGCAAATGATACAGTTATGAGTATGATAGAATGTATGTACATATAAAATAAGGAGGAATTTTCGAATGAGCGATTGCCTATTTTGCAAAATCATTGATGGATCCATCCCAAGTACAAAAATTTATGAAGACGAACATGTCTTTGCATTTACTGACATTTCACCTGTAGCAAAGGGGCATACCCTTTTAATTCCAAAACATCACTGTAAGGATCTATTCGAAATGCCTGAGGAAGTGGCTCGTAATTTATATGCAGCAGCACCCAAAATTGCGAACGCTATAAAAGCTGCTTTTAACCCAATTGGACTTAATACGATTAATAATAATGGTGCTGCAGCTGGACAAACTGTTTTCCACTACCACTTACATTTTATTCCTCGTTATGATGAAAAAGAAGGCTTGGGCTTAATTTGGCAAACACAAAAATACACACCAGAGCAATTAACTGAAGTTGCGGAGAGCATTAAAGCTAACCTTAAATAATGCCATTCGAATTATCAGAATTTTGTATTGCAATTTTAAGATTTATATCGTACAATCACAAATAAGTTTCGCTAACGGTCATGAGGACACGTTAGGAGACAAAAAGATTAGCATAGTCGAGGAGAGATGAGAAATGAATACAAAGAATTTAGTATTAATGGCCCTTTTAGTCGGTGTTGGTGCTACCCTTTATGTGGTCACACCTGGTATGGTAAATGGCATGAAGCCTGATTTCATGCTAACAATGATGTTTATTGGCATTTTATTGTTCCCTACTGTTAAAGAAACATTCTTACTTTCTTTAGCAACCGGTGTACTGTCAGGATTATTTACAACTTTTCCAGCAGGTCTTGTTCCAAATATTATCGATAAAGCAGTAACAGGCTTTGTCTTTTTAGCTATCTTACTTGTGCTAAAAAAATTGGCAAGCAATTTTATAGTATCTGCAAGCTTAGTTGGCTTAGGAACAATTTTATCTGGAACTGTCTTTTTAGCAGTAGCACTTTTTGTATTCAATGCAAATGTTGGTGCAACATTCGCTGTTCTGTTTATAGGGGTTGTATTACCTGCTGTAGCATTTAATGTCATTGCTTTTGCAATTATTTATCCTATAGTTGCAAAATTAGTGAAACGCTCTAAATTCCAAACAGCTATTTCAATTTAATAAAAGGTGCATACATTTAGGAAATGCACGTTTATCTTCACAAGAAACTAAACCGTGATTCAAAATCACTCGTTTAGTTTCTTTTTTCTTTTTGATATATGTGCATTTCATGGTTTAATAGTAGGTAACACATGATAATTACAGGAATGAGGTAATCGATATGAAAGCAAAACCATTTTTATTTGGACTTGGAGCTGGTATCATCGGCGGTACAATCGCTGTACTTTTTTCAACTCCTCAATCAGGACAACAATTACGTGCTAATTTGCGATCAAATGCTGAAAGCACAAAGGACAAACTTTTAGATGTAAAACAGCAAGTAGGTACAGTTAAACAATCTGTTCATTCGCTTACTGATGAAATAAAAAATAATATACCACTAATAATAAATGATTTAAAACAAACTATTACTACATTCACTGAAGAAATCGAGCCATCAAAAAATAACTTACAACAAGAAATAGAAGCATTACAGAATTCAATTAGCGAAATCGAGAAAAACGTTGCACAAATTACAGAAAAAAAGAAAAAACCGCAAGAAAAAGTTAGCGACTAAAGTCCTTTCTATCTAATGGAAATTCTATATTTTTATTAGTTCTAATTGATAAAATGTTATTTTTTAACCACTTTTCAATTTTTTAATTTTTCTAACTTTAAACTTTTTTCCTTTATTGCTATAATATTTTTAAAATGTTAAAGAAAGCAGTAGGTGATGGCTTTGTCAGAGGAATTATACACTCAAAAAGAAGCGATGCTTTATAGTCAAAGAATTGCACAAATATCAAAAGCCTTATGGAAAGCAGTTGAAAAAGATTGGCAGCAATGGATTAAACCTTACGATTTAAATATTAACGAACATCATATTTTATGGATTTCGTATCATTTAAAAGGGGCTTCCATTTCTGATGTGGCGAAATTTGGGGTAATGCACGTCTCCACTGCATTTAATTTTTCAAAAAAATTAGAAGAGCGTGGATTCCTGAAGTTTTCAAAGCGTGATGACGACAAACGTAATACGTATGTTGAGTTAACAGAAGCAGGTACAGAACTTATTGTTGAAATGAATAGTAATTATCATAATACGTATCATTCTGTGCTAGAAGGTTCATTAGCTTTAAAAGACCTATACGGTCGCTTCCCAGAATTTTTAGATGTTATGGCTGTTATTCGCAATATATACGGAGAGGACTTCATCGACATTTTTGAGCGTTCCTTCCAGCACTTCCGTGATTCCTTTGATACAATCGAAGAACGTCCAACTGTAAAAGGATGAAAGTGAAACTACTAGGCTTTTAGCGTCAGTTTTTCGTAATCTAGAACCTAATGGCCGTAAAAGCTTATAATTAAAGAGGTATTTCAGAAATATTTCTGAGATACCTCCTTTTTCTTGCATTCTAATATAAATCAATTTAAATTAAATAGACCATTCATATTACGGAGTTGATAATCATGCATTGTTGGAAAATATTAAATCTTGAACATCATTACGGAACAACGCGTATTATGATCATGTCTATCCTTGTTTTTTTTACTGTCTTTTCTCTTTCCTATGTGACATGTAATTTATTTAATGATGAGCACTATACAGATCGTTTGTTTTGGCTATTTGTTATTGCTATATTTGCAATCTATCCAATTCATAAATGCCTGCACTTTCTAGCATTATATGATTTACGTCAGCATTTAAAATTGCGTGTGCGTACCCAATTTTATGTTATTCCTGTTCTTCACATGCGTATCCGTGAACCTTTATCGAAAAATCGCTATATTTTAGCTTTACTCACACCATTTATTGTTCTAAATACAAGCATTTTATTGGGTACACTACTATTCCCTGCGTATACCCATTATGGCACATTACTTTTAGCTTACCACTGTAGTCTATGTGTAATAGATATTCTATATGTAAAATACTTATTGAATTCGCCTAAAGACTCCCAAATCGAGGAGACGCCTAAAGGCTATGAAATTTTAGTGCCACCTACTATTCACTAAATTGCTTGTACTTGTGTTTTATTAACGTTTTTTGTTATGCTATTAATATTGAAAGAGGGGAGGAATAGACTTGCTGTTAATGATTGTAGTTCTATTCTCGGTATTCTATTTATTTCAAATAAACCGTATGACTTATGCGCTGTGCATGCGACGTGAAATTCCCGAAGAAAACCAACCAAAAGTATTCCGAACTATAAATATACTAATTACAATTTTACTTGTCTCATTTTATATTGAAGTTTTATATGCAGTATAGTTAAAAAGCAGAGTGATCTGCGCATGTCACAGAGGTAAATTGAACACCTTATATGACAACGCGATCTGGTCAGTCATATGTTTATGGAACGTGATTTCAAGCGTGCTTTGCGAATGCCTTTACATTGTTAAAAAAAGCTAAGGAAATTAAACCCTTAGCTTTTCGTCATTTTTATTAATTAGTATAGGAACGCTGCCCCAACAATAATTAATAAAATAAATAGCACAACTAATAAAGCAAAGCCAGAGCCTGAGCCGTAGCCACCGCCGCCACCGTATCCTCCGCTGCTCATAACTTCACCCCCTTTCTTTTCTATATCCTATGCGCTTGCAAATTTGAAATATAGGCTATACTCAAGGGGGAACCATTTTGTTTTTAAATCGTTTATGTTATAGTAAAAAATGGACGAAACCATATAAGGAGAGAATATCCACTATGAAAAAGACAGTTTTATCTTTAACATTAGCTGCTTCAGTATTAGCACTTGGTGCTTGTAGCGGAGAAGACAACAAAACAATTGCAACTTCAAAAGTGGGCGACATTTCAGTTGCTGACTTTAACAAAACATCAAAAACTTTAGCAGGTTCTCATATACTTCAACAAATGATGACTGAAAAAGTATTATCTGATAAATACAAAGTATCAGATAAAGAAATCAAAGAGGCCTACGACGCAACTGCTTCACAATTCGGTGATAGCTTTGCCGATGCACTTGCTCAAAGTGGCTTAACTGAGGAAGGCTATAAAAATGCTTTACGTGTTGAGCTTCTTTCAGAAAAGGCTTTAGAAGATAAAGCTTTTAAAGAGGCAGATATAAAAAAACATTATGAGCAAATGAAAACAGAGTTAAATGCTCGCCATATTTTAGTAGCTGATGAGAAAACAGCTAAAGAAGTCATTGCCAAAATTAAAGGTGGCGCTTCTTTTGCAGATGTAGCAAAAGAATACTCAACTGATACTGGCTCTGCTCAAAAAGGTGGAGAGCTAGGTTGGTTCACTGTTGGTTCAATGTTAGAAGAATTTAATGATGCTGCTTATGCCCTTCCTTTAAAAACATTAAGTGAACCAGTTCAATCAAGCGTTGGTTACCA
The DNA here is from genome assembly GCF_050280145.1 of Lysinibacillus sp. NPDC093688. NCBI lineage: Bacteria > Bacillati > Bacillota > Bacilli > Caryophanales > Bacillaceae > Lysinibacillus > Lysinibacillus sp. NPDC093688. Next base: position 38,490 of record NZ_JBNNUX010000017.1, read on the forward strand.
TGTTATTGAAGTTACGGAAAAGCGTGATGTAAAAGGTGTTGGCTCATTCAAAGATGAAGAAAAAAACATCCGTACACAAATGCTAGCTAAATTAAAGCAAACAGGTCAAGATCAACAAATTCTTAAAGATATCGTTGCAAAACTGGCAAAAGATGCTGATGTAAAAACATCTGATAAAGAATTAAAACCTGCTATAGAAGCCCTTACAACAACAAGTGAGGAGCTAGCTAAAGCTGCTGAAGAAGCAGCTAAAAAAGCTGAAGAACAAGCTAAAAAAGCAAGTAAAGACGACAAAGAAAAAGATTCTGAAAAATAATCTTACTAGTTGTTACTTTACTATATCAAAAAGGGTTACGCCGCTACAGGCGTAACCCTTTTTATACAGAAATGTCTGCTAAATGAAGACGAATGTAATCCCACAACCTTTGATAAGGAACCTCAAATCTACATTTACTAAATAGTCGGCTTATAAAACGATCGATTATCAAGTGGAAATAGTCTTTCCGTAAATTCACCTGGCTCTGTTTTACCTAATGCTCGAGTTAGCATGTTCATCTTTGCATCAATATTATCAATATAATGTAAGATTTCCGCTTCTTGAATCATCGGTTTTTTCGGGCTGCCCCATTCTTCTTTACCGTGGTGAGATAGTACCATATGTTGCAATAACATGACTTCCTCGCCCTCGATTTCTAGTTCACTAGCAATCTTAGCAATTTCATTGACCATAATTGTAATATGACCAAGTAAATTCCCTTCAACCGTATACATAGTTGCAACAGGTCCTGATAACTCAACTACTTTACCAATATCATGTAGTATAATCCCTGCATATAACAGATCACGATTTAATGTAGGATATAAATCAGCAATCGCTTTTCCTAGTTTCAACATCGACACCATATGATCTAATAGACCAGACGCATAATCATGATGATTTTTCGTAGCAGCTGGATAGACTAAAATAGCATCCTGATGTTTTTTAATAGCTGCACGTGTAATTCGTGATATATTCGGATTTTTAATATCAAAGAAAAATTGCGTCAATTCTTCATATAATTCTTCTTTTGGAGTTGCTGAGGAAGGAACTAAATCATTAATAGCAATTCCCTCCTCTGGTTTTGCAACACGGATTGCCTTGATACGCAATTGATTTTTGCCACGATAGTCATGAATTTCTCCACCTACACGGACAATTGCCTCAGCGTGATACATTTTTTCATGATCCTCATTTGTATCCCATAGCTTTGCTTCAATATCTCCACTTTTATCTTGTAGTAACAGTGACATAAATGGCTTTCCTACTGTGGTAACCCCTTTTGTCGCCTGTTTAATTAATAAAAATTGATCAACTGATTCTCCAACCTGGAGCGTCGTAATACCCTTCATGTTGACGCCACTCCCCTTTCATTTGCTAGTGCTCCTACATCGACAATTTGGTCTTTCTGCCAATGTTCGAGCATCGCTTCATGGCAAGTAAAATATAAAATTTGACGTTCATATCCTACTTCTTTCATTAATTGTACCATTTTGTCTGTACGGTTTCGATCAAAATGGACAAAAGGATCGTCCATAATAAATGGAAATGGAGCAGAAGTTGTTAGCGTTTTTGCAAGTGCCATACGCAACGAAATATAAGCTTGCTCCTTTGTAGCCTGTGATAATTCTGCCATTTGATAACGTAATCCAGAAACATCCTGTGCAACAAAATAGCCTTCATCGTTAATTAAAAGCTTATCGTAACGCCCACCTGTTAACAAATTAAATATTGCATTAACTTCTGTTAAAACATGAGGTAGTTTTTCTTCTCTTAGGCGGAACAATGTTCCATGTATCGCAGTAGCCAATGCTTTTTTGGCAGCCCATTGCCCTATCAGCTGTTGCAACACTGATTTCTCTTCTTCAAACTGTTGAAGCAACTGGCCATATTTCTCGTCATTTAGAAGATTCTCCTTTTGGATTTGCAGTGTCGCTCGTTGTTCTAAGCAATGATCGATCGCTACCTGCATCGTGTCTCGCTCTTCTTCTAAAGTAAGCAGTTTTTCATGTAGCTGTTCCTCGTCTAGTAGTGACTGTTTGTTGTCTACATTTAGCGAGGCTAGCTGACTCTGAATGGCTTGAAGTTCTGTTTTTATTTGTTGCTGTTGCTCAAATTGTTCATGTGTTTCATAATAGCCCTTCTCTGTTTCTACATTCGCAGCAGTAAATAACTGAGTAATTTCAGACTCATAGCTATCTATATGTGATTGCACTCCTTGCATTTTAGTCTGAAGACTAGTCAACTGCTCTTTTGTTTGTTCGGATATCTGCTGCTCCTGCTGTAAAGTAAGGAATGTAGTACGTAAATGCATAAAGATTTCTTGCTCACTATACTCTGTCTTTAAGACTCGCTGTATCTGCGCTAGTAACTCGGTTTTCTCTGCTTGTACTGTTTGTAGAAGCGTAAATGTACTCTTCTTTTTTGCTGCCAACTCTTGAGTACCACGAATACGCATAAATAGCTCTGGTAATAATGTTTTCGGTATATTTCCCTCTAGCCTATAGCGCCCTAAAAAATGGTGAAGCAACTGATTGGCTTCTTCACTTACATTCTCAGCCCGTTGAATTTTATATTCAAGTTTCACATATTGGCGTTCTTTTTCTTGCTGTTGCTCATTTACATGGAACAAACGATCCTCAAGTTTTTGTTTTTTTAGCAGGATGGCTTGCACAATATTTTCCTCCTGCTCTAACTCACGCATTTGCTGACTCTGTTGTTTACTCGGCGCTTCATGAGCTTGTCTAGCAAATTTTAAATATAAAATAATGATGAGTGACATAACCGCTCCTACAACGATAACAGCCATATTTTTTTCCATAACACCATAGATACACGAAAGTACACTTATGGCTAATACAATAAATATAAAAATACTTGGTTGTTGTTGTTTTGAGCGTTGTGACCTTCCATAACGCAATTGTTCAAGCTTTCGCTTACGCTGTGGCCACTGTGCTAAAATATGTTCTTCCTCCGTAGTTAATGACTCCTGTTGAAGCTGTTGTTTCAGTTGAGCAATTGTATCTAATTCTGCATGTAGTTGCTCCAACGAACGTAAATGAAATTTCAGCTCTTCTTCTGCTTCTTCTAATAGGCTTAACTGTTGTTGAAATTGTTCCTCTTGCTGTAATGATACGGTTTCTTCAAGCAAAATATCCTGCGCTGTTTTTTCCTGAACACCTAACAAACGGAACTGAGCTTCTATTTCTTGCTCGATTAAATACAGCTCATCCATTAAGTTCTGTTCCTTTACAACTAACTGATTCCATGTTGCTTCCTTGTTCACAAGACGAGACATTTCAGTAATAACTTGCTCGTCCAATGTTAATTGTAGCTTCTGTTGTAGTCCCTGAAACTGCTCCTTCAACTGCTCCATTTGTAGTGTTTCATGCATAAGTCGATCCTTTAATTGCTCATAACGTCGGATCCCTTCTGGAGGAAATTGCACATGTTCATAGCCTTTTTGCGTCTGTTCGAAAGCTTTTTGCTGTTTTAAAAGTGGCATAGCCTGCTTAAGAATTGTGAGCTGCTGCCAATTTTGCTGCTGTGTTTTTTGCTGACTATATAACCCCTCTAACCTTTGATCGAACTGCTGTAATTGTAATAATTTATCCTCGAAGGTTTGAATATTACCTTGCTCTTGTTTAATTGTGCGTTCTAGCTTTTTTAACTGCTCCAATTTTTGATTAATGAGTGGCACTTTGCCTGCTTTTTTAAAAAGCTCACTAGCATCTTTGTCCATTTTCTTTTCTAGAGATGATAGTTGTTGAATCCCAGTTGTCCCAGAGGCAAGTAACAAATGTGTTAGCTCTTCCTCTGACATTTTTTCAATGCCCTGTAGCTCATGTAAGGAAAAGGAGAAAATGGACTCAAAGGAGGCTTTTGAATAACCATATAATAGTTTTGCTAAAAGTTCCTCATGCCCCATTGTCCCATCTTCTAGATAAACTGTAACATCTCCTACTGCCTTTCCTTTCATACGTTCGATCGTACACTGCCCATACGTTGGATGCCAAATCGTCAGCTGACCACCGAATTTAGTCGATACTTTCGGCTCATATTTACGTTGTGCCTGCTGCCTCGTAGGAAATCCAAAAAGCATTTGTAAAATAAACTGTTGAATGGTCGTTTTACCCGCTTCATTCATACCATAAAAAATGGTAACCCCTTGACGTAAAGAAATGGTGATGTTTTCATGCTTGCCAAAGCCATAAATTTGGATTTTTTGTATCGTTAGCATGTTATTCACGCCCTTTGAATTTCTTCTGCTAATAATTCTTGTGCGTTATGCATTAAATTTTTAATGTCCTGCTCTGTTAAAGGCTCGATTACCCTTGCACCACCAGCATGTTGGTACAGTTCCTTTAAAATATCCTTCCATTCAGAAATATCCCATTCCTCCATTAAATTCATCACCGATTCAGTCGCAGCAGTATGTTCATACAATACTGACGATTGATGTAATACGAGCTTTTGTACCCAGCACATCGGTTCAATTCCATCCTCGGCTTCTCGAATAGTTTCTAGCCATGCATCAACTGTAGCATGTTCAAATAAAGATTGTGATTGTTCATCTATATTTTTCAAATGGAGTTCGACAACAGATGCCCCATACTCTTGACGATTAAGCATCAGCGCCTCTTCACATTTTTTTAGTAGTTCATTTGCATGAAATACATTTGTACAATCCACCTCTACCGTGTTATAAACAACAGCAGATGTCGGTACAAATTCCAAATCAGTAGAGGTTTGTGACAACGTTACGTCATAGAAGCCCTTTAGCCCTTGCTCTTTCCGATGTCGGCTTTGAATATTGCCTGGATAAACAATCGGTGGATTTTGATGTAAAAATTGTCGCTTATGAATATGCCCTAAAGCCCAGTAATGATAGTTTTTTTCAAGAAGTTGGTCTTTTGTGAAAGGAGCGTAAACAGCATGTGTAGTATCGCTAGCCTCACTACCGTGAAGCATGCCAATATGAATAACATGCTGGTCCTGTGCAACAGGATAACTATCAACCATTGATTCCGTTATATGACGATCACTATAGCTGAAGCCATAAATATTGACTTGCTGACCACGTATGTTTAATTGCACAACACTAGTTTCAGCTGGTAACTCATAAACATTGCTCGGTAAAGCAAAGCGTGTCCAAGCACCATTTAAGTGATCATGATTACCATAGCTTAAAATGACAGGGATCTTATGTTGAAAGAGTTTTTCCATAGCCTCTTGAAATCGTCTTTGTGCCTGTAAGCTACGATTTTCTCCATCATATATATCACCGACAATCAGTAAGAAATCTGGTTTCTCCTGAATAGCTTTTTGAATAATTTTATCAAAAGCTTCAAAAGTACTTGTTCGAATTTTTTTGAAATTTTGCTCAGGTAAACCAAATAAGCCCTTAAATGGACTATCTAAATGTAAATCCGCCATGTGGAAAAAACGAATTGCTGACATCCAATCACCTCAAATAATCAATTATACCTCGGCATAATTGCGTCCAGTATCGGCTTTGTACTTAGGCCTGCACGAGGGCCGACACGATGTCGGTCATTTCGGTAATGCCACAGGACGTGGCGTTTTTACCGATGCAGGTCAGTTAGCCGTTATCGCATGGATGCGATGGTTTTAGGCTAACATCCCCTAAGAACTCCTTTCCGATTCCTTGACATCCGCCGGAGGCTTTAGGCCAACATGATGTTTTCTGTGCGAAAGCGTAGTGCTAACGCAGCGGCAGCAACATGATGTTGGTCACTCAGTCGTGTGTTGTTGCTGTCGCTTCGCTTTCGCACAGATAAAACCGTGTTGCTGTCGCTTCGCTTTCGCACAGATAAAACCGTGTTGCTGTCGCTTCGCTTTCGCACAGATAAAACCGTGTTGCTGCCGCTACGCTTTCGCACAGATAAATTGCCACAGGACGTGGCGTTCTTAGACTGAGTTCCTCTATTTCAGCTGTGTTTGGACACCCACTGAAAAGTAACTTAAATTCACATTCATTTGCTGAAAGAAGTTAAATAATCTATACCTTGTCGTCATACTTTCATCACTCGCAATGCAGTAAACAATTCAGCATATAGGAATTGCTAGTTCAATCATTTACTAATCGCTAGATGTCTCATTTTATGATGAAACATTCGTGAATCACGCTGAAACCGAATATTTGTTCTATATTATCATACTTCACACTAGATGAGAAATGTATTCAAAGAATATTCATTAATAGTATTGCCTTAATTTTTCCACAACTTTCGCAATTTATTGAAATATTCGCTAGTTTTACCGTGAAGTTTATAAATCTTCTATGTATAATAGATATATATTTAAGTAAAGGGTGGGGTTTGTATGGAGAATTATCGTTTTACAGCTTTTGAACAAAATGGGGAAACATTGTTTAATGAAACATGGACATTCGAAAACGACGAGGCTGCAAAAATCAACGGTCTACAGCAGATTGAAGAAAAAGGTGTTGCCAACAAAACTCATCGCCTTGTTAACGCTTCGGGTAAATTAATCTTATTCCATGTCTAAAAATGACTATTAAAAGGCACGTAGTACAACTTACTACGTGCCTTTTTAGGCCAACATGATGTTGGTCACTCAGTCGTGTGTTGTTGTTGTTGCTGTCGCTTCGCTTTCGCACAGATAAAACCGTGTTGCTGTCGCTTCGCTTTCGCACAGATAAATTGATACAGGACGTGGCGTTCTTAGACTGAGTTCCTCTATATCAACGGGTATTTGGACACCCAATGAAAGAAGTTAAATTTATTTTCCTACAAATGCAGGTGCTCTTTTCTCTACAAATGCATGGATTCCCTCTAAATGATCGGTCGTTTTACGCATCGCTGCTTGCCCTGCTGCTTCCATTGATAAAATACTATCTAATTGCGGTAAATTTTGAGCATGTAGAATTTTTTTAGTCGTAATCATCGATGCAATTGGAGAAGCAAGCATTTTTCCTACTAATTGGTCAGTAATCGCAAAAACAGTCCCATCTGGTGCAACGTAGTCAATTAACCCTTCATCATGTGCTTCCGATGCAGTTAATACTTTACCTTCCCAAATCATTTGTTTAGCTTTGACAGTACCTACACGTTCCTTCATAAAGAAATGACCGCCACCATCAGGGATGAGCCCTATGCCGATGAAGTTCATAGCGAGCTTACTATTTTCACATGCCACAACTATATCTGCCCCGAGCGCTAGACTAAAGCCTAATCCAGCTGATGCTCCATGAACCGCTGCAATGACGATCATCGGTAGCTGATAATATGCTTTGACAATACGTGTTAAGTAAACCATTGCCGCATTAATATTAAGTGGCTTATTTGGATCTAGCATCGCTTTAATATCGCCACCTGCTGAAAAGACTTTTCCTTCCCCGCGAATAACGAGAACTTGTATTTCTTGTTCTTGCTGTAGTGCCTCAAAGCATTCTGCTAGTTCACGCATCATCACATCGTCCATAGCATTCATAGCATGTGGTCGATTTAATGTTAATGTTGCGCGGCGTTCTAATTTTTCTAATGTAATCGTTGAAAATTCCATCCCAACACCCCCAAATATGAATAGTCATTCACTATGTACTATTCGTGTTTTTTTAGAAAACTCCTTCTATCCTACGCAAAATCGCACTTGATATGCTATATTTAAGGACGAATATCGATTTGAAGGTGGTTAATGATTGTGACACAGAAAGACTATCGTGTATTACTTTATTATAAATATATAGCTATTGAAGACCCTGTGGCATTCGCAGAGGAACATTTAGCATTTTGTAAAGAAATCGAGCTTCTTGGTCGTATTTTAGTTGGCGATGAAGGTATTAATGGAACGGTTTCAGGTACAGTTGAGCAAACTGATGCTTACATGAATCATATGAAGGCAGACCCTCGTTTTAGCGACATTATGTGGAAAATTGATGAAGTTGAAGGGCATACTTTTAAAAAAATGCATGTGCGCCCTCGTCAAGAGATTGTACACCTCGGTTTAAACGATGATATTAATCCTTTAGAAATAACAGGAGATTATTTATCACCAAAGGAATTTATGGAACGTATGCAGGAGGACAATACGGTAATTATTGATGCACGCAATGATTATGAATATGACCTCGGACATTTCCGTGGTGCTATTCGTCCAGATATTGAAAACTTCCGTGACCTACCAGCTTGGATGGAGGACCATAAAGAAGATTTTACGGGCAAGAAAGTTTTAACTTACTGCACAGGTGGTATCCGCTGCGAAAAATTCTCTGGCTGGTTAAAGCGTGAAGGCTATGGAGAAAGTGTTGGTCAATTACATGGTGGAATTGCCACGTATGCAAAAGACCCTGAGGTAAAAGGTCAACTATGGGATGGGCAAATGTTCATTTTTGATCGACGTCGCAGTGTACCTATTAATCAGGTTGAGCATGTGATTGTTGGTAAGGATTTCTTTACTGGTGAACCGACAGAACGTTATACAAACTGTGCAAATCCTGAATGCCATAAATTAATGCTTTGCGAGGAAAAGCATGAGGCCTTTTACATGCGTAGCTGTTCAGACGAATGTCGCCGCGCAAAACGTAACTTCTTCGTTGAAGAGAATGGTTGGACAAAAGAGCAGATTGAGGAACAAATCGTTAAAATCGCTCAAGTTCAAAATTCTTCTTTATAAGAAAAAAGAGCATCATCCATTTGTGATGATGCTCTTTCATATTTTTCAGGATTTTCATTCCCCTTTTGCCAAGTAACGCCCTACTTGTCGACCACTAAATAAACAACCTCCCACAAATGTCCCTTCTAAAGCACGGTAACCATGTACACCGCCTCCACCAAAACCACTAACTTCCCCAGCTGCAAATAAACCCGGTACAGGCTGCCCATCCGCTCCTAACACAGCACCATTCAAATTTGTCTGTAAGCCTCCTAATGTTTTACGCGTTAAAATATTTAAGCGGACCGCAATAAGTGGCCAATTGTTTGGATCTAAAATTTTATGGGGCTTCGCAACGCGCACAAATTTATCACCTACATAGTTTCTTGCACCATGAATAGCATTAACCTGTAAGTCCTTTGTAAATTTATTGTCCATTTCACGATCCCTTGCTAAAATTTGCTCTTTTATTTTGATAAAATCAAGAAGGTCATTGCCAGCCAATTTGTTCATTCCATCAACTAACTCCTTCAAATCATTAGCAATAACAAAGTCCTCACCATGATTTTTAAATGCCTGAATGGGAGCTGGTGGTCCTGGCAAAACACGTTTCAACACATCAGTAATACTTTTATTTGTTAAATCTGGATTTTGCTCAGAGCCCGATAGTGCAAATTCTTTTTCAATAATTTTTTCCGTTAAAATAAACCATGAGTAATCATAGCCAGTTTTTTGAATGGCTTCTAATGTACTTAACGTATCAAAACCTGGAAAATTAGGTGCACTAAATCGATTGCCTTCTGCATCAAACCATAATGATGATGGGCCAGGCAAAATTCGAATACCATGATTGGGCCAAATAGGGTCCCAATTTTTCAAGCCTTCGGTATAGTGCCACATGCGATCTCGATTAACGATACGCCCACCGGCATGTTCCGTAATTTCTAACATTCTACCGTCTACATATGCAGGTACACCACAGACCATATTTTTCGGTGGTGTTCCAAGTCGTGCTGGCCAACTTTTTCTAACTAAATCAAAATTTGCACCTATTCCACCGCTGGCTACAATAACCGCTCCAGCTTCATAAGAAAATTCACCTATGCCTAGTCGAGAGCTTTTTTCTCCACGATTTGCATAGCTTTGCGCCAAAACTGTGCCACTAATTCCTGTAATTTTTCCATCTCGTTGAATAAATTCGTCTACCCGATGTCTCGGTTTAAAATCTATATAACCATTCTTTATGGCCTTTTTCACTTTTTCAGCAAAAGGCTTTACAATGCCTGGTCCGGTTCCCCAAACGATATGGAATCTAGGTACCGAATTACCATGGCCGCCTGCTAATGATCCCCCGCGCTCTGCCCAACCGACGACAGGAAAAAACTTAATCCCCATAGACTTTAACCAGCTATATTTTTCACCTGCTGCAAAATCTACATAAGCTCTAGCCCATTTGTATGCCCATGAATCTTCATCCTCCAAGCGATCGAAGCCAGCCGTTCCTTGCCAATCCTGCCATGCAAGCTCTTTACTATCCTTAATACCAAGCCTTCTTTGCTCGGGTGAATTCACTAAAAAAATACCCCCAAAGGACCAAAATGCCTGTCCCCCCATTGAATTTTCAGGTTCTTGATCTACTAATAGAATTTTTTTCTTTGCATCCGCTAACTCACAGGCAGCTACTAACCCCGCCAGTCCTGCACCGACAATTGCTACATCATACATCATTCTATACCCCCTAAAAATCAATCTTCCTTTACTTACATTCTTCTCTAATTGACGGTTTACCTTCTAAACATCGTAATTTTGACAAAAATGTGACAAGAAAATAATGTTCGCTTTCCTCCTCTAAACAAAGAAAGTTTCCAACGTATAATTTCCGACCTCGAATATTTGTTAAACGCCCATGTAATCTGACGTAACATATATCGGTAGCGCTTTCATTGTCCTTCCCTAAAACACGAACAATTAATAAACTCAAATAATAAAATGTTCGTTTTTAGCTGTTTTGCAGACTTCCAAAGTCATGAATTTTAATCTTTTTCAGAAATATTGTTGACAAAGGTGAACAATAAGGATTATGATGTTAACAATTAAATCACACGAAAATATAACGACGGAGACACGCTAGTCGCTAGAAAATCCAAAGAGAGCTGATGGTTGGTGTAAATCAGTGATTTCTACGATAATAGTTCCACTCCTGAATAGATAAGCCGAACATCTCCAAAGTAAGCTTATCCGTCACATGCACGTTACGCATATAGCTAAGACTGCTAAAAATTTTTTAAGCAGTGATTAAGGGTGGTACCGCGAACCAATGTTTATTATGCCTTTCGCCCCTTACAACACAATATCTGTGTTTGTAAGGCGCGGAGGGCTTTTTTTATCTTCATTTTGTAACACTTACAAAATGAAGATAAAGCCTCTGGTGGATGTCATGGCTTTTGAAAGGAATAAATATAAGGATGTTAGCCTAAAACCTTCGCATCCTGCGAAAACGGCTAACTGACCTGCATCGGTAAAAACGCAACGTCCTGTGGCATTACCGAAATGACCGACGTCGTGTCGGCCCTCGTGCAGGCCTAAGCACAATTCAAAATCCAGACGCATTGTTTATCTGCGCGAAAGCAAAGCGTCAGCGGCAATTACGCCAAGGCGAAATTGATATTATTCTCATTTCTACAAAGGAGATTTGCATGCTGTAAGATGTACTATCTCTACAAAATTCAGACTGTTTCGTATATAAAGAACACTAACATTTTTTAATTAAAAGGAGCTAATTACAAATGACTACATTACAAATGACTACTGCAACAAAGGCAATTAACGTATTTATCGCTGACCCACTAAGTGAAGATGGTATTTTCCCACTACGACAAGAACAAGATTTAGACTTAAATATCATTGTTGATACTGGTCTTGCACCAGAAGAATTAATCGCAAAAATTGCGGATGTAGATGTTTTACTAGTACGTTCTCAAACAACGGTAACACGCGAAGTAATTCAAGCGGCTAAAAACTTAAAACTTATCGGACGTGCTGGTGTAGGTGTAGACAACATTGATCTAACTGCTGCAACTGAACATGGTATTATCGTTGTGAATGCACCAGACGGTAACACTAACTCTGCTGCTGAGCACACTATTGCCATGATGACTTCACTTGCTCGTCACATCCCACAAGCATTCAATACACTTAAAAATGGTAAATGGGATCGTAAATCTTATGTTGGTGTTGAACTTAAAAATAAAACTTTAGGTGTTGTTGGCTTCGGTCGTATCGGTGTTGAAGTTGCTTATCGTGCAAAAGGTCAACGCATGAATGTTATGGCATACGATCCATTCCTAACAGATGAACGCGCTAAAGAGTTAGGGGTAACAAAATCAACAGTTGAAGAAATTTGTGCAGCTGCAGATTTCATTACCGTACACACACCACTGCTTCCTGAAACACGCAACCTTATTAACAAAGAAAAATTCGCTATGATGAAAGATGGCGTGCGCATAATTAACTGTGCACGTGGCGGTATTATCAATGAGGATGATTTATTTGATGCAATCGTAGAAGGTAAAGTAGCGGGTGCTGCTCTTGACGTATTCGTATCTGAGCCAGCAACAGATCATAAACTACTTACTTTACCGCAAGTAATCGCAACACCTCACTTAGGTGCATCTACAATTGAAGCACAGGAGTCTGTAGCGGTTGACGTTTCAAACGACATCATTAAATTCTATAAAACAGGTACTGTGACTAACCCAGTGAACATGCCATCTATTCCAAAAGAGTTGCTTGCACAAGTTGAGCCTTTCTTCGAATTAGCTGAAAAACTTGGTTCATTCTTATCTCAACTTACAACTGAGCCTGTGAAAGAAATCAACTTATCTTATGCTGGTGAAGTAGCAAATTATGATGTTCGTCCATTAACGTCAAATGCGTTAAAAGGCTTATTATCTAAAAATCACGGTAATCATGTTAATGACGTAAATGCTCGTTACCTATCTGAACGTATCGGCATGAAAATAAATGAGCATAAAACAACAACTGCAAAAGGCTTCACTAGCTTAATTACGATTGAAATTAAAACAGTAAACGAAACACACACAGTTGCTGGTACATTATTAAATGGTTTAGGTGCACGTATTGTTAAAGTAGAAGACTACGTTGTTGACGTTATTCCACAAGGTCACCTTCTTTACATTAAAAACACTGACAAACCAGGTGCTATCGGTCGCGTAGCAACAAAGCTAGCAGAAAAAGATGTGAACATCGCAACAATGCAAGTTGGTCGTGCACAAGTTGGTGGAACAGCTGTCATGATGCTAACAATCGATAATGCTGTAACAGAAGAAGATTTAACATTCGTTGCACAGCTTGAAAATATTGATGAAGCAAAAGCGATTAACCTATAATAGATTGATTGATTGATAAGCAGAGAGTAGTTGCTCTCTGCTTTTTTTTTTTAGGCTCATCACCATAACGTAGGGTTGATGTCCATTCCGACTGAGTGCTTCCTCGAGTGAGCGGACGATGAGCAGCTACAGCGGAGCGGCAGCAACAACTTGGGTTTGTCTGTGCGAAATGTTAGGAAAACAGGATATGTTATAATAGGAAAGTAATTTGAAGCAATGATTTTGAAACCATTGTTGCTTTTAAAAGTTTATATCGTTTTAGGAGAGTAACAATTATGAAAAAACCTATAATCTTCTTTGCAATAGGAAGTAGTATTTTATTATTGTTTTATACAATGTTTAAGCTTATCGGGAATGATTCTTCTATGTTGACATTAATAACATATGGGTTATTTACGGTCACTTTTATTTATTCAATCATTTATTTATTTCAAAAGAAATGGGTTCCAATTATTATTCATTTAATAACACTACTCATAGTGATTGTATTGCCTCCATTGATTAGAACAGAAGTGAATTTTTATTTTTATAAAGATGATAGAGAAGAAATCATTAGCATGTTAGTCAATGGGGAAATAAAAAAAGAAGCAAATAGATACGGAAGTAAAGGTTTTTACTCGTATTACACTCCCCCGCAATATATAGATGCGGTTAAAGATGAGACGATCAGAGTAGGTATGCATTCGAAAGATCATTTTTTTGTCTATTTCCAATCAGCTGAACAACCCTTTATGGACATGCAGGGTTTACGGGAAGGATTTATTTTTTCATCCACAGGTGAATTTCCAACTGCCAAAGAGTTTGATTATTATAGTGATTACAAGAAAATAGATAATCACTGGTATTTCGTATCAAGTGATGTTAACAGATTTGAGAAATCATGTTTGTTTTTATGTGAATAATTAAGTAAAAGATAAGAAGTTGACATTCAGTAGGAATTTTGAGATATTACTCAATCGGGCGTTTTAATTAAGCAAGGATATTTTAATTCAATTGAATATAGAAAAAGCGTATTTTGATCAATCTTTTTTCAAAATACGCTTTTTCTATTTGCTTTTTTTTTTAAGGTCCATAGGGTTAATTTAATTAAACACTCATCATCCACCTAATGCCTTAACTTCTCATACCAATGATAAGGAGCCGTTGATTTTTCACAGAGAGTGGCGACTTCCGCGGGATGAGCTTGCGCTAAAAGCCCCGCAGAAAGCGTCAACTCGGAGTGAATTTTTAGCTTATAGCTTATTTACTAGTTCTAATAATGCAGTTAAAGAATCAACTTCATATGTTGGAGTGACAACGCCATTTGGTGCATTGTTTTCACGATTTATCCAAATGTTGCGCATACCAACACGAGATGAGCCTAAAATATCAGTGTTTAAGTTATCTCCAACCATGATCGCATCGTCTGCTGTAATACCTGCTTTTTCCATTACATGTTCGAAAATAGAGGCATCTGGTTTACCTTTACCAAAGTCCCCAGAAATAATGATATGGTCAAAATATGGCGCGATTTCTGGTGTTATTTCCAGCTTTAAATTTTGTAAACTTGGTGCTCCATTTGTCAGTAATACGAGTTGATACTTTCCTTTCAGCTTATCTAGCACATCAAAAGTATCTTCATATAGGAATGGAGACACTTTACGCTCTGCCACAAAGCGTTCCCCTAGCTCCGCCCCTAATTGTGCATCATCAATGCCAAGAGTTGCTAAACCTTTTGTCCATGCCTCTGTACGATAGCCTGGTACGATATTTTTCATTTTTTGGAAAGAATCTGTTGGATCATCGAATGTTCCCCAAAGTCCTTCGAATGGGTTAATGCCGATTAACACCGTATAATCATATGTTTCATAGCCTTCGTAAAGTGCACGTGCTTCTTTACGCACAGCTTCCTCAAGCTCAGCCGGATTCACATTATGTATTGTTGCTGCGTATTCACACGTTTTTTCAAATGCTGTTTTGACGGATTTTTTATCCCATAATAGCGTATCATCTAAATCAAAAATAATTGTGTTAATTGACATTGTGTCAGCTCCTAGCTTCCTATTAGTATAATTATTTTAGCATATATTCAAAATATTTAGCATAGCGTTTTAGGGTTTTTCCATCGTCAAAACGTAAGGTTGATTTCCGTTCCGGCCGGGCGCTTTCCTGGGGGCGTCGGGGCAACAGGATGTTGGTCACGAAGGCGTTATCACAGGATGTGATGGTTTTAGCCTTCGTTCCTCTATCGCTGATCCCCAAGGAGTCGCCCAGCCTCCACTCCAATCAACATATTATATGGTATCCATTTTAACAAATGCTATCCCCAACTTCAGGTGATGAGCCTAATCCTAGCCGCTTCTACTATTGATTTTTTCTACGCAATCTATCCATTAGGCTTTGTATGTCAGCCTTTTTTTGTTCAGTTTCTTCTTTCAAAATTTCAATTTGGTAGATGCCGTCCACTTCTTCAATTAGCACACGATCGCCAACCTGTACTGGTTTATTCATAGCAGACTGTAAAATGATTAGCTGTTCCTCTTCCTCTGGGTACTTCAAAAAAACTGCATATCCATCTTCAATACGGTCTAAGGTGTATTTAGTCGAGCTCACTAACGATATCCCCTTTCGCATTAAGTAATTGTGCAGCATCCCCATCATTCAGCCAAATCTGTTTCTTTGTCCATTTTAAATAGTTTTGACCTTCTCGTGCATTTGAGCCACTTGTGACATAAAACGTTTTCCCTGGCTGCAATGTCACATTTGGGAAATTAAAAACTTGAGCTCCTTCAATGGATATAAGCTGCCAACCGTTTAAGGACACTGCTTCATTACCATTATTTTTAATGCCTACAATTTCTTCTATTAAATCTTTACTAACAATGTCAACACTTTCACTAGTTGTTGGTGCTGGTGCTGAGGCAATGTTTCCAGACCATTCTTTCGAATTCAAATCATAGTTTACCCCATTCGTTGATACGATAACAGTTCCAACTTCTGCAGTTGCGTAAATTTTACTGCCAATTGCTTGTAAACGCTCAACTACTTCAGCATGAGGATGACCATATTTATTTCCCTCACCATAGCTTAAAATTGTCACTTCAGGATGCACTGCCTGAATGAACTCCGCAGAGCTACTCGTGTTTGAGCCATGATGTCCTGCTTTTAAGATCGTGGATTTCACATCTTCCTGCATCATCTCTTTTTCTAACGCTATTCCCGCATCGGCTGTTAATAAAAATGATACATTACCATAAGCAAGCTTTAAGACAATGGAAGCATCATTATTATCTGTCGCATGTTCATTGGCGTTTAACACCTTTACATTAATATCATCATCAAACGCTATATTATCGCCTGTTTTCGGAACATTATAAGGAATATTCTTCGTATCAATAAGTGTCAGCATCTCTTCAAAGGTTTGAGATGTATGTACTTTCCCTGAATCATAAAATTGTCCAATATCTATCGAATTTAACACAGGAATTAAACCACCAATATGGTCTGCATCAGGATGGGTTGCGACCACTATATCAAGCTTGTTCACACCGAGCTCCTTCAAATACGAAACAACTTTTTGACCAGCTCCTTTAACGCCTCCATCAATAAGCATTGTTTTGCCGTTTGGCGATTCAATAAAAATTGAATCTCCTTGTCCTACATCAATAAAATGTACGCGCATTTCATGTCCCGCAGTGACGGATACTTTCTTCGTATTTGACGTCTCCGTACAGCCTGCTAATAAAAAAATACAAAGGAGCATTACTATTAATTTTTTCATCTCTAACTTCCTTTCTACTTTTCTATTATACAAAAAAGATAGCTACCCAGGGCTGGGGGGCGTTCGATGAGTCGCAAGATCAACTTAAGATGGGTCAAAGTTATATCCATTTTGTATATAATTCTCAACCATTTTCTTTGTTTTCATGCGAATAAAATAAGAAGGTTCTTGCATTGCCTGCTGAACACTAATATTCTCATCTACTAATGATTCAACAACAGTAAAATATTCAAGTAATTTAGGTTTATCATTTTCATCTATTGCCCCCGACAATAACACAGCGTGTACATTCGCTAATGTTGCAGCCTTCGCCACTCCTAATGGCGCTTTCCCATGTAATGTTTGGCGATCTGATTGTCCTTCACCTGTCATCACAAACCCGGCACCCTCTAAATGCTTTTTTAACTGTACGGCATTCATCACAATCTCTATACCTGCATGAAAACTGCCGTTGAAAAAAGCTATTAACGCGCCTCCCATTCCACCTGCAGCGCCTGCCCCTTTGTAGTCGTGCAGTCTAATGTTAAATTGCTTTTCTACAATGTCCGCAAACTGCTTTAAGCAGCTATCAAAATAAGCAATTTGTTGCTCTTTCACACCTTTTTGAGGCCCAAAAATAGCTGTTGCCCCCCGTTCCCCAATCAATGGATTATCAACATCACATGCAATAATAAATTGTGCTTCTGCTAATCGGGGATCTAGCCGACTGATATCAATTGAAGCTAAATCTAATAGTGCCGACACCCCATCAGCAATTAAAGTGCCATCTTCTTTTTTTAGTTGCAATCCAAGTGCCTGTAACATGCCAATACCAGCATCATTTGTAGCACTACCGCCAATACCGATAATCAATTTTCTAAACCCTTTATCAAGAGCAGCCTTGATTAGCTGCCCCGTCCCATACGTCGATGCAAGCTCGGGATTTTTTTCTTCATCCTGCAACAGCATAATGCCGGATGCCTGAGCCATTTCAATAACACATGTTTCATTATCACCAAGCACACCATATCGCGCTTCAATTTTTCTTCCCAATGGATCAAGCACGTGGTGTGAAATATAGTGACCATCTGTTGAAGTAACTAGTGATTCTAGTGTACCTTCTCCACCGTCTGCAACTGGTAAAATGACTGTTTCAATCGATTGATCAACATCCAAGATTCCTGCCTGCATAGCTCTAGCCACCTCGATGGCCGACAAAGTCCCTTTATAGGAATCTGGACTAATAACGACTTTCATGTTATACCTCCACTCATGTAAGTTAGGTGCTTATCACCATTATAATTCAGACTAAAAACATTCCTGAGCTTTTATCGGAATGTTTTTTAGTTTTATCGGAACACTTTGTGGATTTATCGGAATGTTTTCCAGTTTTATCGGAACATTATGCTGATTTATCGGAATAAAAAAGGCAACCTGAAAAAACATCAGATTGCCATCTTGTTTATGCCTTATATAATTCATCTAAAAACTCAATTTTTTTACCGATTGCCTCTTCAAACGTCATGATGTAGGCAGCAGGATCCTTTGGATTATGGAATTGTGTAATCTTGCCTGTCTCAGGATGAACAAATTTAGAGGAGGCTCCACAGCCAATCCCTAAAATAGTCTGTACTTCTTCCATGATGACAATATTATAGATGCTCTCCTCGCCAGCTTTACTGTAGCCGACATTTTCTAAATTACCTAAAATATTTTTTTGACGATATAAATAGTACGGTACATACTCATTTTCCTTCGTCCATACTCGTGCCATATGCATCATTTGTGCAACAGTATCACGGTCTGCTACCTTGTACTTATCCTTATTACGTGTCATTTCCGAAGCACGTTTAAATGATAATGTGTGTACTGTTAGCGATTCTGGCTGCATTTTTGCAGATTCATCTAATGAATTCTGGAACTCTTCAATCCCTTCATTCGGTAAACCAATAATTAAATCCATATTAATATTATTCATACCTGATTCACGCGCTAACCAAAACTTATCAATTGTTTCTTGTACCGTATGATGACGACCAATTGCTTTAAGGGTTTCGTCTGTATACGATTGTGGATTAACACTTATTCGGTCAATGCCCCATTTTTTTAACACTTCAAGTTTTTCAGGCGTAATCGTATCAGGTCTGCCCGCTTCGACAGTTACTTCACGGATTGTTTCAGAATGCGGGAAGGAGTCATACATCGTCTGATACAATGCATCCATTTCATCCGCCTCGATAGATGTCGGTGTACCACCACCCCAATAAATGGACGTGATTTTCATATTATTTTCCTTCAGCCATTTTCCCATTTCACGTAATTCAATATGCAACCCATCTAAAAATGTTGCAACTCGCCCTTGCTTGCGATTGCTGCCAATCGCATACGCTGGGAACGTACAATAGGCACATTTAGTCGGGCAAAAAGGAATGCCAATATAAATACTTATTTCTTTACCGATTTCATCTATATCAGGAATCGTCACTAACTGACGAGCAACTATTTCTTTAAGTAGCGCTACCTTTTCTTCTGACAGACGGAAATCACGAATTAGAATATCAGCAATTTCTTCCTCGCTCTTTCCGGCCTTTCGAAATTTATGGTAAAGCTTAGTCGGACGCACACCTGTTAAAATTCCCCATTGTTGTTGCATGCCCGTATGTTGCTCTAGCACATCTAAAAATACGTGTGACAAAGCACGCTTCATACGAATATTTAGTTCACGTCCTTCAGCCCCAGATTCGTATTGAATACGGTAATCATTCGTATAACGCTTACCATCTACCTCAAGCACAGCTTTTGTAGAAATCGAAGAATCATCCCCAACGTTATATTCGAATGACACTGTCATATCTGTTCCTTCAGCCTCTACTTTAAGCTTGGAATCCTCAAAAAATAAATTCGCAATATGATTTAATACGCGAATCCAATCCTCAGGATATTTTTGATCTATGTGAATAATTTTCATTGTCTTCGCTCTTTTCTCTCAAAAATTACAGCACCAATAGTTTAACAAATTTTTATAACGTTAAGCAAAGCCGCAATTAATAACAGAACATTCTGTTTAATAATACAAAAAATCCATTTTGAAAAATTCATCAAAATGGATTCTTATTTTTTATCTTTCAATAGCCGCGTTTGTTTTGAAACTTTCTTCTTTTAGTTTAAGAATTTTTCTTAATTCCATGCTTACTTTCTCCAAGCTTTCCATATCGGGCATAAAATAAGAAACTTTGTCGATATACTGATCTTCGCCTTTTATTTCTATCGTTTTCGTAGCTATGTTTTTAGCATTCAAATATTGCTTTTGAAGTGCGTAGATCTCTTTAAGTTTTAAATCTGTTTCTACGTTTTCTCCTAAAATATCTGCAATTTGACCAATTTTAAATATTGTATTCGTCGATTTTGCTTGATCAATTGTTGCAGTCAAAAATTGTCTTTGTCTTTCTTCACGAGAGTATGAAGCATTTATAGGTCTGTATCTCATTCTTACAAATGCAAGTGCCTCTTCCCCGTTTAAATGCGACTCTCCTTTATGAAAGTCTATCCGTTTTTTATCGTAAATATTATCTTCCCAAAAATCCTCTTTTACATCTACTGTTACTCCACCTAAAGCATCGACAATATCTCTAAAGCCATCAAAGTTTACCGCAATAAAGTTATCTATCGGTATATTAAGGAATTTTTCAACTGTCTCTAATTGAAGTTTAATTGCCCCATAGCCTGTAATCGATCCATAATTATAAGCGGCATTGATTTTATGTATCCCTGTATATTCCCCTGCATTTTCTATGTTAACTCTTGCATCTCGAGGCACTGTAATTAAGCTAATTTCAGACGTATCCGGGTCCAAGGTAATGACCATTTGAGTGTCAGCTCGACCATTCTCCGCTTCACTAGAATAATCTTCAACACCTAATAAAAAAATGGAGATAGGATCTTTTTTAAATGAAACATCCTCTTCCCTTAGCTCTGATTTATTTCCATCTCTTTTTAAATCGACCTTTGAACTATCATAGGCATTTTTAAATTTAACAAACGCATAAGCTCCATAACTAGTTACGGTTAATAGTAAAATTACGATTACTATTAAGGTTATTTTTATTATTTTATTTTTAGGTTTCGCTTTTTTAGACCTTCTTAATTTTCTTTCCACACAAAATCCTCTCTTCTGTTAAAGTCACTTCTCTTCATTGATTAAGACGATAAATGCTCTCACAAGTTTCCTATGTTTGGGAATATAATCAAATATTTATTTAAAATAACAGTTGAGTTAAGAGAGTGAATTCGGCATTTTAAGGCGCAAAAAAACCCATACAAAGGTAGGCACCTTAATATGGGTCTCTAAATTATTTTAAATATTCCTCTACAAATTCAACTGGTACATATGTTTTATATGCTTCTAGCAAAGCAGGTGCTGCATTAAGTGGGCGTAATGCTTTGTTATAACCAAACATTTTCTCTCCAAGTGTAATTGTGTAAGATAGATTACCTTTTGATACAATTGCGCCTTTACTTGTTGACTCTACTTTATAGCCAAGCTTTTCGGCAATCAAACGCAACGGAACCATTTTTGTTCCATCTACTTCATAGTAATCTGTCGCGATAATTTGTGCTATTTCCGCTTCTACAGTATTTTCTGTTGGATTTTCAGTGTTGTCATCAAGAACAATTACTTTTGAAGGTGTTGTTTGAGCTGGGATACTTTTTGTTGAAGCTGTATAGAAAACAACTAAGTTCTTCTCTGTTAAATCTTTAGCTGCAACTTTCTCTCCCTTCGTATTGAAAAGCTCTGTGTTTTTACCAATGTTTAATTTCAACATATTGTAAGTATTCGTTAAGTTTTCAAAGAAGTAATCAACTTTAACCAATCCAGCTTCCTCAGTTTCAACAATGACAACATCAGGATCGAATTGTGGTGGATAAATTGCTTTTTGTGGCTTGTTTGCAAATGTATAAGCCACTATTTTATCCCCTTCTTTAAGTTCTACTTTTTTACCTGTATTATCGAACACAAGTGTATCCTTTGTTATTTCTAAAATGTTTGTTTGATCGCCATCTTGTACTGTGAAGTATGTAATGTTTTCACTTAAATTGACTTTTTCAACCGTTCCATAGGTAGTGTTGAAAATGTGAACAGGATCAATTTGGATTTGTGGTACTTGTTGTTCTGCGTCTGTCTTATTTTCATTTGCTGAAGCGACTGGTATTACTACACTTCCAAATAATAAAGCTGTCATTGCTACGGGTGCAATTTTTTTCATGTTCATAAAATCTCTCCTTATTATTAGGTTCAAAGTAGTAGTAGTTTTAGAATGGTAAAAGTTTCATTAAAAATGGAGAATTTATGATAATAACCGTTTTTTTAGTCAATATCTATTATAATTAGCAATAAAGAATGGAATATTTGGCCTATTACCAATAGCATAGGGTTGATTTCTGTTCCTTTTTAACAAGTTTCGTCCCCAGCTTTTGGTGATGAATTTACTAATTTTATAGAAGTAAGGAGATACTATGTTGAAAAAATGGATAATTCCACTATTGTTTCTAAGTTTTTCGTTATTTGCTTGCGAGGATCAGTCATCAGAAAAACCTGATGTTTCTAACGAGTCAACAAAGAATGACAAATTACCCTACACGACAGAAGAGTGGAAGCAACAAGCTTTAGATAGTATATGGTACAAAAACTTAACAATCCCAAGTGAAGAAGTTTTTGTAGAAATGATTGACTTTGAAGGAGATGAAGTCCCAGAACTCTTCATTAGTTATAGCGGTACTAATTACGGTTATATTATCGGTCATTATAATAAGAAACGCGAAGCTTGGGAACAATGGAATTCTCAAAAATATGAAACGACAATTCATGGAGATTTCCGTTTTAAGGGTATCTTCAAGGACGAAGACAAAAAAGATATTGCATTAATAATCGATTTTGAAGCTGGTGCTTCAGGCAATTTAGAAGTTCTCCATTTACTTAAAGTAGCAGACGATGGTAGTAACATTATTAGCGGTCAATCCTATAGGCTCTATGAGAATAGTGAGTTAACAGTAGATACCTCTAAAAATACCTTTACTATTCAAGCAGGAGACTTTTTAGAGCATTTTACACTTCGTGACCATGCTATAACTAGTGAAAATAGTACAACAAACTTATATTCTGGGTTACCAATCATTCAAAATTCTAAACTGCTAAAATTGTTAAATCATGATTTCTTTAAAACTGACATTATTTTTGGTGATACATATCCGATCGCTAAGGGGAAAGCTGGCTTGCCGAAAGGCGAGGATTATTATGAGGGGGGTCTTTGTTCTTTTTATGATAATTACTTTTTCTGTCTAGCTGAGGAAGAGGTACCTGTTAGTCATTATTATCTGTCAAATTTCAAAAATGTTACAAAAGAATCATTAGAGGAAGTCATAGGTCAAGCTATTCAAATTTCTTCTTATGAGAGATATGGAGATCCTGATGATATCGTATATTATGCAAATTTTGAATTTGATAATATTTATTTCCAAGGTGAATTTAATCATGATCAAAGTAACGCTGAGCTAACTAGTCTCTCATTAGGGATTAATGCTATAGAATAGTAAAAAACCACCTTGTCACTGAACTGCGCCCAATTGTTAGACACACCATCTAACAATTGAGTGTGCATTTCAAAATACTGGTAGTTCTCTTTTGGAGTTTCCAGTATCTACTCCTTTACAATTTCCTTTAACCCTGTAATATCGATACCGTTTAATGCCTGAGTTGCAAGGCGGTCGGCTTCAGAATTGCCTTTACGTGATATCAGCTTGTACTCCGGCTGGATACTAAGCGCCTCTAGCTTTGCGTCGATTTTATCTGCCCAGCTAGATAAATTCTTTTCTAGCGCTGGCCATTCCCCACTCAATTGATTGATAACTACTTGGGAATCACCAGTGAAACAAACGGGCAAATGGTGAACATTCAATAGCTCAAGCTCAACTAACCCTAAATAAAGTGCTGCATACTCTGCCTCATTGTTAGATTTAAGCTCTGACGAAAAAGAATTTTGTCTTAATCGATATGGCTTACCATTTTGTTCATAATAAATCACACAGCCTAGCCCCGATTGATTTGTTGTACGATCAAAGCCACCATCAAAATAGACAGTTATATTGTGTGGCTCAGTGTCAATTTCCTTTAAATATGCCTTGAGTTCCTTTAAAGACCAACTTGTATCCTTTCGATCGATACAATGCAGTGATTTTACTCTCCCTGTTCGCTCCATGTCCTCTGCAAGTAGTAATGCTTGAGCTGCTGGCATTTCTTCTGAACGCAAAACAGTTTCTGCACCCTTTTGCGCTTTATAGGTCCATTCAATGATTACATGCATAGTATAACCTCCAATGATAGTGAGCCATAAATTGAAAACGTGCTCCGACTTGCGGAAACACGTTTTCTTCTTACTTGTTATATGTGCAACTAATAGTATTTTTATGCCTGCGCTTTTTCAGAACTCTCGTTTGCGACGCTAAATACTACTTTTCCACCTCTTGGATGTCAAACTTCGCTGTTAAAATTCTTCATACAATGCTTGAATAGGTTTAATTAAAATGCGGTTTACCTCTTCGATGATCTTACTTAGATCCATTTCGGCCTGAAGCATCGCGGAAATTTTTGTATTTTGCTGTGCTAGCTGTGCAGCTTTTTGTGCATATACAAGTTCATCTTCCAGAATATCTTCACCCGTTAATTGCTTTTTCTGTAGGTCAATTTGAACCTTACGGAAATTTTTGAAAAGATTTAATGCCTCTTCATCTTCCTTAACAACTGTCACTGCTGCTTTCAAAGCTTCAAATTCAGGTGTTTTACGAAAAGTTGCCTCTAACGCATTAATGTCATTGTAAATATTAATCATAAACATAATTCTCCTTTTTAAATAAAGTAAACAATTAACCCTTGCACAATCCCAATCAATCCACCAAGAACTGCACCAAGTACGGTAATCATTTTAAACTCACGCTTTGAAATACCTAGTACAAGCTCCTCTAATTTCTCTACAGGGAAAGAATCAACCTGCTCACGTACTACTTCTTGTAAATTTAAGCGTTTCAACACATCTTCTAATTTGTCTTCAGCCTTTACAAAAGCTTTTTCAATGGTTTGTGGAATCACTGTTTCCTTCATCCATGAATTACCTTCTGGCCAGTAATGCGAGATAGGAACATTTAAGCGCTCTTCAACTGCTATTTGTTCTTTTACGTAAGTTTGCAATTTCGATAATATTTGTTCAAAACGAATATCTTGTAAGAAATCCATTGCTGGGCGATCTTTTAATTTCTCCAATTCCTGCGTAAAAATTTTCGTTAGTAATGCTGATGTTCCTGGTTTTTGTAAAAATTTTATAAGTTCGCGCTGAACCTTTGACATGAGCGACGAAGAATCACCTAAAAACATATTAATCATTCCACCAAGTGATCCTTTTGACGATAAGAAGTCATCAATCATCGCCTTAATTGTCAGTTCGCCCTCGGGTGATAAAAAATAATCCTCACCCTTTTCTAAAATATGCTCTACTGCTACTGGTATCTTTGCATCAATAGTATTTTGAATATCTGCTGATAAAAGTGTACGAATTGATTTCGTAGATAGTGTATTCTTAACTGATTCAAATTGTCCCTCAACAATTGCTTCTACCTTCTGTTCAATTGTTGCTGGCATATTGGAAAATCCAGCTAATGATAGCCAATCCTGAATTGTTTTATCATTTGTAAAAATCGTTTCTTCTACCTTTGTTTGTACAAACTGTTCTACCTTGTCCTGAATATCCTTTGAGAAAAATTTCTTTCTAAAGGTTTCAGGTGTTAATAAATAATTCACAACCGTTAGCCCAAGTTGCTTTGCTAATTCGTCACGTCGTTTTGGAATAAGACCTGGAGTAAAAGGTACTCGCCAATTTTTAATATATATAGCATTGTGCGGTCTAAAAAGCATTTTAATAGCTAGGTGATTCGTTACACCACCAATTGCAGCTCCAATGACTGCCATAAATATTAATGTCACTAGAAAATTATCCATTAGTATCCTCTCATTTCAATTGTATTCACTATTGGCGTATTTTGTCGCCTAATGCACTCATTATAGCAGAGCAATGATTTTCTACGAAAGAAATACCCTCTATTAGATTAACTATTTTTATCCATCTTCATTAATTTGAAGATGCTGATTTCCTCTACGGGCTACTCGCTTTCCTGCGGCTTTATAGGAATGGCATTTGTTTAAACTTATTCCATATATAAGTTGATTGGAGTGGAGATTGGGCGACTCCTTGGGGAGGGCGCTTTCCTGGGGGCGTCCGATGAGCCGCTTCGCTACGCACCATGGTCTCATCTGTGACGCTGAAAAATCGGAACGGAAATCAACACACGTTATGATACCTATGCATATAAATAACAACTTACAAGCGTCTGTAAAGTGAATAGTTGCAAAATTACCACTATCCTTGAATAATATTAACTACATATATTAAGAAATGGGGTTTGATTATGATTCAACATTTTAGCTTTAGACCTTTATTTGAAAATTCTCAGCTTCCTGGTTGGTCCATTTCGTTCTTTTATCAACGTGAACGTTATACAGCGGAGTACTTAAAAGATGGCGCTATACAATGGAATGGACCTATCCCTCCTAACGAAGAGGAAGTAAAAAAAATGATTCATGAGCTTATGTTGTACCATGTTTACGATTAATAAAAGTAATATTTTTAGCACTCACACTGTATAAATATACCTATTTTTCACCATTTCCAGAACTGCTATTATCTTAAAATTATTTAAATATGTTGAAATTCCCTTATCCTTCTTATACATTTATGTTATCATGTATGAAAGGGATTTTATGCAGGAGGTTATTTCAATGAATAAAGTCACTCTTTCTGATGACTTAAACAGTTATAATTCAAAAGCATTAATTCGTGCAAAAGTAAAAGAAGTTTTTTCCGAATTTTCGGCTAAAATTTTCGAGTTAGCGAATGAGGCTGAAGTTATTGATAGTAAAAAATTCGAGGCTCTTTCTGGCTTTAAAAGTGATTTCTACACTGAATACTGCAGTCAATTAAAAGGATTTTTCAATTCTTCTGCTAGTACTTTCGGAAAAAGACCTGTAAAAAATATGTTTTTAACATATAAGGGCAATAATTATATTTTGACAAAACAAGGTATAGCAGAAAAAGCACCTGTTACAATTTCTCTTTATTCAGGTGAAATACCTGTAAAAGAAACGCTACATGATGTGGAAAAAGCGTGCTTGAATTACGCTTTCAACAAAAATTAAATAAAACAGAAGGAGCCATCTCTTACGAAAATGGCTCCTTTTTTGTTGAAAACTATTTTGATATTAAAGTGTTATAGTATCGCTTTTTGGCATAACAAGGGGTTGATTTCCGTTCCGACTGGGCGCTTTCCTAGGGGCGTCGGGGCAACAGGATGTTGGTCACGAAGGCGTTATCACAGGACGTGATGGTTTTAGCCTTCGTTCCCCTACCCGCTTCGCTCCAGGGTCTCGGGCCAACATGATGTTGGTCACGAAGGCGTTATCACAGGATGTGATGGTTTTAGCCTTCGTTCCTCTATCGCTAATCCCCAAGGAGTCGCCCAGTCTCCACTCCAATCAACCATTCTGCATAAGATATATGTACTGGCAGGTCACTCTCATTTGTAGTGATAAAAACGAAACTTTAACAAAGGGATTTGTCTGTGCGAAAGCGGAGCGACAGCAACAACTGATTTGTTCTTGTAGCCAAAGCAAGTAACCTGGATCGGATTTCTCCCTCAGTGTGCCACAAGATCCACAAAGATTGCCTTGACCGTTTTATTTTTCAACAATACAAAGGAGCCACCTCATATGCATGAGATGGCTCCGTTTTTGTTGCTATTAAAAATAATTCATTTAAAAAAATCCGCAAGTAAGCACCTTGAGATTTTTGACGTGTCGTTTTATATGAGATGTAAATGCTTCTTTCTCTAAACAAACTATCTTCTTTGCTACATTTAAAGTTAGCATAACAAATTTTTATTTTCAATCTTTTGGTGTTTGAAATTATTTATTTTTTAAATTTACGGTGTGAAAATCAACTAAAAAAGTTGTTGTCAATATTTGTGTTTTGCATGTAAATATTTTATGATTATATCATTCAACAATTTTTTAAAATCATAGGAGGTGTATACTTTGTTTCCTTCCCTCATTCGGGCAGGAACAAAGGAATTATTTGGACGGAGACATAATGGAAATAACCATAAGGTTGGCGGCATTTGCCCTACTAATAGTAATGACAGGATTTTTCGTTGCAACTGAATTTGCAATCGTTAAAGTAAGAACTACGCGTATTGATCAATTGCTTGCAGAAGGAAATAAAAAAGCAAAAAATGCAAAACGTGTAGTTTCAGATTTAGATGAATACTTATCTGCATGTCAATTAGGTATTACGATCACTGCTTTAGGTCTAGGTTGGCTTGGTGAACCTACATTTAAGATTATTTTGAATCCAGTGTTTGAATTTCTAAATTTGAGTGAAAGTCTTACTACGGTCCTTTCATTTATACTTGCATTCTCAGTTGTAACGTTTATGCATGTAGTTATGGGGGAATTGGCGCCAAAAACACTTGCCATCCAAAAAGCAGAATTTGTAACATTAAACCTTGCTGGTCCATTAATTTTATTCCACAACATTACGTATCCAATCATTAAGCTTTTAAACGGATCTGCACGTGGCTTAACCGGCCTTTTCGGCTTAAAAATGATGTCAGAATCAGAAGTAGCCCATACTGAAGAAGAGTTACGTATGATTTTGTCGGATAGTTTAAAGGGTGGAGAAATTAATACTTCAGAATATGAATATGTAAACAGTATTTTTGAGTTTTCTGATCGTCTTGCGAAAGAAATCATGGTCCCACGTACTGAAATCGTCGGCATTGAAAAAGAACTAACGATTAGAGAAGTTTTCGATTTAATGGGCGTTGAGCAATATACCCGTTACCCAATTATCGATGGTGACAAAGACCATATTATCGGCTTAGTCAATATGAAGCACTTATTAACCGCCTACATTAAAGACCCAGCAAATGGCGATAAACCAGTGATTGATTATATGCAGCCAATTATTCGCGTAATGGAAACAACGCAAATTAACGAATTGTTACTAAAAATACAGCGTGAGCGCATTCATATGGCCATTTTAATGGATGAATATGGCGGAACATCTGGTCTAGTTACGATTGAGGATATTATTGAGGAAATTGTCGGCGACATTCAAGATGAATTCGATGAAGATGAAATTCCAGAGGTTCAGGAAATTGCAGAAGATCACTTTATTTTAGATGCGAAGATGCTAGTAGAAAGCGTCAATGATATGCTAGGTACTGACATAGAAGATGATGATATTGATACAATCGGTGGTTGGTTCATGACGAAACGCTTTGATGCAGTCGAAGGAGACAGTATTGAAGAACAAGGTTATGAATTTATCGCAAAAGAATTAGATGGTCACCATATTTTATACTTAGAAGTTCTGAAATTACCTGAACGTGATTTATCAAATGACAACGGTGAAGTAAATGACTAAAAATCAATTATGCCTTGGCATAATTGCATTGGATTCGGCTTTGTACTTACACAAAGCCTGAGTTCCACTCTTTAGCAGATGTTTGGACAACCGCTGGAAGAGGTCGTATTTGCAGTGATATGATTTATGTCGCGCTTGTATGATCAGGTATAAAGCTAGTATTTTGCTCACAACCTATAATGGCAAGAGCTTCTACTTAAATAAAATAAATATTTACGCAAAAAAACGACTCCCTTACACGAGAAGGGAGTCGTTTTATAATGCCCGAAAGTTTTGCTAGGAGGAAACAAAATGGAGCTCTATACAAATTTACGTCAAGGGGAAAAAGGTGCTTGGTTATCTATTGGTACGTATATAATTCTGAGCTCAATAAAACTAACGATTGGCTATATCGGAACATCAGAAGCACTAAAAGCAGATGGACTTAACAATACCACTGATATTATCGCATCGATAGCGGTTTTAATTGGATTACGGATTGCTCAAATACCACCTGACTCTAATCACCAATATGGACATTTACGTGCTGAAACCGTTGCTTCACTTGTTGCATCGTTTATTATGCTAATTGTTGGCTTACAGGTACTCATCAATTCGCTAAAAAGTCTATGGGAGCCAGCCGGCACAACACCATCATTATTAACAGCCTTTGTGGCAATCGGCAGTGCAGTCGTGATGTATATCGTGTATCGCTATAATTTGGCACTATCCCAAAAAATAAAAAGTGCTGCAGTTAAAGCTGCCGCCTATGATAATCGCTCAGATGCCCTTGTCAGTATCGGTACAGCACTCGGAATTTTTGGCGCCATTTTTGGCTTCCCCATTATCGATACAATAACAGCTCTACTCGTCGCATTTCTTATTATTAAAACAGCTGTAGAAATCTTTTGGGAGGCAGTTCAAAGCCTCACAGATGCCTTTGATGTTGATGAGGTCGAAACATTATCCATTTTAATCCGCAATGTTGATGGCGTGATCAATCTTATAGACTTTAAGGGGCGTGCTCATGGCAATATGCATTTTATAGACGTAACCGTGACCGTTGATCCTTACTTAAATGTCTTTGAAAGTCACCGAATCACAGAGGAGATTGAAAAAACCGTTTCTCATGAAAGTTCCTTCTGCCAGGTACTCGTGCATATTGAGCCAGAAATAGAAGTAATTCCTCCAGCAAATGACGACAAGTCTCCAACCAATTGATTGGTTGGAGACTTGTTTTGTTAAACGAACTATATCGACGTTTGCATTATAAGCATGTCTTGAAGGACCTTAGTGTCTATGCATTACAGTTCAATTATTGTTGGAATAGATGTTAACTAAAGACTGTCGATCCGGCTTCCTTTTTTATTTGGAAATGAAAGTTACATATATTATGTTAAAACAATTGAAAACATTTATGGTTCACCAATTCCCATTGCTAATTGTAATAGATAAGCAAAAATCAAAACTAATACATTTGCGATTAGACCAAACCAACCAAAAAAACGTTTTCTAGAAATAAACAAAGAAATTACAGCAAATATAATACCGATCAGTGATAAAATGCTAAAAACGGCGATAGCAAAATAAATATCAGAATCCGGCCCTCTTTTTATAAAGAAAAAAATAACACTTATTATCGCGGGTAATAAAGATGTAACACTTAAAATGTCTCCTACTTTTCTCTTAGTCAAACACTAATCCCTCCCTCAGTCGTCTTTATCCCCTTCCTACTGCAATAAACGACTCATCATCAGAACGTGGGTTAAGTTCCGTAGTGACTACTTACATCAGACATTTCTTTCTTTTCATTATACAAAACATAATTATGGAAGTGTATGCTTTCACACCGTTATATGTAAAAAATTTCAATATAAACAAACAAGCCTCCTATTTATCATAGATAGGAGGTTTAATTTGTTTATATTATTTGATGGCAATATAAATATCGACCTGAGCTTCTTGAGGGTTGGCACATCGTTCATCGTACATTTCAAAGTCACCTGTGTATATTCGCTCTACACCTGAGCTTGCAAACCAAGCCCAGACATCCTGCCATGCTTTTACAACAACTTCTTCAAATGGACCTTTGTCAGAAGTAAAAACTAAGTATTTAGCAGCTGGCACTGTTTTAACGAACATACCTTCAGGAATGTCGTCGGCAGCTAATACTTCCACCCCAAGTGTAATGGAATATTCTCCATTAACATCTGTTTCATAGTCAGAATACAGCCCATATGTTACATGATTTACTGCATTAGCTATTTGTCCTACAACATTTTGCTGATAAAAATCCGACCATAATTGCGGGATATTTGCTTGAGCGGTAATTTCATTCGCATTGCTTGTTCGCGCTGAAATTCCTACAATTTGAAATGATTCTTTATTCATCACAACTGGTTCTGATATATCATGCTTTCTCCATCTCTTTAAGCTTGGTAAAAAAGACGTCAACATTTGGCGTGCTTCCTCTTCCGCCATACCATCTTCCTTTAAATGCGGTACACAAATTCCGATCATTTCTTCAACTGTTAGAGTTGGCTGTTTGAACTCTCCCACTTCATAACAATAAGTGCAATAGTCCTCACTTTTGTATCCATCTTTTTCTGTACCAAGTAATGCCTCATCCACTAATGGCATTCCACAGCTTTGACAATAACTTTGCATAATTAAATCCACCCTTCGTCCTATTTGTTACGACTATAACAAAGGAAACCTGACAACTGTATGTCATCAATTCAATTATGCCTCGGCATAATTGCGTCTGGAATCGGCTTTGTGCTTGCACAAAGAACTCCTTTCCGATTCCGTGACATCCGCCGGAGGCTTTAACTTCTTTCAGCGGGTGTTTAAACACCAGCTGAAAAAAGTTAAATTTCTTTATACAACTCCATAATTTCCTGCGCTCGCTTTAATACAATCTCACGTATATGAGGTGGTTCTAAAACTTTTAGGCGATGGCCAAAGCTAAGAAGAAAGCCATATAGCCATTCATCCTCAGGCAATGCAATGTTAATAGTTGAATTCTCATTATCTACATGCTCAGCGCCAAATGATTCTTCTACTAATGTCGTTATAGCAAAATCAAAAGATAGCGTAAGGTTTACTACATTTTGAGGGTGATGCCACTCTTTGTCCCATGGAAGTTCAGATAAGTTGACTTCCCTGCGTTGGAAAGTCGTCATCTCTTCTTGTAAATCCTTCATTCTTGAAATTTTAAATAAGCGAAAATCTTCTCTCAATGTGCAATAGCCATAAACATACCAAACCTTTCCCTTTTGTACTAAAGTATGTGGCTCTAATAATCGTCTTGTTATATGACCATGTGTAGTAGAATACGTAAAGCTTATACAATGTTCGTGTTCAATTGCCTTTTTCAATAAAGTAATTTGTTCCTTGAAAATAACGTTTGGCCCCCAAGGACTAAGGTCAATAAATAGTTGATCAATCGATTGTTTTACTTCCTCATCCGCAACACCGGTTAATTTTTCTAGTACTGCTTCAGCATGTGCATCCTCGTATGTTGTTAATGCACTTTTAATGGCAATAGAAAGTGACGTAAGCTCCTCCTTCGTCAACACCTGCTTATCAACACGATAGCCCTCGATCAGACTAATCCCACCATGAACCCCCTGTTGGCTAATAACAGGAACCCCAGCACAGCTCAATGTTTCAATATCTCGATAAATAGTACGAACGGACACATTAAATAAATCGGCAAGCTCCTGGGCTGTCACCTTTTTCCGATTTATTAAAATCATTGTCATCGTTAAAAGCCGCTCTAATTTCATATTTGTACTCCTTTACTCTAACTACTATTTTCCCCTATGCTAATTACACCATTTTACTTTCAAATTCTTTATCAATTTTATTTACAATTTAAGAAAAACAACCTAGATACTTATAATCGGCGCTATTGAACGTTTTTTCTACTATAGCAACGTTGTCTTTTACAAAAAACGCTTCATATAGTTCTCTCAACACAACATTTAAAACTTCTATCCTCGTACTACTACGGGTCTCTAATCTTACGCTATTCCCGCGAAGTCACCTCTCACTGCTTCAATACTTTCATACAAAAACGGCGGGTTGCTACAATTTGTAGGAACCCGCCGTTTACATATTTTATCTGTTAAACACCGCTAGCTTCTGTCAGTCCGTGCTTCACAGCATAAAGAGCCGCTTGGGTACGATCCTGTACCTGTAGCTTCGTAAAAATATTAGAAATATGAGTTTTCACTGTTTTTTCTGTAACGAATAAAGAAGACGCAATCTCTCGATTACTTTTCCCTTTTGTAAGCTCTGCAAGCACATCCTGTTCACGAGGTGTTAGCGGGTTTAAAACATGAGGTGCATTTTTCGATTCTTGACGGTCCATTTCCAGAGTCGTTGTTGCATCTGGATGTAATGTATTTTCTCCTCGCATAATACGACGAATGGACAATACCAACTCATCAGGCTCAATATCTTTCAACTGATAGCCTGCAGCTCCTGCCTCCATAGCTGGCACCACATGATCACGATCTGAAAAGCTTGTCAGCATTAGAATTTCTATGTGCGGCAACTTAGCTTTAATGCGCTTTGTTGCCTGAATACCATCCATTTCAGGCATTACTAAGTCCATAAGTATAATATCTGGCTGTATACTTTCTGCTAAAGCTACTGCCTCTAAACCATTTTTCGCCTCACCTACAACTTCAATATCTTTCTGTGTTTTTAAGAAAAATAATAATCCACGACGTACTACATGATGGTCATCTGCGATTAAAACACGTATCATACTCTTCCCCCCTAATATGGCAAGCGGATTAACAGCTCTGTACCTTTGCCAATTTCACTAACCCAGTCAGCTTTGCCACCAACTGATTTTGCACGATCCTTTATGGATTGCAAGCCCATTGAAAGTAGCTTCGTATTTTGATCGATGACGAAGCCTCGACCCTCATCACGAATAACAAGTAAAATATCTGTAGAAGTGACCGTTATATATAGTGCAGCTTCCAGCACACCAGCATGACGACGAACATTATTAAGTGCTTCTTGGGCTACCCGAAATAATGTTTCTTCGATACGCGATGGGAATTGCAGTACACCTGATACCGTTACTTGAAGCTTCAAGCCAAGCATTTCAGCATATACTTTGATTGCTTCAAGTAAACCATTTTCTAATCCTTTTGGACGGAGCTGCCAAATGAGGGCGCGCATTTCTGTTAAGGCATCCTGTGTTAAGTGCTGAATCTCCTTAAATGTTTCCTTCACATCACAATCGTTTGACATTTCAATACCAGCTCTCGCCGTTAATGTAACGGAAAAAAGTAACTGGTTGACAGAATCATGTAAATCTCGAGCAAGACGATTGCGCTCCTTTACAAGTGCCATTTCTTGTTCCTGCTTTGTCAGTAAAATACGCTTAATGGCCGACCCCATCTGAAATGCAACCGATTCAAGCAATGCTAGCTCTTCCTCTGAAAAACGTACGGTATCCTTCGATGCAACATTTAAGACACCAAAACGTTCTTGTCCTGATTGAAGCGGAACCGTAGCATGATGCGTAATGCCTTCGTGATCACCAACATTTGCAGCAATTGCACTTTCAATACGTTGGCATTCAATAATATTAGATGCTTTCTTTAATTCCTCATTACGATAGCGGGAAACACACCAGCAGCCTCCCTTTTCTAAATAATGACAATTTTTATGCTCCAGAGCCTCTGGTAAATTGACATGGACAACAAGCTCTGATCGCCCTTTTTCATCGATAAAAAAAATCCAGCCTGTTTCAAAGTTTGTGCCATTTAAAAATTTCACAAGTGCTTCTTTTAACATCGACACAATTTCAGTTTCTTCGTTTAATAACTCTGCAATCTCTTTTAAAATACCAATATTGGAATGATCATTCTCCCTCACAAAAACACCTCTTCTTTGGCATTGCTAATTTAATGATAACATTTCAAAGTCTGGAACGTCTGCCTAAGCCATTCATACTTTAGACTGAAATTTTTTTAAAGAATACTCCTTATTTTGGGTAAGTTAATTTACATATAAAACTAGAACAACTATAATCGAACAAGTACATGGTTATACTAAGGAGAGAACTTATATGTCTAAAAAAGTAGAGAATGGCTTATTATTTATTTGGATTGTCTCTGTCGTTGCAACATTGGGTTCCTTATACTTTTCTGAAATTCGTCACTATGAACCTTGTAAAATGTGTTGGTACCAACGAATTTTCATGTATCCAATTGTCATTATGACAACCATTGCCTTTATTCAAAAAAATGCACGTATTGCTGTTACAACCGCTGTTTTTGCCATTATGGGAGGCAGTATATCACTTTACCATTATGGTATTCAAAAGCTTAGTTTTTTAGCTGATACTGCTCCTTCTTGTGGTGCTGTTTCATGTACTGGTCAATATATCAACTGGTTAGGTTTTATCACAATCCCATTTTTAGCGTTAACTGCATTTATTTTAATTGCAGGGGCAAGCTTCTATGTAATGAAGGCTGCTAAAGCAGCAAATTAATTTCAAGACCGTGTTCTACAATTGGAATACGGTCTTTTCTACGGAGGAAGATATATGTTTCACTATGAAATAAATACGAATGATTTGACAGTCGAGGATCTATTACGCAATCATTGGCGACTCGGTAAAAAGCTAGTCCATGAATTGAGAATGGCGAAGGCTATCACAACTGTTGACGGAGAACCTATTCTGTGGAAAGATCCACTACAAGTAGGAACAATCATAAAATTTACATTCCCGATTCCGACATCCAATTATCAACCGACACCGGTTTGTGCAATTGATGTCGTTTATGAGGATGACCATTGCTTGATCGTTTCTAAACCAAAAGGCATGTCGACACATCCAAATGATGAGCGTGATACTCATACTTGTATGAATCATGTTATGGCTCATATTAAACAGCAGGGTGGTACTTATGCGGAACATGTCCATCGTTTAGATAGAGGGACGCAAGGTTTGTTACTTGTAGCAAAACATCCTTTAGCAAAATCAATCTTTGACCGTATGATTGAGGAAAAATCCATTATTCGAACATACGCTGCAGAGGTGCAAGGAAATTTACGTTCTTCATCGGGCACAATTTCTGAAGCAATCGGGAAAGACCGACATCATGCAACAAGACGTGTCGTTTCTAAAACTGGCCAACATGCAGTTACACACTATGAAGTTGTAGCTCGCTATAAAAGCTCTTGTGTTGTCCATCTCATTCTTGAAACAGGGAGAACACATCAAATTCGCGTGCATTTAGCACATATCGGTCATCCGATTATTGGTGATACTATGTACGGAGCAAGAGAAACTGCAAGTGATGATTACGAGCTCCATGCTATTCAATTGGAATTCGAGCATCCATTTTTAAATAAGCAAATCGTTGTAAAGGACGAGAAATAATTGTTGCACTGCACTTCCTATTGTTAAACAGCTAACAATAGGAAAGTGCAGTTTTTTTGTCTTTTTACTTATTCATTTACTTAAAATCCCAAAAAAAGGTATAAATACATCATTTACATTTCTTTCATCTATTTTTTACAGCAAATTTAATATACATTTCCATTATTGGTAATGACGGTGGATTTCTTTCATGATAGAATTAGATTAAATTGTCAGTCATCTGACTAATATGAGGGGGAATTTATTGATGAAATGGGTTAAAAGTATTGCAGCAACAACTCTAGTTGCGAGTTTACTAGCTACACCCGGTTTTGCCGCGCATGCAGCAGAAACAGCACCAACAGCTACGAAAGATGGTTTCAAATTAACAGTTCTACACTCAAATGACACGCATGCACACGTTGAGGATGCTCCAAAGCGTGCAACAAAAATAAAAGAACTTCGTGCTGCAAATAAAAATTCACTTCTTTTAGATGCTGGTGACGTTTTCTCTGGTACTTTATACTTTAACGAATTTGCCGGAGAAACTGATATGAAGTTAATGAACTTAATGGGTTATGATGCGATGACTTTTGGTAACCATGAGTTCGATTTAGGATCAAGCCCAGAAGGACATGCTGCACTTGCGAAATTCGTTAAGGGCGCAAATTTCCCATTGTTAGGAAGTAACCTAGATTTTTCAAAGGATTCTTTATTTGATGGCTTACAATTCAAAAAAGTCACTAAAGACTTTGAAAAAGGTAAAATTTATGACGGTATCATTAAAGAAATCGCTGGCGAACAAGTAGGTATTTTCAGTTTAACAACAGAAGAAACACCTTCAATTTCAAGCGTTGCTAACGTGCAATTTGCAAACTATATCGACTCTGCGAAAAAAGCAGTAGCAGAATTTGAAAAACAAGGTGTTAACAAAATTGTCGCATTAACACACATAGGCTTCGATGACTCAGCAGATTGGGATAATGACCAATTACTAGCGAAAGCTGTAGAAGGCATTGATGTAATCGTAGGCGGTCATACACATACAAAATTAGAAAAGCCTGTGAAAGCAGAAACATCATTTAAAAATCCTACAATTATCGTTCAAACAGGTCAATATAGCGAAAATTTAGGTGAATTAGACCTAACATTCGACAATAACGGTGCTGTTGTTGACTACTTCGGTCAATTACATGCTCTAAATGATAAAGAAAAGCCTGTAGAAGCTGACGCTGAAGCTGCAGCACTTCTAGCTCCATATAAAGAGAAAATTTCAAAAATCTTAAATCAATCAACAGGTAATACAGCTGTTTCACCATTAAATGGCGGTCGTAATCTTTGGGGTGTTCGTGCTGGTGAAACAAACCTTGGTAACTTAATTACTGATGGTATGCTTGCTGGTGCTAAAAAAATTGACCCAGAAGTACAATTTGCTTTCCAAAATGGTGGTGGTATCCGCGCAAGTATTGATGCAGGAGATATCACTGTTGGCGAAGTTATGACAGTCATGCCATTCGGTAATGCTCTAGGCATCGTAAAATTAAAAGGTGCTGAAATCTATGATATTGCTGAACATAGTGTGAAAGATTTCCCTAAAGAATTTGGTGGCTTCTTACACTTCTCTGGTTTACAAGTAGAATTTGATGGAAAAGCACCTGCTGGTAAACGTGTAAAATCTATTAAATTAAATGGTAAAGAACTAGATAAAGCAGCCTATTATAAAGCTGCAACAAATACATTCACTGCTAAAGGTGGAGACGGCTACGATACACTGAAAAAAGTTTATGAAGACGGCCGTGTAAGTGAGCCTGGTACGATTGACTATGAAATGTTTATCGAACACTTAAATACACTGAAAAAAGTTGATGCAAAAGTAGAAGGACGTGTTATTGCAACAATTCCATTTACAGATATCGTAAAAGGATC
Source organism: Lysinibacillus sp. NPDC093688 (assembly GCF_050280145.1). Classification (NCBI taxonomy): domain Bacteria; kingdom Bacillati; phylum Bacillota; class Bacilli; order Caryophanales; family Bacillaceae; genus Lysinibacillus; species Lysinibacillus sp. NPDC093688. The sequence goes on from NZ_JBNNUX010000017.1 coordinate 77,200, forward strand.
AGAAACAGAAGGCTATGTTCGCGATCTTTATTACCGTGATTTAACAAACGGTACTTCTGCAACAATCTATTCACCAAACGCAAACTTAACTCGTGCTCAAGCTGCATCATTTATCACGCGTGCCTTAAAGCTTGAAGCGAAAGGTCAAGTAACATTCTCGGATATTGCTAATTTAAAAGCTGAAACACAAAAAGAAATTACAGCACTTGCTGAAGCAGGAATTGTAAAAGGTGTGAATGGTAGTAAATTCAACCCTAATGCAAAAGTAACTCGTGCTCAACTTGCATTAATGTTCGCTCGTGCTTATAACCTACAACATGATGCAAAAACAGGTTTAAAAGCTGATTTCAGTGATATTTCTCAATACGACGCTGAAACACAAGATGCTATCGCACTTCTGAAAGACTTAAAGATTGTTAGCGGTGCAAACGGTAAATTTATGCCTGGTAACAACGCTACACGTGCACATATGGCAAAAATGCTTTCTAACTACGTTCCTTTTGTAAAAGAATCTAAATAATGCATTTGAAAATCCCGCTTCTCTAAGTAGAGAGCGGGATTTCATGTTGTTGAAAAACTATTGTAAGTACGGCTCTTCGGCAAAACGATAGGTTGGTTTCCGTTCCGGCCGGGCGCTTCCCTGGAGGCGTCCGATGAGCCGCAAGGAGTCGCCCAACCTCCACTCCAATCAACCACTTCACATAGCGTATATTTTCTGAAATGACACTTTACTATAGTAAAATGAAACTTCAGCAGATATTTTTTGTGCGAAAGAGTAGCAACAGTAGATTTACAATCGCATCATTGTTATAAATCAATTCCGTTCGATTATGGTAAGTAGCCATAACGTTTACTTTTGAAATGCATAAAATTTTTACGCTCTCGTTAATTGAAATGGAAGGTTACTCAACGCTTGGTTATAGGAAAGCTAATAACATGGAATGGAAATCGTCCTCTTTTAAAGGGCATATTATTTTCAACACTATGCCACCCACTTCTTTAGTTAAGGTTGTTTTCTAAAAGATTGTAGATTGTTGCTATTAAAACATAAAGACAGATTAAATCTAGAAACAGTGCAGTAATTAAATTTCCCTTCCTAAGCAATTTCTCCATAGACTTCATTAATGCCAAAAATTCCATTATTGTATAATCTGTGGTAAAAATAGTCTAATTATGGTATATTATAGAAATCTTTTGCCGATTTTACGAAAGGGAGTGCGTTTATGAATAAAACACTTGAAAATTTACAAAAAGAAATTATATTTGAAGCAAAAAAAGGATACCCCATTTTGCTTTCTGGCGCCGTTGTCTTTTTAATTTTCACCCTAATGCCCTTAGTTTTCCCAATAGAAGCTGTACGTTTAATTTGGATATTTGGCTTAGGTGTCATTTTTCCTATTGGGTTTGTCATTAGTAAAATTCTAGGTGTTAATATACTCTCTACTGACAACCCTTTAGGTACTTTATGTGGAATAGTAGCAGCTCCTCAAGCTTTTTATATACCCGTATTTATAATTGTGTATATGAAAATACCTGAATACCTGCCCTTCACAATTGGTTTACTTGCAGGCTCTCATTTTCTGCCTTATATATGGATTTATAAAAGCAAAGCTTATTTATTTGTTACTTTAGGAATCTGTCTTTCTGCTCTAATTTTAGGTGGCTTCCTTGTTGGTCAAGCTTTCACTCTAGTACCTTTAGCAATGTCTATTGTTTATGGAATTGGTGTTCTTTTAATTCTAAGAGAACTCAAAGTCAGTTAAGTTTAAGCACCTATTGTCAGTTGAATAACAGTAAACCACTGAATCTGTTTAAAAAGCATCTGAATATGAACTGCACCCCAATAGTTAGATTCAGCCTTTAGGAAAAAAGGGTGAGCGTAGTTAGAAGTGGCTTTAGTTAAAGATTCGGTTTGCGGAAAATAAAAAAGCAGAGTTAATCTACAAAAATGCGTAGAAATTAACTCTGTTTTTGCTGACTTCAAAATTTTGTGTAGCATTCTGCAAGAAAATAGCCTTATGTTTTAACTGCAACAAACTTTGAGAAAACAGCCTTAGTTAAAGAGCGGGATTTCTAATCAATTATGCCTCGGCATAATTGCATCCAGAGGCGGCTTTGTGCTTAGGCCTGCACGAGGGCCGACACGATGTCGGTCATTTCGATAATGCCACAGGACGTGGCGCTTTTACCGATGCAGGTCAGTTAGCCGTTATCGCATGGATGCGATGATCTTAGGCTAACATCCCCTAAGAACTCATTTCCGATTCCGTGACATCCGCCGGAGGCTTTGGGCCAACACGACGTTGGTCACTCAGTCGTTGCCACAGGACGTGGCGTTCTTAGACTGAGTTCCTCTATTTCAGCGGTTTTTGGACACCCGCTGAAAAGTAGTTAAAAATTAAATTTAAAGTTATCTGGGTCCTGCCCAAATCGTTCATTGCGATTTACTGTAGTTATTTTATCCATCTGTGCTAGTGTTAATTCAAAATCAAAAATCTGTGCATTTTCCTCAATACGACTAGGTGTCACAGACTTTGGAATAACAAGTGTATCATTTTGTAAATGCCAGCGTAGCACTACTTGAGCAGCTGTCTTCCCTATTTCGCGGCCAATTTCCATAATCGTTGGATTATCAAGCACACCACCGCGACCTAATGGAGACCATGCCGTAACAGCAATTCCATGCTCACTACAATATGCTCTTAATGCGTCTTGCTGTAAATATGGATGCACCTCTATTTGATTGACCATTGGTGCAATATTTGCTTTAGCTAATAGCTTTTGTAAATGGTGCTCATGGTGATTTGAGACCCCTGTTGCACGAATTAATTTTTCATCATATAAACGCTCAATTGCTCTATACGTCTCTTCAAATGTTTCTGGAACTGCCCAATGCGTTAAATATAAATCTAAATAGTCCATATTTAACTTTTTCAAAGATACTTCAAAAGCTCGTAATGTTTCATCATAACCTTGGTCATTATTCCAAACCTTTGTCGTCACAAAAATATCCTCACGTTTAACGCCTGAATGACGAATAGCTTCGCCCACCTCGGCCTCATTACCATAAAGAGAAGCCGTATCTATAGCTCGGTAGCCATATTTAAGAGCTTTATCAATAGCCTGTAAAGTCTCATCGCGCTCTGTCATTTTATAAACACCTAAGCCAAAGCGAGGCATTTCCACATCGTTTGCTAATGTTTTTGTTGATTGTAAATTCAAGAATAACAACCCCTTTCTTTTCCTAGTTCCATTATACAAAAAATTGGTTTTAAGAAACATAAGGAAAATTTCCGAGGTCATTGCTTATTGTTCTTCTGCTTTCTCTTCATAATCATCTACTTGGATAGGGTCTGGAATTCGATCGTCTTCTACAAGCTCTTGACCATCACGCAAATGCTCCATCTGCTTTCCTAAATCCTGCAAATCTTTAAAATTTCTAGCCATTGTACCGTTTTCGATATTTGGAACCTTTTTTTCCACTATCATCACCTCTCTTATAGTTTTCCCTAAATAGTTATTTCCGAACCATTTCTGACATATTTTATTCCGCTACATCGTTTCATTTTTATAGTAGATAGGCTATACTAAAAAAAGATGTCTTTATAAACATGAGGAGGGTTCTTCCATGAGTTTAATATTAATTATTGGTGTAACTGTAGCGTTCTTAACTGCTATTTTCACTGCTGGTTACGAAGGCAACTACAGATCAGACAAATAATACTTCAAGAAAATCACTAAGCATGAATATGTGCTTAGTGATTTTTTTGTTGTTGAAAAACTAGGGTATAAATGAAATAAAGGAGTCATATTATTGGCTCTTCAGCAAAGCGAGAGGTTGATTTCCGTTCCGGCTGGGCGCTTTCCTAGGGGCGTCCGATGAGCCGCTTCGCTGCGCTCCAGGGTCTCGGGCCAACACGCTGTTGGTCACGAAGGCGTTATCACAGGACGTGATGCTTTTAGCCTTCGTTCCTCAATATCGCTAATCCCCAAGGAGTCGCCCAGTCTCCACTACAATCAACTATTCATATGACATACATTTCGAAATAACATATCAACCTTCCGATAATAGATCAAAATTCATAAGAAAACCCATTTGTACAGCCCATTATCATTACGTGTGATTGGTTTCAGTTCAGACTGTGTGCTTTCATAAGGACGTCCGATAGCCGCTCCGGTTAGCTCACTTATTTATTGGAACAATATAATTACTTGACTTTCCGCACTTTATAAAATAAACTTACTTACATAAAGTAAGTTGATAATTAATAATAACTTTTATTCGGAGGTAATATACTATGCATTTTCATGAAAAACCTAACACATATGTCACAAATGTTGAAATTAAAGTGAGTGATTTACAACGTTCATTAACTTATTATCAGGAGGTAATTGGCTTTAACGTTTTACATCAGGAATCTCATAGAGCAACTTTAACTGCTGATGGTAAAACAGCTTTACTGACAATCGTTCAACCCGAAACAGTAGAGGAAAAAACAAGCTTTACAACTGGCCTTTATCACTTTGCCATTTTATTGCCTACTCGTCGTGATTTAGCAAATATTATTACTCATTTCCATAACAATGGCGTGTACTTCGGAGCATCTGACCATGATGTCAGTGAAGCGCTTTATTTAAGTGACCCTGATAAAAATGGAATTGAAGTTTATACGGACCGCCCTGAAAGTGAATGGACTTGGCATTTCGATCAAGTGCATATGGTGACTGAACCGCTTAAAGTCCATTCTATATTAGAGGAAGGCGACGGTAGCTGGAATGGCCTACCTGCTGATACGGTTATGGGGCATATTCATTTATCAGTTTCTAATTTAGCTACCGCAGAGGAATTTTATACAAAGGGATTAGGATTTGAGATTGTCACTCGCTATGGGGCACAAGCTTTATTTATCTCAACTGGCCGCTATCACCATCATATCGGTTTAAACACTTGGTATTCTGAGAATGCACCGAAGCTTGGTGAAAATCAGGTTGGCTTAAAAACATTTTCATTACGTCTGGATAATGAAGAGCAAGCAACAACAATGAAAGAAAATCTCCGTGCTATTGGTGCACCTGTTACTAATATTGATGGAGGTTTCCAAACTGAGGATCCATCAGGTAACGTGATTTTATTGAAATTTTAAAAATGATGTAAAGGGCTATCCATCGGTTATGAGGTTTTATCCGTCGATTGCAGGCGGTTTTCCGTCACTCCTCGGGGACTATCCGTCGCTTGTGGCGTTCTTTCCGTCGATTGCGTATTTCTATCCGTCGCTCGCCAGGACTCACAGGCAACTTTACGTCTAATAAAAAAACAAGAGCAGTTCTCCTCTATGAGAGAACTGCTTTTGTTAATGTAATCCTGGATATCCTTGTTGACGCAACGCTTCATAAATAACAATGGCTGCTGTATTCGATAGATTGAGTGAACGAACATGCTCACTCTGTGGAATACGTAAGCACATATCGCGACGTTCATACGCAAAATCCTTTGGTAAGCCCGTCGTTTCTTTTCCAAACATAAAGTAAATATCACGATCTTTATCACTAAAATCATGTGTCGTAAATGGCTCTTCACTATATGTCTCAATTAAATAAACGTCGCCATTTTTGGATGCCTCTAAAAAATCCTCTAGCGAATCGTGGTATACGACATTGACACTATGCCAGTAATCTAAGCCAGCACGTTTTAGCATTTTATCGTCTGTGGAAAAGCCAAGAGGGCGAATTAAATGTAGTGAGGTATTTGTTCCAGCACATGTGCGTGCAATATTTCCTGTATTCGCTGGAATCTCTGGTTGATATAAAACGATATGCAATGGCATAACGGTACACTTCCTTAACTAAAAAATTGTAAACCTTTATCAATTTCAACGAGTACTTCCTCGTCTCGTTCTTTTGCTTTTGCCTCAAGTAATGCAGATTGGGCCTGCTCCCCGCCTATCTTACCTAAAGCCCATGCTGCTGTTCCTCGAATAACAGGTCGTTCATCCTTTTCAAGAAGTGCTACTAAATCTGGTACCGCAGCTTCTTCTTTAAAGTGCGCAAGTGCCAAAATAGCATTGCGTTGAATTGGCTTTTTCCCCCGCCACGAACCAGAAACATGTCCAAACTTTTCTTTAAAGTCACGATTTGAAATCGTTAAAAGTGGAACAAGTAATGGCTTTGCAAGCTCTGGATCAGGCTTAAATTCCTCATGTATCCAGTTTATTTTCCCTTTATTCTTTGGGCATACGGTCTGGCATGTATCGCAGCCATACAAACGATTACCAATATGGGTACGAAACTCATCTGGTAACATTCCCTTAGTTTGCGTTAAAAAAGCTATACAACGCTGCGAGTCTAGCTGTCCCCCCTCGATTAACGCGCCTGTTGGACAAACATCTAAACATAAACGGCAATCCCCGCATTCATCCTCCATAGGCTTATCAGGCGCAAAAGGGATATTCGTAATAAGCTCTCCTAAATATACATAAGAACCGAACTCAGGCGTAATAACCGAGCAGTTTTTTCCGCTCCAGCCTATCCCTGCACGTTCTGCAACTGCCCTATCCACAAGTGCACCCGTATCAACCATTGATTCAATACGTGCCCCTTCTATACGCTCCTCAAGCCAGGCTGATAATAATTTCAATCGCTCACGTAATGCTGTATGATAATCGACACCCCAGGAAGCACGGCAAAAAATCCCCCGTCTTGCTCCCTTCTTGCCAACAGGTGCATTTTGCATGCGCGACGGATAGGCTACAGCGATCGCCACAATGCTCTCTGCTCCCTCTAACAATTGTAGGGGTTCGGTACGTTTTTCAACATCGCTTTCTTCAAAGCCAGACTGATAGCCAAGTTCTTGCTGACGGCGCAGTCTATTTTTTAATTCTGTAAATGGAGCTGCTGTTGTAAAACCAATTTTGTCTACACCAATGGACATTGCATACGCCACAAATTCACGTTGTAGGTCATGTATGTTCATTTCATTTCCAACTCCTGACATGATACAATAATAGAAATAGATAAAGTAGGTGATGTTTTATGGAAATTTCAATTAATCAATCTCTATTGACACAACATCCCGAGCTAAAAATCGGCATTATTCATTATACCAAAATTGTCGTTGCAGAATCGCCTCAAATGATTAAAGGTCGCATGCAATTGTATCAGGAAAATCTCTTTTTAGAAATGCAGGATCGTCCTGTAACGCAACGAGAGGGTATCGCAGAATGGCGACAACTATGGAAAAAGCTTGGCGCAGATCCGAACCGCTATCGTCACTCAGCAGAAAGCTTAATGCGCCGAATTAGTAAGCAAAATTATTTAACACCTCTTCACTCAGGTGTTGATTTAAATAATTTCTTCTCCCTCCAATATGAAATTCCAGTAGGCTTATATGATGTGGCTAAACTAAAAGGCCATATAGAGATTGCACTTGGCAACGAGGAAACTGGCTATGAGGGCTTAAATGGACGTTTTAATTCATTAACAAATATCCTATATAGCTGTGATGCTGAGGGAGCGTTTGGGTCACCATTTGTCGATTCTAAACGCACGTCTGTTTCAGAGGAAACGACCGAGGCTCTACATATTTTCTACCTTCGCCCATCGTTATCAGAAGAAAATGCAAAAGAGCTTCTTGCCTCTGCCGGTAAGATGTTTAACCAAGTTCATGGCGGCGATTATAAAGTGGCCTTATTAACAAACGTAGCACCATCTACTACACTGTAAAAGGACGTGTTTTCATGATTAATCTTGCAGAAGCCGTTAAGCTAAAAAGTATTTTAGCAAAAAAAGTTCAGGAGCTTGTTAACGAATTACATCGTAGCGCTTTTGTAACTGTTGAAAAAGGGCAAACACCCAAAACAAGTAATCGTACAATGACAGTAATTGAAGCAGAATTAGCTCAAGTACGTCTCGATGTCCGCACATTAGATCGTTTAGTATATGAAGCAAATATAAAAAGCTCAGTAGACTTTAAAGGGGAAAAACTAGCATTAGTTGAAGCAATTGAGCTCGCAACACAGCTCCGCGCAGATGCCGAGCTGTGCAAACAGTTTAGTATGCATGAAAAAGAGAGTGTACGCATGGGTTATGGTGAAAATACAATGCTTTATGAAATTGCGATGTATGAGCCAGATGAGTATCGTGAACGTGCTATTAAACTAGAAAAAGATGCCCATAAATTATCGAATCTTATCAATGCAAAGAATTATAGTGTTGAAATCAACTTTGATGATTCTCGTTATTTCTAAATCTCGGGGCGGTGAGACTCCAAACCGAGTTGGATGTGCTGTTTTCACAACTAGCTTTTAGAGCTAACATAGTTAAACCAATGACAAGTTACCTGTTACTGTATGACCAATGACTAATAACCAACTATGAGCAATGGCCATACTCAAATCAACTTGACATTTATTTGAAAACGCCATCCAATAGCTCTCTTACACCTTGTGTGTAGGAGAGCTTTTTAATTCGCATAAATCAAGTACATGTAATTACCTCATCTTGCTTTAACAATGGATGAAATAGATTATTAGTTCAATTAAAAGATGAGGTTAAAAGGCTAAATTATAAATAAAATCAATTTATAGACCATTGTTTATTGTATGCCCCCCTAAAAAAACAGCATTCATTAACTCTCTTCCACCTCATATGAAAGAGAGTTTTTTCATGTCTATTTGTTCACTAACATGGACAAAATGGCTATATCAAAAGAAAGGGGTTATACAATGACAAAACAACATGATTCAACAGACGAGCATGACATGACCTTGACAAATCGACAGGGGCATCCTATTACTAACAATCAAAATATACGAACTGTCAGTAATCGAGGACCTGCAACCCTTGAAAACTATGATTTTATAGAGAAAATAAGTCACTTTGACCGCGAAAGAGTTCCTGAGCGTGTTGTTCATGCTCGAGGTGCTGGGGCGCATGGCTATTTTGAAACATACGGAGTAGTCGGGGATAAGCCTATTTCTAACTATACAAGAGCTAAAGTATTTCAGGAAAAGGGCAAGCAGACGCCTGTTTTTGTGCGTTTCTCAACCGTTATTCATGGTGGCCATTCACCAGAAACATTACGAGATCCACGAGGCTTTGCTGTAAAATTTTATACTGAGGATGGTAACTGGGATTTAGTCGGCAATAATTTAAAAATCTTTTTTATCCGCGATGCTATGAAATTCCCTGATATGATTCACGCCTTTAAGCCTGATCCCATTACAAATATTCAGGACGTTGAACGCTTTTTTGATTTCTGTGCAAGCTCTCCAGAATCCTTTCATATGGTGACATTTGTTTATTCGCCTTGGGGTATTCCAGCTAATTATCGAATGATGCAAGGCTCTGGCGTCAATACGTATAAATGGGTCAATAGTGAAGGCAAAGCCGTCCTTGTAAAATATCATTGGGAACCTTTACAGGGCATTAAAAACTTAACACAAAAAGAAGCGGAAGAAATCCAAAAGAAAAACTTCAATCATGCTACACAGGATTTATACGATGCAATTGTAAAGGGTGATTACCCTGAATGGGAGCTTAACGTCCAAATTATGGAGGATGGTCCACATCCAGAGCTTGATTTTGATCCATTAGACGATACGAAGCTTTGGCCTAATGATCAATTCCCGTGGTATCCAGTTGGTAAGATGTTGTTAAATAAAAATCCAGAAGATTATTTTGCTGAGGTCGAACAGGCTACTTTCGGTACAGGTGTGCTTGTGGACGGTTTGGATTTCTCGGACGATAAAATGTTACAGGGGCGTACCTTCTCCTACTCTGATACACAGCGTCATCGCGTAGGTGCAAACTATTTACAGCTTCCTATCAATGCCCCTAAAAAACGAGTTGCAACCAATCAAAACGGTGGTCAAATGCTGTATAAGCGTGATTTAGCTCCAGGGCAAAATCCTCATATAAACTACGAGCCTTCGATGTTAAATGGTTTAAAAGAGGCTACTCAAACGGCTAAGGAACATACACCACTTGTGGAAGGCAATCTCGTTCGGGAATCCATTGATCGTCAAAGCAATACAAAGCAAGCTGGAGAAACATATCGCAATTTTGAACAATGGGAGCGAGATGAGCTGCTTGAAAACTTAATTCGTGATTTAGCAGTTTGCGACAGTGCCATTCAAGAGGCGATGATTGCATTAGCGGAGGAAGCAGACGAGGAGTATGGTCGCTTGTTAAAAGAAGGGTTACAACAAGCTCGAAATAATTCATCTTCCTCAAAGCCACTTGGCAATATAAATGGTGATGAAGCCCCTAAAAAGGCTGTAGATAAAGGGCATGACGCAGAGCCTTATTAATAATAACCTACAGTAAAACGCTCAGCACAATATAAAGTGCTGAGCGCTTCTTTTTAATGCACACCAGGCAAAATTTTCAGTGCCTTTTCCTGTGCATCTAAAATGGCATCTACTCCTAATGGAATTGCAATATTCGTTGAATCATGACCAATTTTAAAGCCTGCCACAACTGGAACACCTAAATCCGCAAAATAGTCCTTCATTAAAGTCAAAAGTGCCGCTTCATCCGCTTCCGTTTGCGTAAAGGAACCGATCATAACACCTGCTAACTGTTCAAGCTTTCTCGCCTGTTTTAATTGTTGCAGCATCGAATCGATTCTTGGAATAGTTTCTGCAATATCCTCAATCAATAAAATGCGACCTTCCGTGCTCACTTCAAATTTAGTACCTAATGTGTTAACAAGGCGACGTAGATTCCCACCAATAATCTGACCGCGAGCAACACCAGGTGCAATCGTTGTTAACGGGGCAATGTCCTCCGTATACTGTAATTCCATCGGTGAAAATAACTGTAAAAACATTTTCTTTGATAAATCATCTATTCTGTCTACAGACATAAGGAGCGGTCCATGGAACGTCACTAAATTAGCATATTCATTAATCGCGCAATGTAAATATGTAAGATCAGAGAAGCCCCAGAAGATTTTCGGATTTTCCTCAAGCAGTCCGTAGTCAATCTTTTCCGCAATACGCGCAGAGCCATAGCCCCCCTTAACACAAAAAATTGCCTTCACCTCTGGATTGCTTACCATCTCATGAAATTCAGCTAGACGCTCCTCATCACTACCTGCCAGGTAATCGTGCTTTGCCTGAATAGTATCTCCAATTATATAGTTAAGACCTAACTCTTCAAGAAAGGCTATTGCATCTCCTAGCTTTTCGGGCTTTACTTGACTTGATAAAGCCACAAGACCAACTGTATCGCCCTTTTCTAAATGTGGTACGGTGCTTTTCACCCTAACCCCTCCTAGTGTTTTTCTCATTCTAGCATATAGATAATATTGTAGCATTGATTAATGGCGAAGCTAGTGCCTATGACATCTAAATTTCCGGGTGAATGCGCCTCCCTTTTTAGGTTCTATCCACTACTTTGGGGGTTCTATCCACGGCTTTGGCTGTTCTATCCACGACTTTGGCTTCTCTATCCACGATTATGGCTTCTCTATCCACGATTTTGGCTTCTCTATCCACGACTATGGCTTCTCTATCCACGATTTTGGCTTCTCTATCCACGATTTTGGCTTCTATCCATCGCTTTGTCGATTCTTTCCGTCGCTCTCGCCTTTCTATCCGTCGCTTCGGCTTTTCTTTCAGTCGCTCTAATTTCTTATCCGCCACCTTGGCTCTTCTTCGTCGCCTTGTCGGTTCTATCCACGGTTTTGGCTTCTCTATCCACGACTTTGGCTGTTCTATCCACGACTTTGGCTTCTCTATCCACGATTTTGGCTGTTCTATCCACGACTTTGGCTTCTCTATCCACGATTTTGGCTGTTCTATCCACGACTTTGGCTTCTCTATCCATCGCTTTGTCGATTCTTTCCGTCGCTCTCGCCTTTCTATCCGTCGCCTTGGCCCTTCTTTCCGTCGCTTGAGCCATTCTTTCCGTCGCTCTAATTTCTATCCGCCACCTTGGCTCTTCTTTCCGTCACCTTAGCTCTTCTTTCGAATCCAAAAAAATAAGCGCAGACTTCAAAAATATAAAGTCTACGCTTAATTTCTATTTTGTTCCGCCGTAAATAACCGTTACATTCGGATGGTTTAATAATTGGCTTGCTGGGAAATCTTCTGTGATGAACCCACTTCTTAATTTTTCCATAGCCTCTATTTTTTTTTCACCAAATGCAATTAGGACGATTTCTTTAGCATTCATAATAGATTGAATGCCCATTGTAATAGCATGCGTCGGTACATCCTTAGAGTCATCAAAATAGATGGCATTTTCTGTGCGTGTAGATTCTGTTAACTCTACAATATTAGTCAGAGATTCGAAAGATGTACCCGGTTCGTTAAAGCCAATATGTCCGTTAACGCCGATGCCTAATAGCTGAAGGTCAATTCCTCCCGCTTCCTTGATTCGAGCATCATAAGCGACACACTCAGCATCTAAATTCTCTGCCTTACCATTTGGTAAATGTATATTTTCTTCCTTAATATCTACATGATTGAATAAGTTCTCATGCATAAATGTCCAATAACTTGCGGGACTTGATTGATCGAGACCTACATATTCGTCTAGGTTAAAAGTAATCACGTCGCTAAAAGATATATTTCCAGCTTGTTGGCGTTTCACTAATTCCTTATACATCCCTACAGGAGAACCACCAGTTGCTAATCCTAAAATACTTGCTGGCTTTGCTTGTAATTGTTTAGTGAAAATATCCGCTGCTACTTCGCTCATTTCATCGTATGAATTTACTTCTATCCATTTCATTTCGCATTTAATTTCGCTTGTCATTCGTATACCTACCTTACAATCATTATTATTAACTAAACTAATAGGAAATATTTTTCTTTATAGTAGCTAACATTTTAATTTTACTAGTTATTTACCTATTTTCCTATTATTTTCTTACTAATATTCACGTGTATTCTTTAGCCATTTCGGTTATGTTATTTAATAAGGAGTGAGGCGATATTATGAATTCACAAATACAGCAATATTTAAAGCTTATTCAATTTCAAGGATCTTTAGAGCCCTCTATTAAGCTACTTGGTCAGCTCCAAACTAGACATCTACATATAATTCCTTATGAGAACCTAGATGTTGCCTTGAAATATGGCATCTCCTTCGCTATCCCTGACCTTTTTCAAAAAATTATTATTCAGCATCGTGGAGGCAATTGCTTTGAACTAAATATTTTATTTAGTTGGCTACTTCGCGAGCTTGGCTATTCTGTAACCAATCGCTATGCACAGTTTTGGCGCAACGTTGAAGCAGATACTCCTGTTAAGGATGTACCTATGCACCAGCTATTGCTTGTCCATTTCGCTGGGCAATCATATATTTCAGATGTTGGAGTAGGTGCTGTAGCTCCTTGTAAGCCAGTGCCACTAATAGCTGGGCATCAACACCGTGAAGGTAATGAACTTTATAAAATTGAACGAGATGAAGCGAATGGCTGGATGCTGTACGAACAAAGAAAACATGATTGGCGTTTACTTTATAGTTTTTTCGATGACGCTAACGATGCAAAGTTTGCGCCAAGACTTTCTAAACAAAAAAATAAAATCGCTATGATTCGTACCCCTCGCGGACGACACACAATGCTTAACAATGAATTCCGTATATACGAGGGACAATCCCTAACGACCTATTCAACTCATAACGAAAAGGATTGGAGACAAGCACTTCATCGTTTTTTTCATATTACATTAGATTAGATACTGCATGACAAAAAGCAAGCCTCCTCATTAATAGGAGACTTGCTTTTCCTGTAGCATTAACAAAAAAAGCCCCCACAATCCATTGCAGAGACTTGTTAATCAAACAGATTATTTGTTTTGAATCAGGCCAAAGCCTAGTCCAGTTGGGTCTACCATATAGGCAAGATAAAACTCATCGAACTCCATTTTGTCACGCACAATGACTGCGCCATTCTGTTTAGCTCTAGAAATGGCTTCATCGATAGAATCAACTTCAATTTGAATACGTGTTCCAAAAGGGTAGTCATGTGGCCCCTTTGCAATACCACCGTTAATCCCTGATTTACTAACATCCCCAGTTGTTACGCCCCTATATTCCCAATTAGGTGCAGCTACCTCCCAACCAAAAACTTCGGCATAAAACTCAGCCGCTTTTTCAGGCTCCTGACTATTTAATTCAAACCCTATTACTTTCCCCATCTAATTCACCCTCCTATTTTTTGTATAATTTATTATTCACCATTTTGATGGATATTTCCTCTATTAGTTTCATCATCATAACGTGAGGTTTAACGAATATCATCCCAATTTCATCTGAGAGATGGGATTACACAATTGTGAAAACTTGATGACTTAGGTATTTAACCATTAATCAAACAGTAAAATATCGTATATTAAAATTAGAACGACCGTTCAAATTATCAAAGGAGTAAATCATTGAATAAAAGACGTTATGATAGCAAGAAAGCAAAAGTTGAAATTATGGAACATGCGGTTAGTTTGTTTTCTCAAAAGGGCTATAATCAAACATCAGTCGGAGATATTTCAACCGCTTCAGGCTACAGCAAGGGACATATTTATTACCATTTTGAGAACAAAGAAAAGCTTTTTGTACTACTAGCACAACAAACAATGCAAGATTGGCACAATAAATGGCTCCAAAAAGAATGTACCTACTCCACGGCAACAGAGAAACTATATGGCATGGCTATGCATGTTCTCTATCATTACCAAACACCTTTATTAAGCTCAGGGCAAGAGTTAGCTTCCAATCCAAAATCAAGCCCTGAATCAGTGCGACAACTATACAATTTAGCGATTGTACCGATGGGTGCTTACCGTGCGATCCTTCAAGAAGGCATTGATCGAGGAGAATTTGTTAATGGAAATATTGATGAGTGGACAGTTCTACTAGGCACATGGCTAGGAGGTTTATGTCAGCTTACAAATACGCAGGAGCTTAAAGCACTAAAGCCACTCTTTAATCAGGCAGTTACCATTTTATTAAGAGAACTAAAAGGTGGGATATAAGTGAAAATTGCATGTATCGGAGACAGCTTAACAGAAGGTCGGCCAGGGGTTTCATTTTTTAAACGACTAACAGATAAACATCAACATATCGAATTTGATAATCTCGGTAAACCTGGTGAGACAGTGAAAAGCTTACACACTCGTTTAGAGAAATCGAAGCTAGCTACTTATTATGATCTAAGCTTTCTTTGGATTGGTGTCAATGATGTCTACACTAAACTTTTGAAAGTACAGGCACAGCCAGTTACAAAAGATCATCAAGAATTTAAAGATTACTATGTAAATGTTTTAGAAATGATTTTAGCCTCCTCTAAACATGTAGTTTTAGTAACACCAGCATTAATAGGAGAGGAAATAAAAAACACGCCCAATATGGAATTAAAAGAGCTCTCCTCCATTATTCAGGCCATCTCTTCTAAGTATGCAAATGTTAGCTTTTTAAATATACAAGAGGTTTTTGAGCATCAATTAGAACATGTTAGTAGTTCAGAGTATATGAACACCAATGTTATGCGAGTGATGAAAGATGTACTGTTGTATAAAAATCCTTTGCGAATTGACCGATTATCCAAAAAGAGAGGGCTACATTTAACTTTGGATGGCGTTCATTTAAATAGTAAAGGAGCAGAACTTGTCGTGGAAGAATACACAGCCTTTATTGAAAAGCTTCAATTGTAGGAATTCATACGAAGGGTGATGATTATGAGAAAGATTGCGATTGTTACTGGTGGTGCATCAGGTATAGGAAAGGCTATTTGCAAAGAGTTAGTAGGTCGACATGTATTTGTTATTATTGCAGATATTAACGAACATGATGGACGTCTTCTAGAGGCAGAACTAAATAAAGATACTTCAAATGCTCGATTTGTTGAATTAAATGTAACCGATTATAAAAATGTCGAACATGTCATTACAAATGTATATGAGGAATTTCAAAGATTAGATTATTTGTTCAATAATGCTGGTATAGCTATGTATGGTGAAATTTATGATATGTCGATTGACGATTGGAAAGACATTGTGGATATTAATTTATGGGGCGTTGTTTATGGTACACAAGTTGGGTATCAAATCATGAAGAGGCAAGGTTTTGGACATATCATTAATACGTCATCAGCAGCAGGGTTGGGACCATCTCCTATTTCAGCGGCATACTCAACTACGAAGCATGCTGTTGTGGGCTTAACAACATCACTGCACTATGAAGCTGAGGAATTTGGCATCAAGGTAAGTACACTTTGTCCGACTTTTATTGATACACCTATTTTTGATAAAGCAACAGCTATTAATATCGATCAATCGGCGATGTCCAAACAATTGAAAAAGCAAAAAATGATGTCTCCACAGCAACTAGCAAAAATCGCTATTGCAGGCGTGCACAAAAATAAGCCTATTATTTTTCCTATGCCTATGCGTAAAACGATGGATGTTGTCTTTTCGATCTTTCCTTCGTTACACAGGGCATTAATGAGAATGGTCTGTAAAGTAAGCCGAAAAGCTCGATTGACATAAATATTCTAATTGGTAAAAAACCGCTATGCCTTTCCGCCGGCAAGGTACGACCCGCATCAGGGCAAAAAAGTTAGGATGTTGGACACGAAGGCATAAGGCTCCTTCGCTACATTTTTTACACTATATCGAAAAAACAATTCTAGGAGTCTCGCGGCTTTTTACCTTGATAATTTAGATAACAAAAACACTGAACGAATTAACCCCTTTATTTATGCTCTTCTTCATTTTTCTTATAAATACCTAAGAATAATATAATAAGCCCTATGATAAAAATTATAGGAAATAAAATCATCATAATCGATGCTGTCCAACCAGTTCTAACCATCATTCCATATAGTACGCCAATTAAAAATGATAAAAATGGTGCAAACGCAATCATTATAATGATACCCCAAACGATATATCTCCCTTTTTCTGAACGTCCTTCGTTTAATTGGAATGCCGCTATTAACCCTACTAATACAATTATTAAGGCAATAACAAACGCCATTTCAACTCACCTCCTCCTTTCCTTCTACAATATGCTTCATTAGTTTATTGATTTGGTAACTTAACACTAGGCCTTTTAAAAAAATTCGTAATTTGCGCCTAATCTGAAATCATTTCAACGTTACAGTGATTCAAAAAAAAACCACAACCATCAATAGCTGTGGTTGTGGCTTTCTATTGCTCTATCTCAGGTAACATCTTGCAAAATGACACCATCGCTCATTTTAATAATACGGTCTGCATAAACAAGCATTTCTTCATCATGTGTCACCATTAAAGTAGTAATGTTTAACGTTTTAGTTAAATCCCTAATTAATAACATAACCTCTTTTGATCGTTGTGAATCTAAACTAGCAGTTGGTTCATCTGCGAATAGAACTTTCGGTTTATGAATGATTGCACGAGCAATCGCAACACGTTGCTTCTCCCCGCCGGACAATGATTGAGGATAAGCCATTTTTCGATGGTCCATCCCTACTAATTTTAGTATGCGATCAACTTCATTTTTTTGTTCCTGCTTCTTCAATTTTGATTCAGAAACATCTAGCATTAGCAGCAGTTGCTCCTCAACTGTAAGAAAAGGTACAAGGTGTGCAAACTGAAAGACAAACCCGAATTCACTTGCTCGTACTTTTCGAACCTCTTCAGCGTTCATGATAGACAGGTTTTTTCCCTCAAATGTAACATATCCATCTGTTGCAGGCTGAAGTCCCGCGGCAATTGTCAAAAGCGTACTTTTACCAGATCCAGATGCACCTACCAATGCAGTTATTTCTCCTTTTTTTAATGAAAGATCTATCCCTTTAAGTATTTCTTCCTCTACCTCGCCATTCGTAAACGTTTTTCTAACTTCATCGATTTTAAATAAAGTCATATTAAGCCTCTCCTTGCTGTATCGCTTGTAATGGTTCGATTTTTTTAATTTGAATCCCTGAAATTGTAGCGCCAATAAACCCGATAATTAGAAATACAATCGATAATTGAATGGTTGTCGCGATTGTTAAAGTGAATGGCATTCCTTTTGGCGCAATTAAATTAAAGGCCTGGCTTAAGGCTACAGATAAAATAAGTGAAATAACTGTAATGATGGCCATCTGTGTCCATATCATTTTGAATAACTTGCTTGTTTTCAAACCAATGGCCTTTAGAATTCCGTATAAGCCGATTTTTTGGACATTCATCATATAGAAAAAGATCGCAAACAGCATCCCGCTAATGACTACTAAAAACCAAACAATCATATTTAATGACATCTGTTCTGCATTATAACTTGGAATGGTATTAAGAAATTCTTTATTTGAAAATGATTGTAATCCAGCAAATTCTTTTGAAGATTCTCCGTCTGGGACGAAAATCATCTGCATTTCATCCACACGGTAAATTTCTTTATAATCCTCTTTATTAATATAAGCAACAGGTGCATGACTATATTTCTTTTGGTCGACAAATTCCTTTACTACAAACTTGCCACTAAATTGATTATTCGTTAATGTATCTCCTACTTTAATTCCTTTATCTTTCATTGAGCTGTCTAATATGACTTCCCCACGTTTCACATTTTCAAATAACGCTGAATCGGTCGATGAAACAAAGGCAACGCTTTGCTGCTTATTGTCTTGATCATTTAAAAAGCCCATTTGTAATGAAAAAGCTACAGCATCTTTTTCTTTGCTCAATATTTCATTTTGTGTACTGCTATCTATTTTTGACAGATTATACGTTTGATCTGCATCCTTATTCATATAAAATTGACCTTGTGGTAAATCCTTAATGAGAGCGGCATTATCTTGTGACAATCCGTTCGCCAAACCAGAAATAATAAAAGTTAATAAACTAACTAGAAAAACAATTGACCCTAATATTAAAAATCTTACTTTACTCTTCTTAATTTCTTTCCACGCAAGATTCATCGTTAACTCCTCCATTCCTTTTTACATCCTTAGCATAAAATCCTTAAATGAACGGAAGATGAACTATTTATTAAAAATAAAATATCTTCAGCAAAAAAAGCTCATAAACCCTTTCTTTTTTAGGTTTACGAGCTGATTGTAAAATTATTGGCCATCTAAACGAATGACAGCTTTTTTATAATATTTTGGGGTTTTCTCTATTTTTGATTCGTACAATACCACTTCTTCTACTAGAAATTTAGGAAGCTGAAAATTTTCTTCCATCAATGCCTCTGAGGGAATTTTCCCGCATGCTTCATCCCACTTTCTTGCAACAGTTATATGGGGGACAAAGGGCTTCTTATCTAATTCAAATCCAACCTTCATACAGTCTTGGTATACTATTTCTTGCACAACATTTAATTGCTGCGATTCGAGCAGATCCACCCATAAAATTCTGGGGTATTCTTTTCTTCCAAAAGTTTTGAACCCCTGAATTGTTAATTCGAATGGAAGAACGTTCAGAAGATTTTCCCTTGCTTCATCCATTACAGCCTGTAATTGCTCTTCATCTGCATGACCTAAAAAAGCCAAAGTGATGTGATAATCTTCCTGATGAACCCATCGTTTAAAATGAAAATCTATCTTCATTTTTTCACATTTTTCATTAAGAGCTGCTTTAATGTCTGAAGGAAGTGGAACTGCAATAAAAAAGTGTCTGTTCATGGTCATACCCTCTCTGTTCATCGTAAATACTACTTATCAGGCATTATGTCTTTTCCTACAATAATTTAACCATACTACTCACCCTAAAGTGGCGAAGACTGCCAAGCTAAAAGTAAAACATTCAATCTTAAAATATTTAACTGTACATTAAAGTTAATTTATGGGCTTAGAATTGCGCGCCATTCTACTCGTTTGCAAAATAAAAAGAGTAGCAATTGCTACTCTTTTTAATCAATTTGGTCTAAATGAAGTGTGTACTCCCGGTAAAATTGTGTATTTATCACCAGAGATTGCGTAAGCTGTACCTTCAAGGTATGCAACCCCACCATTATTTTTATTCATTGTTACCATACCACTAACAGTTGAACCTAAAGCTCCCATACCGCCAACACTTGCATCTCTAGCAAAACCAGAATGGTATCTTAATTTTACAGTACCAGAAAAATTATATGGCCACGCTGTAGCAGGCTTAACAGACCAAAATACAGCTCGACCTGAATCAGCATCTACAATACTTGCTCGACCTCCAGGACCAGTAATTGATGAACGCAAAATAGGATTCTCGTTAGTTGCTGTGACACTATCAGGGTGATTAAAAATTGCCTCAGAAACTTCTTGATCATTTCCAAAACTTCTAATTGTTATTTCATCGTCCATATAGATGATCTCACCTTTTTCAATGAAATCTTCTAATGCCGGAGAGTCTGTTTCACTTGCAAATGCAGGGGAAACTAAAACTAAAGAAAAAAGCATGAAAACTGTTGATAAAAAACATTTTTTCATAAAATAACCTCCATTTCTATATTCTTTTTTACTTAATAATGATATGATTTAAAAAGAGGTGGTTTAAATGAAACAGCTAGATTATTATCAAAATCTGTTAAGAAGGCTTTGTAAAGCACATAATATTTCCCCTCGAAAACCTAGATTTATTGAAGTTGAAGATGCGGTTACTATTAATATTAAAAATCATTTGAAAGAAGGAGTAGATTTGGAATGTTTTAAAATTCTAAATCTTATTTATCAAACGGTTGGACCTTTAGGTATAAAATTTAATCAACAATTACTTTTATACCCTGGTGGAAATAGATTGGATAGAGTAACAGTAACCTTTTCCAAAATGGACTATATAGTTTTAAACAAAAAATTAGAAACCGGTGAAATAAATTAATGGGTAGCTTAATGCTACCTTTTATTAATAATGCTAACTGGACCAGCAACAAATAAAGTTGAACACAACACACTCACCATCATTTTTTTGAACTTTTCATTTCATCACCTCGTGTTTTTATTGATTTCTACTAATTAATCCGGTTTGAAAATGCAATAAATTCAAATTACCTTCCATCTCTTTTTTTATAATCTTTTCTTATTAAATAACGCCTAGTTTACTTCAAGAACTAAAACTATACATGGTATCAATACCCATTGAATACCATTGCTTTCATCATTTTTAAATAAGTCATATATTGCCCAAATCAATAAAGCTGCAAGTATAATAGCAAGTGTAAATCTTGAAGCTTCTGCATAATAATCATTTTCTTTCTCATCCTTTTTGTCATCGTTTCCCTTCATGCTTTCACCCCTATTACGATGTTAACTATTAGAAATTTGGACTCAATTTATATAAAAAGACTAATAAAAATAAAATGTACCAATAATCGTTTTACCATCCTGTAAATATAATGGCGTCGATTTTTTGAATGATTTATTATATTCATCTAGCTTATTTGGAGAAGGTATGCCTTCAGGCTGATAAATATATCCTAATACACCGCTCTCGCCTTCTGCCAACATTAATTCAGGTTCAACAAGCATTAAGTTTCCCATATTAGGACCATACGTTTGCCCATTTTCATTTATTGGATAACCTTCGCCTATAATTCTAGCCCTAGTTGGTATAACTAAGTCTGAGGCAGTCACCTTTATATGATCACTATTGTTTTCATCTGCTATCATTTTATTAACAAAAATTGCATTGCTCGATGGTACTACAAAGAACATTATTGCCAACAACATTAGAATAACAGTAAGTGCCTTAATATTTGCCTTTTTGCCACTCTTTATCATTGTAAATTCTCCTTTCCATCAGTTCGTTCCCTATATCATTGTGTGTTCCGAGTCAAGATGATTAAGCACCTCCCTAAACTACTTAATCTGTATAATTCTTATAATTTCGTCCAGTTTAGAACTGACATTCCCATCCACTTCAACATTTTGAAAAAACCTCTTTTAATAGTTATTAACTCTATCACCCTTTACAAAAGTATACAAATCAATCTTTGCTGGCTTTAGATCATATTTTGAGAATTGATTTATTTGAAATTTTAAGTACCTATATGATATAAAGAAGTTTTAGACGAATATTGTTAAAAATTCTTTACTGTGTATAAACAATCCATGGTGCGTATAAAAAAATCCTCTCAAAAAATAGATTTTGAGAGAATCTTAAATGCTTTCTATAAATTTACTACAATAAAAAAAGAACCCTTATATACAAGGATTCTTTACTAAATATGATACCGGTGGTCGGGGTCGAACCGACACTCCAAAGGAACACGATTTTGAGTCGTGCGCGTCTGCCAATTCCGCCACACCGGCATAATGGAGATAAAAAAAATCGGATAAACCGATTGAGTAATAAATTATGGAGGCGGCAACCGGATTTGAACCGGTGATAAAGGTGTTGCAGACCTGTGCCTTACCACTTGGCTATGCCGCCATAATATTTGGAGCGGAAGACGAGGTTCGAACTCGCGACCCCCACCTTGGCAAGGTGGTGTTCTACCACTGAACTACTTCCGCAAAAAATGGCTGGGGTACCTGGATTCGAACCAGGGCGTGACGGAATCAAAATCCGTTGCCTTACCGCTTGGCTATACCCCAAAAGTTAAATATATAAATGGGGCGACTGATGGGAATCGAACCCACGAATGCCTGAACCACAATCAGGTGCGTTAACCACTTCGCCACAACCGCCATATTACTATATATTTTATTGTTTTAAATTATATGGGGCGACTGATGGGAATCGAACCCACGAATGCCTGAACCACAATCAGGTGCGTTAACCACTTCGCCACAACCGCCATGAAATTAATTAATTGGCAGGGGCAGTAGGAATCGAACCCACATCAAAGGTTTTGGAGACCTCTATTCTACCGTTAAACTATGCCCCTATGAATAAAAAACTGGTGGAGGGGGACGGATTCGAACCGCCGAACCCTAAGGAGCGGATTTACAGTCCGCCGCGTTTAGCCACTTCGCTACCCCTCCGGGAAAGTCATGGTGCCGGCGATAGGAGTCGAACCCACGACCTACTGATTACAAGTCAGTTGCTCTACCAACTGAGCTACACCGGCAAAAAAAATATGGTGGGTCAGGACGGAATCGAACCGCCGACACTTAGAGCTTCAATCTAATGCTCTACCAACTGAGCTACTGACCCATATTTTTAAAAAAATGGCGGTCCCGACCGGGATCGAACCGGCGATCTCCTGCGTGACAGGCAGGCATGTTAACCGCTACACCACGGGACCATTTTGGTTGCGGGGGCCGGATTTGAACCAACGACCTTCGGGTTATGAGCCCGACGAGCTACCACTGCTCCACCCCGCGATAATAAGGTGATTTATTTAAATAATGGTGGAGGATGACGGGCTCGAACCGCCGACCCTCTGCTTGTAAGGCAGATGCTCTCCCAGCTGAGCTAATCCTCCATCTGGGTATTAAATGGTGACCCCTACGGGATTCGAACCCGTGTTACCGCCGTGAAAGGGCGGTGTCTTAACCACTTGACCAAGGGGCCTTCGTTTGGAATAAAAAATCCTTAAAGTGCTGGCGGAGAGTAAGGGATTTGAACCCTTGAGACAGTGTTAACCGCCTACACGATTTCCAATCGTGCTCCTTCGGCCACTCGGACAACTCTCCAAGAATGGCTCCGAAGGCAGGACTCGAACCTGCGACAACCTGATTAACAGTCAGGTGCTACTACCAACTGAGCTACTTCGGAATAATTTTATCATATAGCCTAGCGATGTCCTACTCTCACAGGGGGAAGCCCCCAACTACCATCGGCGCTAAAGAGCTTAACTTCCGTGTTCGGTATGGGAACGGGTGTGAC